>JANOYC010000026.1:0-1618 GCA_031428675.1 Microbacteriaceae bacterium | reverse complement strand
ACGCCGGGCTCATACGCGCCGGGTTCGCCAACCGCGGGAGCCGCCGGGACCGGCTCGACAAGAGCGGGCGGCGTGGGGTCTTCGGACGTCGACTCACGATACGGCGTCACATCGCCGTCGCCGTCATGGCCCGCCTTGTCGCTGTAGCGCTTCTGGTCGTCGTCGGTCATAGATGCACCACTCCTCACACAGAGCGCTGCCCTCCGCAGCGTCGCTCAGAGTCTACTGTCGCGACGCCACGGAGGGCGGGAAGCTGGGCGTGGCTCAACCCTCGGCGGTGACGTCTCCTTCGGGCGGGGCGACCGCCGTCGGAGCAACGGCAACGATCGGCTCGTCGAGCAGGACGTAGACGAGAGTCGACACGTCAGCCGAATACAGTGTCGGCGTCTCGATGTCTTGCTGCATGACGACGCCGCTCACGAGGCACAGCCGGTCACCCGACTGCAGGCCGTCGATGAACGCGAGCACCTGCGCCTTGGTGCCAGCCAGTGAGATCTTCACCGGAATAGCAACGAACGTGGTGGCGTCTACCGAGGCAGGAACCATCGGTGCGATCTCCGCGGTCGGGATGAATGGTTGCGCGTCGAGTGGAGACACCGCCGTGATGACGGCTCCGTTCTTCGCCTCCAAGGAGTGCAACTGACCGAGGAAGGCGTCGAGATCATCGCCCGCAGGGATCGCCTCCCGGAGCGTTGCGAGTTCACGCTCGAACTTCGCGATCTTTGCGAAGTCTTCCTTCAGCACAAAGAGATCGGCCGAATGGATGGTGTTCTGCGCTTCGATAGCCGAAAGTTGGTCGTCGGAAGCGTTCGCAGCGTCGAGCTGCGGTTGCACCCCCAGGAGGTACCCCAGACCGCCGATGACACCGATGAGCAGGACGCCGCCGATCGTGAGCATTTGGTTCTTCTGCATGGCGCTAGCCCTTCTCGGTCGTGTCGGTCGGCGTGGTGGCGGTTCCCGTGGTCACGTCCGTTTGAGGCGCCGGAGCCACGGTGCCCGCTGTCGGCAGGTCGTCGGCGAAGCGCAGTGAATACGCGTCCGGCGTGATGTGCATGGTGACGTCGCCGGAGTAGGTTCCCGCTTCGTCGCTGAGTGACATCGTGCCGGGGAATGCATCGGTGTATCCGGTGACGCCGCGTAATTTGACGAGCCAGTCTTCGATGTGCGGAAGATCAGGCGCGACGACGGTGAAGATGAGCGTTCCGACGCGGGCCCCCTGCAGCGGCACGCTCGCTTGGGCGAGTGCCTCGATCGGCGTGCTGGCGCTCACCGAATAGGCGGTGATGCTCACGCCCGAGGGGAGCGATTTCTCGATCTCCTCGATGAAGCTCTTCCAATCGATCTCTGTCGATGCGCCGACCCCCCGAGCGGCCTTGACTGCGTCCAAGGTGCTCATGACTTCGCGAACTTCGTAGTATTTCGACTGCTCGGCGAGCAGTGTCTGGGTCGTGGCTGTCGCAGCAACGAGGCGCTCCTTGCTGGCCTCGGCAAGGAAGCTCGACCCGGCATATCCGCCGCCGGTGAGGGCGAGGGTTGCGACGAGACCCCAAGCGAGGTTCTTCTTGATGCCGACCGCACGCTTCGCGTCTTTGATCTCCGGTGGCAGGAGGTCGGCACG
>JANOYC010000025.1:0-5370 GCA_031428675.1 Microbacteriaceae bacterium | reverse complement strand
GTGATCGCCGACGACATCGTCACCGCCGATGTTCTCGCGACCGCAATCGTCGCTGGCGGGCGAGAACTTCTCGACCTCGCGACCGGGAAGTGGCCGATTGAGGTGCTCGCCCTGGCCTCGGGTGAGCTGGTGACCACGCCGGGCATCCGCACAATTCTCGCTGCATGAGCCCGCTGATGCGCAATAATCGTGCTGAAAATCGCCGGAAATTCGGGCTTTTTCGACTTGGCACTCGCGCTAGGTGAGTGCTAACATCGTTGCGTTGAGTCGAGGGGACTCAACTTAGAACCGAACAGAGCTCATCGTCCGCCGAAGGGCGGACGCACGTGAAGGAGTTGATGATTGTGGCTCTTCTCTTTGATCCATTCCGTGAACTGGACCGCGTCGCAGCGGAACTTCTCGACACCCGCCAAGGCCCACGTCTCATGCCGATTGACCTGTATCGCGACGGCGACCACTACATCCTCAATTGCGACCTACCGGGAATCGACCCCGGATCGGTCGACCTCGATGTCGATGGTCAGTTGCTCACGATTCGGGCGGAGCGCACCTCGCGCGGCCGTGAAGGCGTGAAGTGGCTCGCCCACGAGCGCCCGAGCGGATCGTTCCTGCGCCAGCTCAACCTGGGCGAGGGCATCGCGACCGACAAGATCAGCGCCAACTACGACAGCGGCGTGCTGAGCGTGATGATCCCGGTGAGCGAGAAGGCCAAACCCCGCAAGGTCTCGATCACCTCGAACTCGGGTGGCGCTCGCACCATCACCGCGGATGGCCACGCTAGCGACTCTGCCGGCGATTCAGGGGCCGCCGGGTCGACCGCGGGCGCGAGCGAAACGAACTCGAGCGCGGTTTCGTAGCGAGCGGCGTCTCGTAACGAGCGCGGTCTCGCAGCGAGCGCCGTCTCGCAGCGAGCGCGGTCTCGTAACGAGCGCGGTCTCGCCGCGAAGGCCGTCGTCAAGCAAAGACAGCCTCGCGGAAGACAGGTTCGCGGCGGAGCGGAGTACCGGGCTGTCGCGAACCGCACGGTCAGGGGGTCGGAGTTCCTCGCTCCGGCCCCCTGCGCCCCACGCGGCGCAAGAGTGCCCGTTCGGGACGAGAGTGCCCGGGCGCCGGGTGCCTCTTGTCCCGAACGGTCCCTCTTGCGGGCAACGCGGGGCGCGGGGCGCGGGGCGCGGGGCACGGCGCCCCAGCGCTACGCCAGGCGCGCCGCCAGGTTGCGGTCGAGCGTCGCGAGGAACTCCTCGGTCGTCTCCCACTTCTGGTCGGGGCCCACGAGCAGCGCGAGGTCTTTCGTCATCGAGCCGGCCTCGACCGACTTGATCACGACGTCCTCGAGCGTGTTCGCGAAGTCGATCAGCGCGTCATTGCCGTCGAGCTTGCCACGGTGCGCCAGTCCCCGTGTCCACGCGTAGATCGACGCGATCGGGTTGGTCGAGGTCGGCTTGCCGGCTTGGTGCTGGCGGTAGTGCCGGGTGACGGTGCCGTGTGCGGCCTCCGCCTCGACGACCGTGCCATCCGGAGTCGCGAGCACCGAGGTCATCAGCCCGAGCGAGCCGAAGCCCTGCGCCACGGTGTCGCTCTGCACGTCGCCGTCGTAGTTCTTGCACGCCCAGACGTAGCCGCCCTCCCACTTCATAGCGGATGCGACCATGTCGTCAATGAGGCGGTGTTCGTAGGTGAGTCCCGCGGCGTCGAACTTCTCCTTGAACTCCGCTTGGAAGATCTCCTCGAAGATGTCCTTGAACCGGCCGTCATAGGCCTTGAGGATGGTGTTCTTCGTCGACAAGTAGACCGGGTAATTGCGCGAGAGCCCGTAGTTGAGCGATGCACGAGCGAAGTCGACGATCGACGCGTCGAGATTGTACTGCACCTGGGCAATGCCGTCACCGGGTGCCTGGAACACCTCGAACTTGAGCGGCTCCGAGCCGTCGTCGGGCGTGAACTCGACAGTGAGGGTGCCCTTGCCGGCGAAGCGGAAGTCGGTAGCGCGGTACTGGTCGCCGAACGCGTGGCGCCCGATGATGATGGGCTTGTTCCAGCCCGGCACAAGACGCGGGATGTTCGAGATGATGATCGGCTCGCGGAAGATCACGCCGCCGAGAATGTTGCGGATCGTGCCGTTGGGGCTCTTCCACATCTTCTTGAGGCCGAACTCCTCAACGCGAGCCTCGTCGGGCGTGATGGTCGCGCACTTCACGCCGACACCGTGCTTCTGGATGGCGTGCGCCGCGTCGATCGTGATCTGGTCGTCGGTCGCATCCCGGCTTTCAATGCCGAGGTCGTAGTACTCGAGGTTGATATCGAGATAGGGGTGGATCAGCGTGTCTTTGATGGCCTGCCAGATGATGCGGGTCATCTCGTCGCCATCGAGTTCGACAACCGTTCCTTCAACCTTGATTTTCGACAACGCAGTTCCTCTCTAGGCGGGCCACGAGTAGCTTACCGCTCCACCCAAATATCTTGACGTCGAGATATCGCTATTCGTGCTTGACGCTCAGAGGCTAGCCTTGACCGCATGGGCGATTTGAGACTGGAAGAGCTGTCGGCGAAGACCATCGTGGCGGCAAACTCTCTCACTCTGAAGCCCGGCCAAGAGCAATTCGTGCAGCCGGTGTCGCACTCGATCGCCGAAGCATACGTGAATCCGAGCACCACCTGGCCCCGAGTCGTGCTCGACGGCGAAACGGTCGTCGGCTTCATCATGGGCAACTTCGACGCGGATGCAGAGCAGGAAGAGTTTCGTAGCTGCATTTGGCGCATCAACGTGGCCGGAAACGCCCAAGGCCGCGGCGTCGGCAAATTCGCCGTACGTGCGCTCGCCGAAGAAGCCCGCTCGCGCGGATTTCACCGCCTGACGGTGATCTGGGAGTCCGGCGAAGACGGCCCGGAGGAATTCTTCAAGCGCATCGGGTTCCAGATTGTGGGCCAAACCCAATACGGCGAGAACATCGGCGCGCTCGAGATCTAACCGGGCAACGAGATCTCACCGGGGGAATTCGGATGCTGCACTCGGCGCTCACGAAGCTCGCGGTCGTCGCGCTCGCTGTTGCCCTCACTCTCACCGCGTGTGCTCCCACCGAACCGAAGCCAGCGCCGGCCGGAACGCGCGACGCGGGCGTGCAGCTGTTCGAGTGGAACTGGGAATCGATCGGTCGTGAATGCACCGACTCGCTCGGCCCGAACGGCTTCGGCTGGGTGCTCACGAGCCCGCCCAACGAGCACATCGTCGGTAAGCAGTGGTGGACGAGCTACCAGCCGGTGAGCTACCGGATCGAGTCACGCCTCGGCACGCGCGAGCAGTTCGCCGCGATGGTTGCAGAGTGCGAGGCCGCCGGCGTCGAGATCATCGCGGATGCCGTGATCAACCACATGGCCGCGTCGGGACCCGGCGTCGGCATCGCGGGCACGCCCTACGACCACTACGACTACCCCGGCCTCTACGGACGCGACGACTTTCACGCCTGCACGGAGTCGGCCAGCGGCGGCATCCAGAACTATAAGAACCGCGGCGAAGTGCAGAATTGCGAGCTTCTCGGGCTCGCCGACCTCAGGACCGACACGACAGCCGTGCAAGACAGGATCGTCGCATACCTCGAGGACCTGCTGTCACTCGGCGTCGCGGGCTTCCGCATCGACGCCGCGAAGCACATGCCGGCCGACGATGTCGCCGCGATCGTTGGTCGCCTGCCCGACGAGACCCGCATCATGCACGAGGTCATCCGCGGTTTCGGTGAGCCGATCCAGCCCGAAGAGTATGTCGCGAGCGGCGACGTGTTTGAGTTCGGTTTCGCGCGCGACGTGCGCTCGCTCGTGGAGAGCGCGTCGCTTAGCCTCGGCAACGAATTCGGCGTCACCGACGGCTACGTGCCGAGCGATAAGGCGATCGTGTTCGTCGAGAATCACGACACCGAGCGCAACGGCGAATCCTTGACCTGGCGCGACGGCAACGCCTACCTGCTCGCCACGGCGTTCACGCTCGCGCAACCCTATGGCACGCCGGTCCTGTTCTCCGGGTACGCATTCGCGACGCGCGATGACGGCCCGCCGCAAGAGGGCCCGCGCATCCTCGATGCCGATTGCGCCGAGTACGGCGGCGGCCTCGCCGTGACGGATGCGGGCGTCGAGTCACCGACGACCGGCTCGTTCACCTGCCAGCACCGGTGGCCGCTCGTGACGGGGATGGTCAATTTTCGCTCCGCCGTCGGCGACGCCCCCATCACCGACGAGTGGAGCGACGCCTGGGCGTATGCATTCGGTCGCGGTGATCTCGGGTTCGCGGTGTTCAACGCCGGCGAAGATTCGGTCTCCCGCACCTTCGACACGAGCCTCGTGCCCGGTCGCTACACCGAGGTCATCTCGGGCGCCGAGGTGAGCGTTGACGGCGAGGGCCGCTTCACCGCGACCATTCCGGGCATGTCGGTGTTCGCAATCCACGTCGGCGACGAGGGATAGCACGCAGCAGCGCGGCCGCTAGACGAGCGAGTCGCGCCACGCGGCGTGCAGCCGCGCGAAGCGCCCGGTGCCGCCGATGAGTTCTTCAGGCTCGCCGTCTTCGACCACGCGACCGTGCTCCATCACGAGAACGCGGTCGGCGATCGCCACCGTCGACAGGCGGTGCGCGATGATGATCGCCGTTCGGTCGGCGAGAAGTGTCTGCAACCCCTCCTGCACGAGTCGTTCGCTCGGGATGTCCAGCGACGCCGTCGCCTCATCGAGGATGAGCACGGCCGGGTCGGCGAGGAACGCACGCGCGAACGACAACAACTGTCGCTGGCCAGCCGACACGCGTCCGCCTCGTTTGTTGACGTCGGTGTCGTAGCCGTGCGGCAGCGCCGTGATGAAATCGTGCGCGCCCACTGCTCGCGCGGCCGCCTCGATCTCGTCGTGCGTCGCATCCGGTTTGCCCAGTGCGATGTTGTCTGCGACGGTTCCGGAGAACAGGTAGGCCTCCTGCGTCACCATCACAATCGCGCGGCGCAGGTCTTTCGGATGCAGCCGACGCAAATCGACGCCGTCGAGCGCAACCGATCCCGACACGGGGTCGTAGAACCGCGAGATGAGTTTTGCGAGCGTCGACTTGCCCGCGCCGGTCGAGCCGACGAGCGCGATCGTCTGCCCCGCGGGAATCGCAAGATCGAACCGGGGCAGGATGACGCGCTCGTTCGCGTAAGCAAACTCGACACCCGAGAAGGTGACCTCTCCGCGCGCGGCGAGCAGATCGATCGGGCGGGTGGGGTCGGGCACGGTCGGGTGCTGGTCCAGCACCCCCGCCAAGATAACGAGCGCCGCCCCAGCCGGTTGGTAGGAGTTGTTGAACATCCCCCCAACCCGGGCCCGGTCGGAGAAGCGGCGCGCAAAGAGCAGCAAAGC
>JANOYC010000024.1:0-2108 GCA_031428675.1 Microbacteriaceae bacterium | reverse complement strand
TGTCGATCCACAGCTCGCGGCCTCGCGGCTCGACGGCAGTCCAGGCGCGAACCTTGTCGGCGAAGTCGCCGGTCATCTGGGAGCGCACGGATTCCATCGTGTCGGGATGCACGACATCGCCCGCACGAGTGATGCGGTAGCGCAGCTCCGGGATAGGGCCGAACCAGGTGCCACCGATGCTCGGGCGAGGCAAGTCGTCCGGTGTATCGAGCGGCTCGGGCTCGGCGACGGCCGGAACTGTTGCGGCCGAACTCGGCGCGGCGTCCGCGGGATAGCGTCCTGTGCGCAGGTCGTCCAGCCGCTCGATCAGGACGTCGATGCGCCCGGCGATGTGCATACCGCTGGACTGCACGAATCCACGCACGACCTTCCCCGCCTCCACAAGCTGTGCGGTCGTCGGGTCGTCGCCGAAGTGGAACCACGTGTTCCTCGTGGCGAGGATCTTCTTCGCTGCGGTCTGCTTCTGGAACTGCCTGCCGAACACGCTCAGGTACGGAGAGTCCTGCTCGTGAACGTAGTCGCGGAGGATCACACCGGGGTCCTGCGGCTCGAAGCGGTGGTTGGGTCGCCAGTTCTTCGGGTCCGAGTCCTTCAGCTCGCTGATCCGAGCGGCGAACCACTGCGACCCCAGCGATTCCCGCAACGTGAAGTGGCTCGTGACGTAGAGATCCCAGCCGAATGCGCGCATGAGCGTGAAGTAGCCCTTGATGAGTTCGCCCGGCGTCTCGTCTTCGGGCAGCGCGATGGAGACGTCGATGCCGCTCATGCGTTCGGGCCTTCCACCGACTCTTTGCCGTACCCGGTCATGATTGGTACGACGCGCGTGAGCGCGTACACGGCGAACAATGCCGACGGATCGGCGAGCGGCACCTCGATGGCCGGCTCGGCCTTGAAGCGCGTTGCGTTCGGCAGCAGCACGCCATATGCCCCCGTGCGTGTCGCGCCGAGCGCGGCGAGCAACGCTTGCGCGTCGCCGCCAGCCCATTCGCCGATCTGCTGCCAGTCGACGGCCGCGCCCGTGGCCCGCCCAGTCTTCCCGTAGCGCAGCGCACGAATCCGTGCGACCAGCTTGTCATCAACGAGCTTCGGCGAGATCGCTCCGGCGTCCTCCAACCGCTCGTAGTCCGACGGGCCTGCGAGAAGCTCCGCGAAGCCGAGCGAGATCTCGTCGCTGTCATCCCAGCGAACCAGGGAGACCTGCGCGCGGAGCCCGTCATCGGACTTGAGGTTGGCCAGCACGGTCTTCGCGGGTCGTTCCTGCCTGTCACCATGCCACTGACTTGGGGGAACGACCGTGATCGCGTGTTGACCATCCAGCATCTCGACACTCACCGGCCCGATTCTGAAGCTGCTCATACGCGCTCTCCTTCCCTCATCTGTTCCGCTGCTCGGTCTCACGCGCGAAAGTTTTTCAGGCTATGCCGGGCCTCCGACATACTTCAGTCGGCGTCCAATGAGGCTCCCCCCGAACGCACCCACTCATCGACCTCACTCACCTGGAATTTCCAGAGACGCCCCACCTTGTGAGCGGGCATCCCTTTGTCCGCTATCCAGGCGTACACCGTATCCTTGGTCACCCCGAGGTGAGATGCGATCTGATCGGCTGAGAGCCACGGCTCAGACATCAGTTACCTCCCCTCACGGCACGAGCACCGGGTCGAGTCCAGCCTAGTCACTGGCTCTGCCGCGCAGACCGTTTTTGTCAGGGTGTAACCGGAGAACACCCCATGTTTGGGGGCGTGTTCGACGCTATTCGCTTTGGAAGATCGTCTCGGTCTCGATGGTGCTTGCGAGCACCCCGGCCCCGCAACAATGAGTACCTCGACACGGTCACCGGGCAGCCCTCCGCCGTGGCGACGCCGTCCATCGGGTTGCGCGGGAGGATCTCGTGGCGAACGGCGAGTCCGAAAGCGAGCCGGAGCACGACCCTAGCCTGCTTCGCGCGGCTGTAGCTCTGCCTGGCGAACTGTTTGACGAGGTTGTTGCACCGAGCCACACCGACGTCCCGCAGGGTCAGTCCGGGAAGGCCGGCAGGACGAGCGTGCGCATGTTCCGCTCGTAGAGCTGCCGGGTCGTCGGTGAGAGGGTCCCCTCGAGATCGAGGCTCT
>JANOYC010000023.1:0-53343 GCA_031428675.1 Microbacteriaceae bacterium | reverse complement strand
CCCGAAATGGAATTCCCGCCGCATCCAGCGCCGCGGTAGCCCGAGTCATCATCCCCCGCCCTGTTCCGTCGGGTGAGCACTTTCTGCTCTTATGCCCAGCGTATAAGAGCAGAAAGTGCTCATTCGGCGGGATGGCGCTAGTGGGCGCGGAAGAGACGGATGGAGGTGCCCGTGACGACGAGTGGAGCTCCAGGCTCGCAGGTGTCGCCGGTTCGATTCGGCTCGGCCGAGTCGAACAAGAGTGTGTATCCGCCCACTTCAGCGTGCTCCGGAAGGGTGACCGTGACGTCGTCGACCATGCCGTTGAGGATGAGCAGGATGCGGTTGAGCTCCTCGAACTCCGGCGTCGATGCCGCGAGGAATTGCAAAGTGCGTTCGGCGGGCGAATCCCAGTCCTCGAAGGTCATCGACATGCCTTCTTTGTTGTACCAATCCATTTGCGTTGCGCTCGGAACCTTCTCGCCCGAGCGGCCGAATCTCACCGGTCGAAGCGCCGGGTTCTCCCGTCTCAAGCGGAGGAGTTCCCGCGAAACGCGGTACAAATCCTCCTGCCACGGCTCGCGCTGCCAGGTCACCCAGGTCAACTCGCTGTCGTGGCAGTAGGCGTTGTTGTTGCCCCGCTGCGTGCGCCCGAATTCGTCACCCGCGGTGATCATCGGGATGCCCGCCGAGAGCAGCAGGCTGCCGAGAAGGTTCCGCATCGTCTTCTGTCGTGCTTCGAGCACGGCTGTCTCGTGAGTGGGACCTTCGACTCCGTGGTTGAAGGAGTGATTGTTGTCAGTTCCGTCGCGATTGTTCTCGCCGTTGCCCATGTTGTGCTTGTAGTTGTAAGCGGTCAGGTCGGCCATGGTGAAGCCGTCGTGCGCGGTGATGAAATTGACGGATGCGAGTGGTCCGCGCTCCACCGAGAACACGTGCGCCGACCCGGCCAAGCGGCGAGCCAGAGATCCGATCCCGTTCGGGGCCATCCCATGAGCGCGGGCGGTGGCGATATCAGTGAGCCAGAAGTCTCGCATCCGGTCGCGGTAGCCGTCGTTCCACTCGAGGTAGCCGTTGGGGAAGTTGCCGACCTGCCAGCCGCCCATGCCTACATCCCAGGGCTCGGCGATCATTTTTGCGTTCGCCAGTTGCGGGTCGTGGAGAATGGCGTCGAGAAGCGGATGATCGCGCTGGAATTCGACGTTCTGGTCGCGCCCCAGCGTGGCCATCAGGTCGAAGCGGAAACCGTCGATCTGCACGTCGTTCGTCCAGTACCGGAGGCTGTCGAGGATGAGCCGCTGGGCGGCGGGCGTCGAGACGTTGACAGTATTTCCGCAACCGGTGACGTCGATGTAGTGGCCTTCGTGGTTCTGACGGTAATAAGAGGCATTGTCGAGGCCACGGAGGGAGGTGATCGGCCCCATCCGACCTTCTTCTGCCGTGTGGTTGTAGACCACATCCAGGACCACTTCAAGGCCGGCCAGATGAAGGAGCTTGACCATCCCCTTGAACTCGCGGAGGATTGCCGCAGCTCCCCCGAATTGGGCCTCTCGGGATGCATAGCCCGCGTGCGGGGTGAAGAAGTTCAGCGTGTTATAGCCCCAGTAATTCACGAGGCCCTGCTTGATGAGCCGCTGCTCGCTCACGAACTGCTGCACCGGCAGCAACTCGATTGTTGTCACGCCGAGGTCTTTCAGGTACGCGATCGTGCTGGGGTGCGCGAGCCCGGCATAGGTGCCGCGCAGATTCTCGGGGACCTCGGGATTGAGCATGGTGAGGCCCTTCACGTGCGCCTCGTACATGACGGTGTGGTCGAGGGGCACGAGAGGCTTGCGCGCCTCGCCCCAGTCGAAGCTGTCGTCTTGCACGTAGGAGCGCCACGTGCCCGTGGGCGTGCGCGCGAGTCCGCGCGCGTAAGGATCGATGAGATCCCTCGAGGGATTGAAGGCGTGATTGGGGCCGTCAGGTCCGGATGCTCGAATCGAGTATCGCTTGCCGGGTGCGAGCGCGCGGGTGGTCGCCGACCACACGCCGTGTGGGTTGCGTTTCAACTGCACGGATTTGACGACCCAGCTCGGGTCGCGGTCGTCGTAGATGTGCACTTCCATCGCCGTCGCGTGCTCAGACCACACGCGGATCTCGCCGCCACGGGGAGTGATGCGCACGCCGAGATTCCGGAGCGGGTCGACGGGTGCCATGCCCCCTACAGTAATGAATGTGCGGGATCGTCTCGTACCCCAGACCGGGTGCTTGTGGTTGGGACATGGTGATTTACCTCGATCACGCGGCGACATCCCCCATGCCGCCCGACGTCATTGCCGCCTACGCGGATGCCCTTGCCCTGATCGGAAATCCCGCGTCCATTCACGGTCAGGGCCAGCACGCCAAGCGCCTGCTGGAGGAGTCTCGCGAGGCGATCGCGGCATCCATTGGCGCAGAGCCGGTAGAAACGATCCTCACCGGCGGCGGGACCGAAGCGGTCAATCTCGCGATCAAGGGGCTGTTCTGGTCGAGGAATGCCGACAGTTCGCGACCGCGAATCCTGTCGGCAGCGGGCGAGCATCACGCGGCCATGGATGCGGTGGAATGGCTCGCAGGCCACAGCGGCGCCGAGGTCGAATGGATTCCCCTCGATGAACTGGGCCGAGTCGATGAGTCGGCGCTCAAGAGCGCGCTCGGGCCGGATGTCGCGCTCGTCACCGTGATGTCGGCGAACAACGAGGTCGGAACGATCCAACCGATCGGGCGAATTGTCGAACTCTCCGACGCGCACGGCGTGCCCGTGCACTCCGATGCCGTGTCGATCTATGGGTATCTGCCGATCGATTTCGGCGCGGCGGGACTAGCGGCACTGAGCGTTTCAGCGCACAAGATCGGGGGACCGGTGGGCGTCGGAGCCCTCGCGTTGTCGCGCCTCGCGTCGATCGAACCCCTTTTCCACGGTGGGAATCAGCAACGCGGCCGCTCTGGAACCCAGAATGTCGCCGGTGCCGTGGCTTTCGCCGCCGCGGCCAGGAAGGTGCAACTCAATCAAGCGGGCGACGCCAAGCGGCTCGCGAAACTACGGGATCGCCTGGTCTCCGGAATTCTTGACGCGGTGCCGTCGGCAGTGCTGCGTGGTGATCCGTCGCCGGAGGGCCGTCTCCCCGGCAACGCCCACTTCACGTTCGGCGGTTGTGAGGGCGATTCTTTGCTGTTCTTGCTCGATATGGCGGGATTCTCGGTGTCGACGGGGTCTGCGTGTCAAGCGGGTGTCCCCGAGGCGTCGCACGTGCTGCTCGCCATGGGAGTGTCCGAAGCGGATGCCCGCGGCGCACTGCGCTTCACCCTCGGCCACGAAACGACGGATTCCGATATCGACGCTCTCATCGCCGCGCTGCCTGCCGCCGTCGAGCGGGCGAAACGAGCCGGACTCGCCCACGGCTGACCGCCGGGCGGTCGCGTGGCCGATTGCGGCCCGTCGCACGTCCAGGCATCGACAAGGACGGCCCGTTTAGACTGGATCACATGCGAGTTCTGGCGGCGATGAGTGGCGGGGTGGACTCCGCCGTGGCCGCTGCCCGCGCCGTGGACGCGGGGCACGACGTCGTTGGCGTGCATCTTGCGCTCAGCCGGATGCCGGGAACTTTGCGCACCGGATCTCGCGGTTGTTGCACGATCGAAGATTCGATGGATGCCCAGCGCGCGGCGAACATCATCGGCATCCCGTATTACGTCTGGGACTTCTCCGAACGCTTCAAGGCCGAGGTCGTCGACGATTTCGTTGCCGAGTACACGGCCGGTCGCACGCCGAACCCGTGTATGCGCTGTAACGAGCGCATCAAATTCGCCGCTCTGCTCGACAAGGCCATCGCCCTCGGCTTCGATGCTGTCGTCACCGGCCATTACGCAAACGTGGTGCTGGATGCCGCGGGCAACCGGGAGTTGCACCGCGCCGCGGCGTGGGCGAAAGACCAGAGCTACGTGCTCGGCGTGCTCACTGCCGACCAGATCGCGCACAGTATGTTTCCGCTCGGGGCTACCCCGTCGAAGGCGGAGGTTCGCGCCGAGGCTGCCGCTCGCGGATTCAGCGTTGCGTCAAAACCCGACAGCCACGACATCTGTTTCATTCCTGATGGTGACACGCGGGGGTGGCTTGCCGACCGCGTGGGAGCCGAACCCGGTGCGATCCTCGACCGCACTGGCGCCACGATCGGAACGCACGAGGGCGCCCATGCCTTCACCGTCGGCCAGCGTAAGGGCCTCAACATCGGGTTTCCCTCTGACGATGGCAAGCCTCGCTTCGTGCTCGAGGTGCGGCCGATCACGAACGAAGTCGTGGTCGGACCGAAAGCCGCACTCGACGTGAAGGAGATCGCGGGAACACGATTCACCTGGGCGGGCAATGACCCGATTGTCAGCGATATCAGTCACCGGCTCGACGACGGAATTGCGCCATTTCGGTGCGAAGTGCAGATCCGCGCGCACGCCGATCCGGTGCTGGCCACAGCTCGGGTCACTGCCGGAGAGCTCGTGATCACCCCGGACGAGCCGCTCAATGGCGTTGCGACCGGCCAAACTGCCGTTGTCTATGTGGGAACCCGCGTGCTCGGACAGTGCACAATCGACCGCACGGTTTCGGTCGTGTCGGTCGGCGGTTTCCCCGCCGCGGTCGGCGCGGGAGTCGGGCGCTCAATCTAAACTGTGGGCGTGGCAATTCCCGAAGACCTCGCGGTCGCGAGAGCCGAAGCCGAAAAGCTCACCACCCGCATCGTCGATCTTCGTGACGCGTACTACGAGCGCAACGTGTCCATCGTGAGTGATGATGAATACGACGCACTCCTTCGCCGTCTCGACGAACTTGAGCGCGCGCATCCGGAGCTTCAGGGGCAGGACAGCCCGACCCAGACCGTCGGCGGCCGGGCTGAGACCACTCTGTTCGCTCCCGTGCAGCACGCAGAGCGCATGCTCAGTCTCGATAACGTGTTCTCGCTCGAAGAGTTCGAGGCGTGGGCGGTGAAGGTCGAACGGGATGCCGGTCGAGCCATCGCCTATTTGTGCGAACTCAAGATCGATGGCCTCGCTCTCAACCTGCGGTACGAGCGGGGGGCACTGGTACGCGCCGCAACGCGCGGCGACGGCGTTGTCGGTGAAGACGTGACCGAGAATGCGGCGCTCATCCCGGGGATCCCGAATCGGCTGATGGGGGAGGGGCACCCCGATCTTGTCGAGGTTCGCGGTGAGGTCTTCTTTCCCGTCGAAGCGTTCCGTGCGCTCAATGCCGACCAGTCAGCGGCCGGTGAACGCGTGTTCGCGAATCCGCGCAATGCGGCGTCGGGCAGCCTTCGCCAGAAGGCTGACGGCAAGTCGGGCGACCAGCTGCAGCGCATGCGCGATCGTCTCGGCCGGTTGCAGATGATCGTGCACGGGATTGGCGCGTGGCAGCAACCGCCGGTCGCCGCGCAGAGCGAGGTGTACGCACTCCTGGGCACGTGGGGGCTGCCGATCAGCACGCACTTCAGGGTCGCGCCGAGCCGGTCTGAGGCTTCTGAATTCATCGCCTGGTATGGCGAGAATCGCGCACGTGTCGAGCACGAGATCGACGGCATTGTTGTCAAGGTCGACGAGCTCGCCCTGCACACCGAACTGGGCGCCACGAGCCGTGCGCCCCGGTGGGCCATCGCCTACAAGTATCCGCCGGAGCAGGTGAACACCAAACTCCTCGACATCGTCGTGAGCGTGGGTCGCACCGGGCGGGCCACTCCGTTCGCCGTCATGCAGAAGGTGCGCGTTGCCGGAAGCGAGGTGCGCCAAGCCACTCTGCACAATCAGGATGTTGTCAAAGCCAAGGGCGTGCTCATCGGCGACACGGTCGTGTTGCGCAAGGCCGGCGACGTGATTCCCGAGGTCCTCGGCCCGGTGGTCGAGTTGCGTGATGGCACGGAGCGAGAGTTCGAGATGCCCGCGAATTGCCCTGCCTGCGGAACCCCGCTCGCTCCCGCCAAAGACGCTGATGTTGACGTGCGGTGCCCGAACGCTCGCAGTTGCCCGGCGCAAGTGAGCGGTCGGGTCGAGCACATCGGCAGCCGGGGTGCTCTCGACATCGAGGCTCTCGGTGAGGTGAGCGCGTGGGCGCTCACGCGGCCGCTGGAACCCGCGGAACCCCCCCTCGTGACCGAGGCGGGCTTGTTCGATCTCACGCTCCAAGACATCTTCCCCATCCGCGTGGTGGTGCGCGACGGAGAAACCGGTCTGCCGAAGGTCGGCGACGATGGCTTGGAGAAGGTCGACAGCCCGTTCCGGCGCAAGCGGCAGAAGCGCGATGGCGATTTCTCCCCCTCAGCGGCGGAGTGGACGGGAGACGAGTTGTTCGTGCCGTCAAAGAACGCGCTCGACCTCATCGCGAACATCGCCGCGGCAAAAACCTCGCCGCTGTGGCGTATTCTCGTGGCACTCAGCATTCGTCACGTCGGCCCGGTCGCCGCTCGCGCGCTTGCCGGCTATTTCGGCTCTCTGGATGCCATCCGTTCGGCCACTCGAGAAGAGCTCGCGGCGGTCGACGGCGTCGGCCCCATCATCGCCGATGCTCTGCTCGACTGGTTCACCATCGACTGGCACCTCGACATCATCACGCAGTGGGCGGACGCCGGCGTACAGTTCGCCACACCCGGTCATCCGGGCCCTGGCGCCGCGGCGGGCTCGGACGGACCGCTCGCTGGCCTAACGATCGTCGTCACGGGCGTAATTGAGGGCTACACGCGGGAGGGCGCGCACGAGGCGATTATCGCCGCTGGCGGCAAGAGTGCGTCGAGCGTCAGCACGAAGACCGACTTCGTTGCCGCCGGACCGGGTGCGGGCACCAAACTGAGCAAGGCGGAGACGCTGGGAATCCGGGTGCTCGACGCGGAGGAATTCTCACGCCTTGTTGCGGGTGGGCCGTCAGCGTTGGAGTGAGACGCGGCGTCACATTAAGGAAATGTTTCCGGCCCCCCAACGGGGGTGACCTGTCCCCTAGTATGGGGGTCGCGGAGCCACTCGTCTTTCGGGAAGGCGATGGTCTTCGCTAGGCAGGGGAAGCCTGGATTGCTGTTCGAAATTGCAGCCATTCTGTCGACCTCGGCGAACGCCGGTAGCGTCGTCGAGGCCTTTGCCGTGCGCCAAAATAGTGCCGCACTTTTCTCCCATGTCGTGGTCGACACGGCGGTGCGTCCGACAATTCTTCCCGAACTATCAGCCAGCCCAGCCGCTGCTTCGGCGAGTGTCGTGCCGGGCTCGATTTCACCCGCTGCTCTTCCCGAGCCTTTTGTCGCCCCGAGTCCCCGACTGTCGATCGTTCCCGCCGAACAACTCACGGGACTGACGGGGCGTCCGCTACTGCAACAACTCGCGATGCTCTCGCGTCCGGCGCTCGCGTCGTTCATTGCGGCAAACCCCGATGTGGTGAACGCGGTAATCGCGTCGCCGCCGTCAGCGCGTACTGTCGCGAGCTGGTGGACGTCGCTCGGTGCGACTCAGCAAGTCGCAATGCGCAAGGAAGCGCCGCAACTAGTGGGCAACCTCGATGGTGTGCCATTCTCCGTGCGCAATACCGCCAATCGTGAGTTTCTGAAGCGGTCGATCGAGACGTTGCAGGCCACGATCGCCGCTGACCCAGGTCGGGGGGCGGCATCCGTCGCTCGAGGTCAACTGCACATGCTGGACGAGATCTCCGCGGCGCTCGGCACGCCGGAGACGTCGCCTCGCCGCACCCTCATGAGTGTCGATCCCGGCGGGCAAGGCCGCGCGGCGATCATCCTCGGCGATCTGGCGACCGCCGACTACGTGAGCTACATGATCCCGGGCATGTGGTTCACGGTCGATGGCCAGATCGGTGACTGGACCGATTCGGCGGCCCGACTCTACGTCGAGCAGAAGAGCTGGTTGACTCGCCTGAACCCGACCGACCCGGTGGAAGCGACGAAATCCGTCGCCGTCGTGGCGTGGATGGGTTACGAGACGCCTAATCTCACCAACGTCGGCTCGCTCGACCTTGCCTATCAAGGGCGTGATTCGATCACCGCCGCGATCAAGGGGCTGCAGGCCGTTCGCGCCGACAATCAGCCCTATGTCTCACTACTCGCTCACTCCTACGGATCAACGGCTGTGCTGATGGCACTCGCCGAGAACGACATCACCGTCGACGCGCTCGCGCTCGTCGGGTCGCCGGGAAGCGCCGCGCGATCAATTGAGGATCTCAACGTGCGCGATGGCAACGTCTATGTCGGCGAGGCAGTTTTCGACTTCGTGCCGAACAGTTCGTTCTTCGGCAGCGACCCGGGGTCGGCCAGCTATGGGGCGCATCCGATGAGCGTCGACGGCGGAATCGACCCCATCACGCGCGCGCGGCTAGGCGCCGCGCTACTGCACAACGATTACTTCACCTCGGGCACCGAGTCGATGCGGAACATGGCACTCATCGGCATCGACCGCGGTGGATACGTGACCGCGGGCGACGCCACCCCCGTCGAAGTCGCCGCGCGCCGCTAGTCGGGCTGCACCGATCAGTACGGTGAGGCGCTCCGCACTCGCGCGGCGTCTCGGGGCGCGCCGATATTGAGCGTGCCGGCCCGCGATCCACGGAGTTTCGCCGCGATATGGTCGGACACCGTCGTCGGCTCGTAGAGCGGCTCATCGCCCGCAGCAACGCACGACGAAAGCGGGGCGATCACCGCGTCGGCGTTGCCGTCATGGAAGTAAGCGGCAGACCGACGGCGTTCAATCGTGCCGTTCACGATCGGGGGCTTCACGCGGTGGAGGGTGGACATCCAGCGTTCATTCGTCAACCGAGCGGTGAGGTCGCCGAGATTCACCAGCAATGCGCCGTCGGCGGGACTGACGTCGTTCCAGGAGCCGTCGGAGCCCAGCACTTGCAATCCTTTGACCTGATCGGCCCACAGGAGCGTCACAATGCCGAAGTCGGTGTGCTCGCCCATTCCGATCAGGTCGCCGTCGAGGTTCACGGTGCCAGGCTGCAGGGCGTAGTTGTTCATGCGGAGAACGTCGATGGAATGGTCGGTCAGATCGTCGAAGAAACCCGAGGGAAGATCGAGGGCGTCGGCGAATATCGTGGTGAGAACGCGGGCCACGTCTCCGGCGGTGTCGAAGTACCTCTGCACTCGTTGACGAAACCCGTCGACGTCGGGCCAGACGTTTTCGGAGTAGTCGGCGACCGACAGCTCAAGGTCGGGAAAGTCCGATGCGGCCAGGCCGATGTTGAACGCCTCGAAGAAATCGTTCATCCGCGATGCCGGTTCCACCCCAAGGCTGAGGCTCAGCGATTCTGCTTTCGGTGGACTGTAACCGCGATTGACCCCGGGTGGGGTGCGATACTGCTTCTTCCGCTCCAACGGAAGAGCAAAGAAGTCGTCCATCGCCTTGGCAAGGCCATCGGTCATTGATTCGGGGATGCCGTGCCCCAGCACCTGGATGAAGCCCACTTCTCGACAGGCGGCGTCGATCGCGCCCGCCACGGCGGCCCGCTCGGTTGGACTACCGCCGTGAATATAGGGGCCGATATCGACGACGGGAACGGAGAACACCATGAAGTGAGAGTATTGCGACCGGTGTTTCCGGCGAGTTACTAGGCGACGGGCGCGTAGTTGATCGTGGTGTCAGCGCCCGTGGCGACGAGCGACAATTGCGATCCGCCCGACCCGCCGTTGTCGCTCGAACCCCCGTCAATCATGTGCACCAGGAAACCGCCCTCGAACACTTCGCGCACCATCGTGGCAACGACCGCGTCATCGATGGAGCAGTCCGTCTCCACAAACGCAAGATCACGCACCTCGTTCGTACCCGACGCGATGTCGATAGTGCCGGAGAAATCGTCGCACCCCGTCGTCCCGGTGACCGAGCCGTCTGATCCGATGGTGAGCGTCGCCGCGAGTTCCGTCATCACGGCGGTGTCGCCGAAAAGAACCGCTCCCGCGAGCGCCCAGGTTCCGGCCATCTCATCCAAGGCCACTGCCGGAACGAGCTCGAACTCCAGCTCGACGCTCGGTGAGAACATGACGAGCGAATCGCCGGTACGGTCTGCTCCCGTCACCGTCGAGAGCGACTGGATGGCGGAATTCTCCGCGTCGGTCAACCCGAGGCAACTCGCCATCGGACTGTTGATGTGAGCGATCGTCGTCACCGAGAGCTCGGCCCCGAGCGGCTGCTCGAATGAGAAACAACCGGTACGAACGCGAGCGTTCTGCCCGACGAACTCCATGGTCACCGGAAACGATGGAACGGCGAGTGGTCCGTCGGCGGTTGACCCGCCCACATACAGCCACTCGCCCCTGACATCTACGGGGTCGCCACCCGAGGCGACCTCACCCGTGGTGGCCGCTGTCGCGCATCCGCTCAGTGCGAGCATGGCGGCGGTTGTGAGGGCGAGTGTCCAACGAAGATTCATGTTTTCCTCCTTCTCACTACCCAAGACGAGTCTGTTGGACATTTTGTTGGGGGCGCTGCCCGAGAGGCTCGGTGAAGTCTCGAAATGGTCGTCACGGCCGTCGCTCCTGGGGCGCGCTCGCCGTCCGAATAGACTGGAGCGTCATCCCGGCGCCCGCATTCCGGCGCCACGAGCGCACGGAGCAGCATGCCTGAACAGCACCCCGAGTCTGGCCACGTCATCACCGCGGAGCAGGTGTCGCACTTGGCTCATCTCGCCCGGATCGCGCTCACCGACGACGAGATCGCCAAACTCACAGGAGAACTCAGTGCGATCGTCGACTCGGTCGCGAAAGTGAGCGAGGTCGCGACGCCCGACGTCCCCGCGACCAGCCACCCGATCCCGTTGACCAACGTCTTTCGTGACGACCTGGTGGGAGAAACTCTCACCACCGAGAAAGCGCTCGAGGGTGCTCCCGAACACGACGGCTCCCGCTTCGTGGTGAGCGCGATTCTGGGCGAGGAGCAGTAAACCATGACCGACCTGACTCATCTGACCGCGGCTGATCTCGCCGATAAGCTCGCCTCACGCGAGATATCGAGCGTCGACGTGACCAAGGCGCACCTCGAACGCATCGCATCAGTAGACGGCGACGTGCGTGCGTTCCTGCACGTGAACGCACACGCGCTCGAGACCGCGGCGGCGATCGATCGCGCTCGCGCTGAGGGAGAGGCGCTGGGTGATCTCGCGGGAGTGCCGATCGCCATCAAGGACGTGCTCTGCACCCTCGACATGCCGTCGACGGCGGGCTCCCGGATTCTCGAAGGGTGGGTGCCGCCCTATGACGCGACCGTCGTGGCACGCCTGCGCTCTGCCGGGCTCGTGCCGCTCGGCAAAACCAACATGGATGAGTTCGCGATGGGCTCATCGACCGAGCACTCGGCCTACGGTCCAACCCACAACCCGTGGGATCTCGATCGTATCCCCGGCGGGTCGGGTGGTGGATCGGCGGCGGCCGTGGCCGCTTGTGAAGCGCCGCTCGCCCTCGGCTCCGACACCGGAGGATCTATCCGGCAGCCGGCGGCCGTCACCGGAACGGTCGGAGTCAAACCGACGTACGGTGGCGTCTCGCGCTACGGTGCGATCGCGCTCGCATCGTCACTCGATCAGGTTGGGCCGGTGAGCCGCACTGTGCTCGACTCTGCTCTTCTCCACGACGTGATCGGCGGTCATGATCCGCGCGACTCGACGTCGCTCACCGACACTTGGCCGTCATTCGCCGAAGCTGCCCGTGCCGGAGCGCGTGCCGAGAGCCTCGCTGGACTGCGCGTCGGCGTGATTTCAGAATTGGACGCTCCCGGATTCCAGTCGGGGGTGACCCAGCGCTTACACGAAGCGCTCGACCTGCTCGCCGAGAATGGCGCCGAGATCGTCGAGGTTAGCGCACCCAATTTCGAATACGCGGTAGCCGCCTACTATCTGATTCTGCCGGCAGAGGCATCGAGCAACCTCGCCAAGTTCGACTCGGTACGCTTTGGACTGCGCGTCAACCCGGCCGGAGGGGGAACGGTGGAAGACGTCATGGCGGCGACTCGCGAGGCGGGATTCGGCGACGAAGTCAAACGCCGCATCATCCTCGGCACCTATGCGCTCAGTGCGGGGTACTACGACGCCTACTACGGCAGCGCTCAGAAGGTGCGCACTCTCATCCAGCGGGACTTTGCGGCGGCGTTCGAGAAGGCTGACGTACTCGTGTCTCCGGCCGCACCGACGACCGCCTTCCGCCTCGGCGAGAAGCTCGCCGACCCGCTCGCCATGTACCTCAACGACATCACCACCATTCCGGCCAACCTCGCGGGCGTGCCCGGCATGGGGCTGCCGATCGGGCTGGCTCCCGAAGACGGGCTACCGGTCGGAATCCAGTTGATGGCACCCGCGCGAGCTGATGACCGCCTATACAAGCTCGGTGCCACCCTTGAGCGCCTGCTCGAGGCTCAGTGGGGTCACACCCTCATCAGCCAGGCGCCGGACCTGACACAAACAGAGATGTTCGCAGCGGCGGAGGGTGCCGTCTAACGCGGCGCCTCGTCGTCGCTCCGGCGTTCC
The DNA here is from genome assembly GCA_031428675.1 of Microbacteriaceae bacterium. GTDB lineage: Bacteria > Actinomycetota > Actinomycetes > Actinomycetales > Microbacteriaceae > JANOYC01. Next base: position 40,862 of record JANOYC010000023.1, on the reverse strand, counting down.
CGCCACGCAATCATGTTCACTCGATTACCGCACCTCACGCTGCAGAACCGCTTGGACCCGTTGCGCGAAAGGTCGACCAGCACGCCCTCGCAATCGGGCGCTGCGCAGCGCCGTAACCGTGCGGTGGCGGCAGTGCGGATGACGTCGGCGAGAGCAAGCGACACTTCCACCCGCATTCGCTCGGCGAGGGGAGCGTCGGGCGACGTCGCGTGCAGGTGCCAATCGAAGTCATCGTGACGCACGAGCTGAGTCACCGCGTTCGCCTCACGCAGCATCCGATTGACCTCGGAGACCAGGTGCTCGGCATCGAGTGTCCACAAGCGGCGAAGCGTGTCCCGAGTTGTGAGCACCGATTCGAGTTCGGCTTGGTCGCGATCGAAACGGCCGGAGTACTTGTGCGCCACGAGAAGGTGGGTGAGCGCGGCGGGCGTCGAGAGTTCGTCGAACCCGCTCCGCGAGGCGCCGGGCACCGTATTTGCCAGGGCAGTGGCGAACTCCAAGGTCGCCTCCGTGTCAGGGGCAAAAAGCAATTTGACTCCTTACGTCGCCGACGGGTACTGTCAGGATCATAACGGGATTAGCCCATAACGGAGGTGTCGTGATGCGGGGTTCGCCGACCTCACGCGGATTGGCCATCGCCATGATCGCCGCCTTCGGCTTCGGCACATCCGGCGCCCTCATCAAGCCGATGTTTGAGGTCGGTTGGGACCCGGCGGCCGCCGTCGCCGTTCGAGCCGTTATCGGCGCGCTGGTCATCATGCCTTTCGCGGTCCTCGCGCTCCGGGGCGCGTGGTCGGCAGTGTGGCGCGGCCGCTGGCGCATCCTGCTTATGGCGCTGGTGGGAGTCGCCGCGACTCAGCTCTTGTACTTCGCCGCGTTGGAGCGGATCCCGGTGGGCACTGCCGTGCTCATCGAATACACCGCGCCCCTGTTGCTGGTAGCGCTCGCGTGGGTGCGCACATCGAGGATGCCGCAGATCGTCGTCATCGTCGGTTCGGTTCTCGCCATGCTCGGCCTTCTCCTCGTCATATCACCGGGCGGCGTCGGGGCCACCGGTCTCGACGGTCTCGGCGTCGGATTCGCAGCGCTCTCCGCGATGGGATGCGCGGTCTATTACGTCGTTGCGGCCCGGCCGAGCGACGGTTTGCCGGCCGTCGCGCTCGCCGCGTTCGGACTTCTCATCGGTGGTGTGCTTCTCGCCATCATCGGACTCGCTGGCCTCGTGCCGTTCAACGCACCCCTGGTTGACGTGCCGGTGCCGGTGCTCGGGACCCCCGGCCCTTGGTGGGTTCCGCTCGTGATCGTGGGTGTCGTCGGCACGGGTATCGCCTACGCCGCCGGGATCGCCGCAGGCGAGATGCTCGGATCGAGGCTTGCATCGTTCGCGGGCCTGCTCGAAGTCGTTGCCGCCGCGCTGTACGCGTGGCTATTGCTCGGCGAGACGCTCACCGCTCAACAGCTAGTAGGCGGAGCGCTCATCCTCGCGGGCATCGCGTTCGTGCGTTCTGAAACGTCGGTGCCGGCCAACGGCCTGGGTGATGTCGTGCCCCCCGGTACGTTGCGTACTACGCCGGTCACGGTATCGCCGCCGACCGAGACAGTGACAGTGCGCCCGTAGAATCGTCGGGTGGCTAAAGCAGAACTCATGGACTTCGACAAGGCGATCGAATTGTTCGAGCCGGTGCTCGGATTCGAAGTGCACGTTGAGCTCAACACGCGCACGAAAATGTTCTCGGATGCGCCGAACCCGGCCAACTCCGAAAATCACGACGGTGCCCCCAACACGCAGATAACTCCCGTAGACCTCGGTTTGCCTGGGTCGCTGCCCGTGGTGAACGAGAAGGCGATCCGGTATTCGATCAGTCTCGGGCTTGCGCTCGGTTGTTCCATCGCGCCCACATCGCGATTCGCCCGCAAGAACTACTTTTACCCCGACCTTGCGAAGAACTACCAGATCAGCCAATACGACGAGCCAATCGCCTTTGACGGCTCCGTCGATGTCGAGCTTGCCGACGGTCGAACGTTCTCGGTCGATATCGAGCGCGCCCACATGGAGGAAGACGCCGGCAAGCTGACTCACGTCGGTGGTGCAACCGGCCGCATCCAGGGTGCGGAGTACTCCCTTGTCGACTACAACCGCGCCGGCGTGCCGCTCGTTGAGATCGTCACCCGCATGATCACCGGTGCCGAGCACAGCGCACCGGAGCTAGCGAAAGCCTACGTCTCGACCATCCGAGACATCGTCATCGGGCTCGGAATCTCGGAAGCTCGTATGGAACGCGGAAACCTGCGCTGCGACGCGAACGTGTCGCTCTCACCCCGCGGTTCCGGCGTTCTCGGAACGCGCACTGAGACCAAGAACGTCAACTCCATGCGAAGTGTTGAACGCGCCGTGCGCTACGAGATCCAACGGCAGGCCGCGATTCTCGCCGCTGGCGGCACGATCGTTCAAGAAACGCGACACTGGCACGAAGACACCGGAGCGACATCGGCCGGTCGACCGAAGAGCGATGCGGATGACTACCGCTACTTCCCCGAGCCCGACCTGTTGCCGGTCGAGCCATCCCTCGATCTCATCGAGACGTTGCGGGCCGCTCTTCCGGAAGCGCCGGCCGTGCGTAAGCGGCGGCTGAAGGACGCGTGGGGCTTTACCGAACTCGAGTTCCAAGACGTTGTCAACAGCGGGCTGTTGGTCGAAGTCGAACGAACTGTCGCCGCTGGCGCAGCGCCCGCGCAGGCTCGCAAGTGGTGGACCGGAGAGATCGCGCGTGTCGCCAATGAGCGCGGGGTTGAAGCGTCGGAACTCGTGTCGCCGCTGCACGTGTCAGAGCTCGTAGCCATGGTCGAAAGCGGTGAGCTCACCGACCGTCTGGGTCGCCAAGTTTTGGAGGGTGTCATCGCGGGGGAGGGCGCTCCGCACGAGGTGGTCGCGTCTCGCGGGCTCGCCGTCGTCTCTGACGATGGAGCGCTCATCGCCGCGATAGACGAAGCACTCGCGGCACAGCCCGACGTGCTCGCGAAAATCCGTGATGGCAAGGTGCAGGCGGCGGGCGCCGTCATCGGCGCCGTGATGAAGTCGATGAAGGGTCAGGCTGACGCGGCACGCGTGCGCGAACTCGTGCTGGAACGCGCAGCGACCACGGGTTAGCGCCGCCACAGCCCGAACGCGCCGTCGACGTGCACCCAAGTACCGTGCTCGAAACGTGCCGCTCCTCACCCGCCAGCGGGCAGAAGCGCGATGCAGGGCCGCACGGTATTCCTCAGCGTCAAGGGCGATGCGATGACGGTACTCCCTCAGAATTTGCGGAGGAGTAACCGCGAAATCATGGGCTCTGGATGTCGAGGAGCACGCGGGTGCCGAACGCGACAGTCTCGGAGAATATCGGCGTCGCGAGCACGACGAAGACGAAGATGTTCGACACCACGCTCGCCCAGAATACCGACCGGAAACTCGCTTTCGTCGTCTTGTGCCGCAGGGTCTGTTGAGCGATGATCGCCCCGGGCCAACCGCCCGCGAAGCCGAGCGCAAGCAGCGATCTCTCGGCGATTCGCCACCGGCCGCCGATAGCTGCCGACTTGTCGGCGGCATACAGCACGAAACACCCCGCACTCGTCGTGACGTACACTCCCAGCACCCACCATGGCACCGGCCAATTCAGGGTGATGACGACGTAGACAACGCCGAACGCCGCGATGGCGAGGTAGGCGCGCCGACCGTGGCCAGGTCGTCCGGCGAGGGTTCGCGCAGCGGGCGCTGTCGGCGGTCGGTGGAGTTCGGCGTGCAGGGCGCGGTGCCGGCCTTCCGGGGTGACTTCCAATTCGTAGGCCACGCGTTCGCCGACGCCGGGCCGCCCTGAGCCTCGCGGAAATGCCTTGATGTGCACGAAGACATCGCGTCCATGAGGCAACGGGGCGATAAAGCCGAAGCCCCGCTCGTCATTCCAGGATTTGATCGCGCCCTCGCGACGGTGTGAAGAGGGCATAGCAGAGATCGTACCCGCGGTCGTGGGGCGCGGCCGGACGGCGAATTCACCCGCCGGACCGTCACTGGTGCCGGTTACGATGTGGCGCATGTCTGATCGATATCGATTCGTTGCCGAGCTGTGGCGGTGGGCGGCGCAAGACGGCTGGTACTTCGTGAGTGTGCCCAAGGATGACTCTGCCGAGATCGAAGAACGACCTCGCGAGCCGCGTGGCTTCGGGTCCATTCGCGTCGAGGCGACCATCGGTGGATCGACGTGGCGCACGTCGATCTTTCCCGACTCAAAACTCGGTTGTTATGTTCTTCCGGTCAAGAAGGCCGTGCGCGCTGCCGAGCGTATCGACGCTCCTGATGAGATCGAAGTAGCCATTTCGTTGCTGGAGTGAGTTCGCACTGACGGTCACGGGGATGCTGTGGTCGCTTCCCGACGGATGAAGAACGCTGCCGGGATCGCAAGGAGTGAGATCACCGCTCCGTAGGTAAAGGCGGCGCGGATGCCCTGTGCGGTCTGAGCCACGTCTGGCACATCGCCCTGCGCGAGCCCCATCGCAATCCCGGTCATGACCGTGACGAAAAGTGCGGTGCCCGCCGCGCCCGCGACCTGTTGAACGGTTCCGATCACAGCGCTGCCGTGCGCATACAGGCGCGGCACGACGGATCCGAGACTCGCGGTGAACAGTGGAGTGAAGAGGAACGCGAGGCCCACACTCAGGGTGATGTGCGCGATCAGCACCATCACTACGGGCGATGATTCGTCGAGCATCGTGAAACTCCACAGCGCCGCATTGACGACCACGACACCGGGCACGAGAAGAATCCTCGGTCCCACCTTGTCGTAGAGGCGGCCGACGATCGGCGCGAGTAGCCCCATAACGAGGCCGCCGGGGAGCAGGAGCAATCCCGTCGAGAGAGCATCGAGACCGAGAACGTTTTGAGTGTAAATGGGTAGCAGAATCACCGCGCCGAACAGCGTCATCATGCTCACCGCCATCATCACGATCGAGAAAGTGAAGACGCGCGATCGGAACGTGCGCAGGTCGAGAAGGGCTCGATCCGTGCGCTGCAACCACAACTGACGGGCGATGAAGGCGGCCAACGCGAGTGCGCCGACGATGAACGAGGCCCATACGGGAAGTGCTTCCACCGACGAATCGCCGCCCAGACTGCTGAGGCCGTAAACGAGTCCGCCGAAGCCGAACACCGATAGTACGACCGAGAATACGTCGATGCGGGCCGCTCGCGGAGTCGAGATATTGGTGATCAGGCGGCCGCCGATGAACAACCCCGCGAGGGCGATCGGGAGCACAATGATGAACATCCAGCGCCAGTCGAGCACACTGAGAATAAAGCCGGAGATGGTCGGACCGATCGCGGGTGCGACGGAAATGACGATCGAGATATTGCCCATCACGCGTCCTCGGGCCGCTGGTGCCACGAGGGTCATCACTGTGGTCATCAGCAACGGCATCATGATGGCTGTTCCGGTCGCTTGCACGATGCGCCCCGCGAGAAGCACGGGAAATCCTGGTGCGGATGCCGCGATCAGGGTACCGAGGCTGAACAGCGTCATCGCCGTGATGAACATCGATCTCGTCGAGAAGCGCTCGAGGAGAAATCCGGTGATGGGGATGACGACCGCCATCGTCAGCATGAACGCAGTGGAGAGCCATTGCGCGGCGGTCGCCGTGATGTCGAGATCGGCCATCAGGTGGGGGATGGCGACGCCCATGATCGTCTCGTTGAGGATGACAATGAATGCGGAGACGAGTAACACCGCGATGACCAGTCGATTCCGCGCCCGGTTCTCGGGTGCGTCGGCTCGACGGGGAGTGGCGCTCTGACCGGTGTCGGTCGTGGGCTCGGCGTACTCAGTCATGTCTGGTGTGGTCCCGTCAGCGCGCGGTCGTTAAAGCCCGGTGTCGTGACTAGCGTCATCGTGCGACAAATTATTCCGTCACTGCAAAATTTTTCGTCATTGACCGTCGCTGGCCACGACCAACGGGTGTCAGTGTCGCCAAACGAGAGAGCGGCCCTGTGCACCGCGGGCTAATTCGCGTAGGTTCGGCATCATGGCGAACATCGTGGAAAAGATTGCAGAAAGCGTCAAGGCACTCGGCATCACGGCGAATTACGGCGATCCCGTGACGATCGACGGAGTTGAACTCATTCCGGTCTCCCTTGTCTACTTCGGATTCGGCGGCGGGAGCGATGACGAAGGCGGGATGGGCGGGGGCGGCGGAGTAAGTGTTCCCATTGGCGCCTACGTCGGAGGAGGTGCCGGGGGTCGCTTTCAGCCGAACCTCATCGCGCTCATTGCGGTGTCGATTCCTGCGACGGTCGTGCTCGGCAAATCACTGTCGATGATCATCCGGGCGCTGAAGAAGTAGCGCTACTCCGCGGGTCGCAGCCGATTCCCGCGCGCGAAGACGAGACGTCAACCGGGCTTCTATCACCGTCCGGCGCCGCTGGCAACCCCGTGTCGCCAAGCGGTCGATGGTGCTGACATAGAACGAAGCGCGGCCACAATGAGCGTGCTCACCGAAGTCGAAAGGAGTCACGAAATGAGTGCTGGAGACGAAGCCAAGAACACGGGTCAGGACTTGGGCGGCAAGGTCAAGGAGGCAACCGGTAAGGTGACCGGAAACGAGCGCCTCGAGGCCGAGGGAAAGATGGACCAGGCAAAGGCATCGGTCAAAAATGCGGCGGATGACGTCGCCGACGTATTCCGCAAAGAGTAACCCCGACGTCGAGTAGCCCCGGCGTCGAGTAACCGCGACGTCGGGCGGGCTAAACAGCCGAGTCGAGCACCGCGCCGAGGAACGATTCGAGCCGTTGCACAAGTCCCGCTACGCGGGACGCGATCACCTCGTCGGGGTGCGGTTGCATGTCGTACTTGGGCGGCGCGATCCGGATGATCGTCGAGCATCTCAGATCCGAGCAGATGTAAGTGCCGATCGTGTTGCCGTCCCGACCGGATTGGCCGGCTTTGGGCGCGGCGAACAGGGTGACTTGGTGGCCGGGTTGTGGCGTGCGACACAGCGAACACATAGCCGAGATGCCCGGGGTGGGCTGGCTGGACGCCGCACGGAGCACGATCCCTACGGGGCGCTCGGCTCGCCAGAACACGAGATAGCCGCGCTGGTGGGCGTGCGGGTCGCGCCAACCGAGAAACTCACGCGAGTCCCACACCATTTCGTGCAACCCCGGCAATCCCATGTGAGTGAGCTCGCTTGGAGTCGCGTTCACGAAACTTCCGCGGATGTCGGTGCTGGTGAGCGGCTTCACGGTCTCCTCGCTACTTGTCAGTCGCTCTTTCACACTACAACCGAGCAATCGGCTTGGATGGGTCGGTGAGCGCTTTACTGATCGATCGCCTGCGTCGCGACCTTGTTCGTGCGGAATTCTCCGTCGAGCCTCTTGAGCAGTTGTGGGGAGGTGGTGCAGCGAATGCGTTGCAGCGAGGCAACCGGGTTCCCGCGTTGCGCGCCTTGGCACACAACGAGACGAGTGCGCTCAGCACACTCGCTCGGTTGTTCATCGTGGGGGTCGGCGTTTCGATCGCCGACGCAGAGGCGGCCTTCTCCGAAACGGGGGTCGCCGGGGCCGCATCACTCGGCTTGATAGCGGTGGACGACGATTCCGTCACAGCCCTGTCGGATCTCCGGCCGTATGCATTCGTCGATTCCGTGGGCGAGGCGGAATGGTGGATCGCGAGTGACCGCGGTGAGATGGTTACGGGCGTCCCCATTTCCGAAGATCACGTCCTCGGCGTCGGTGGAGCGTCGTTGACCCTCAGTCGTTTCGCCGTGCAGACCCCCGTTGAGGCTGTGTTCGACCTCGGAACGGGTTGCGGCATCCAAGCGATGCACGCGTCCCGGCATGCCGAGCGCGTGGTGGCGAGTGACATCTCGGAGCGAGCACTGCACTATGCGCGATTCAACGCCGCGCTGAACGGCATCGATTCGATTGAGTTTCGACTCGGCAGTCTCTTCGAACCGGTGCAGGGCGACGTCTTCGACCGAATCGTGTCCAACCCGCCGTTCGTGATCACCCCGCGCCAACCCGGAGTGCCGAACTACGAGTACCGTGACGGCGGCATGGTCGGCGACGAACTCGTGGCGACGGTGATCCGGGGAGGAGTCGGACACCTCAAGCCGGGTGGCATGGTGCAGCTTCTCGGCAACTGGGAATCCCGCGCTGGCGCGCGTGGATTGGATCGGGCAGCGGCATGGACGGCGGGGCTAGGCGTCGACGCGTGGATCGTGGAACGGGAGTTTCAGGACGTAGCACAGTACACCGAGACCTGGATCCGTGACGGCGGCATCCGCCAAGGCACGGTCGAGTTCGAAACGCTCAGCGCCGCCTGGCTCGACGATTTTTCCGCCCGTGGCGTGACGGGCGTCGGGTTCGGATTCGTCACCCTCAGGTTGCCCGATGGCGAACGACCGACCCTGGCTCGGTTCGAAACCTGTACCGGCGCGGCCGACCAGGGCGCTCTCGCCGCGCACATCGCCGCGGTCATCGACGCACACGACAGACTTGTCGTTCTGGATGACCGCGACCTGCTCGCGTGTCGCCTGAGCGTTGCGAGCGATGTCACTGAAGAGCGGCACTACTGGCCCGGCGCCGCCGATCCCACGGTGCTCCTGTTGCGCCAGGGCGGCGCTTTCGCTCGGATCGTGTCCGCCGACACGGTTCTTGCCGGGTTCGTCGGTGCGTGCGATGGCGAGTTGAGTGTTGGCGCGATTTCGGCGGCGCTCGCGCAACTGCTCGACACTGACGAGGCTGACGTGACCGCATCCCTGCTCCGCGGCGCTCGGGAACTCCTGATGACGGGATTTCTGACCTTCGCATGATCCACACCTGACACCAAGCGCGATACTGCCAGACTGTGCGGGTGTTTCTCCGTCATCCGATTCTGAGCCTCGTGACGCTCGCCTATCTGGGCTTCGTCGGATGGATCACACTCGGGCCCGCGCCGTATGATTCGGGAACATCGGCGCTGGTCTGGCGGGCGCTGCGTTACCTCCGGCGGTTCGACCTGACATCGTGGGTTACCTTCAGCGGGGTCGAGTTCGCTGCCAACGTGCTCATGTTCGCTCCGGTCGGGGTGTTTCTCGTTCTGTTGCTCGGGCGACGCAAGTGGTGGATCGCCATCGTGTTCGGCTTCACCGCATCGTGCGCGATCGAACTCGCCCAGTTCTACTTCATCCCGTCCCGAGTGGCAGACGTTCGCGACATCGTGTCGAACAGCGCCGGAACGATCGTTGGAGTGATCGGTGCGGAGCTGTTCACGTGGCCGAAAGCGGCCCGTTTGCGACGAGATCGGCGGCGACTCGGCTGACCAGCGGTTCGCCCCTGCACGTACACTTTCAGCATGCATATCGTTGCCTTCGTCTTCTCGCTCGGCCTCTTCGTTGCTGGAATGGTGTTCATGGGCTTGGCGTTCGAGACCACGCAATTTTCGGGCCTGGTGTTCTTCAGCGGAATCGCGGCAGTTTCCGCTTCAATAGCAATCCCCTTCCACCTTCTGGGGCGAACCGACGCGTGACAGACGGCGCAGCCACGGCTCCGTCGGCGGGGTGTCTCCTCGCCGCGTGCGTCGTTGCGTCGCTACACCCCGACTCCGGTTCGGTCGGAACCACCGCGATTGACAAGCGTGCGTCGAGCGGTGCCGTGCGCGTGAAACGCACCGGGCTCTACGCCGACCTCCAGGCCAATCGCAAATATCACGGAGGCCTCCTTCAAGCGGTTTACGCCTACGCCCAGGAAGACGCAGAGTACTGGCAGCAGCAACTCGGCCGCACTCTGCACCCGGGGTGGTTCGGCGAGAATCTGCGCACGTCAGGCATCGACATCTCGAACGCAGGTGTCGGCGAGCGGTGGCGCATAGGTGACGAGGCCACCGGGGTTGTGCTTGAGGTCACGAGCCCTCGTACTCCGTGCCAGACCTTCGCCCGGTGGGTGGGCGGCGCAGACGAACGCGGTTGGGTCAAGCGTTTCGCCGCCGAAGCCCGAACCGGAGCATACCTGAAAGTCGTCAACACGGGCGTCGTCGCGGCAGGCGACGCCATCCGCGTCATCTCCCGGATCGACTCCGCACCCACTGTTCGCGAGTTGTTCACGACGAACTGGCCTTGAGGACCCCGGAGGCGCGGAGCACGTTGTGACGCTTCCTTCGGCATGGCTTTCGGCGGCTAGCTCCGTAGGCGCATAACGTCGTGGAGTGGCATTTGGTGATTATGGACACGACGTTCTCGCAGGCAACTGGCGCACGCCGCGCCCGACCATTCCCGTGATCGACGCATCGCGAAATCTGGTCGTTGAAGACGCTGCGTCAGAGTTCTGCGGCGCGATCGTGCGGGTCGACACGGCGCACGTCGAACTTGATGATGGACGGGGTCGCCGTCGCGTATTCGCACTGGGCGGCGGGTTCCTGATTGACGGAAAGAGCGTCATCCTGCGCTACCCGCAGCTTGCACAAGAATCGCCAATGATCAAGCGGAGCGCTTCCGGCTCCATCGCGGTGGAAGGTCACCGCGCGCGGGTGGCGCGAGCCAGTCGAATATTCGTGGAAGGGCGCCACGACGCGGAGCTGGTGGAGCGTGTGTGGGGGCACGATCTGCGTGTCGACGGAGTTGTGGTCGAATACCTCGAGGGTGTCGACGATCTCGAGCGCGTGCTGGACGATTTCCGGCCTGGGCCAGATCGTCGAGTCGGAGTTCTGGTCGACCATCTCGTCCCCGGATCGAAGGAATCGAGGATCGCGGATGCCGTTGCCCGCGGACCGCACCGAGGCGACGTGCTCGTTGTCGGTCATCCGTTCGTCGACGTATGGCAATCGGTGAAACCTGCGCGACTCGGTGTCGAGCGATGGCCCGTGATCGCCCGAGGAACGGAGTGGAAACACGGAATCTGTGACGCGTTCGGCTGGCCGCACGCGGATCAGGCTGACATTGCCGATGCGTGGCAGCGCATCCTCGCCACCGTGCGCAGCTATGCCGACCTCGAGCCCGTGCTCCTCGCGCGAGTCGAGGAGCTCATCGACTTCGTCACGGTCGACCGGAATGAGTAACAATGGCGGAGTTAGCTGGACTGCACTCGGATGCTCCGGTCGCGCATAGTCAAGACACAGAGCGCTAACAGGTCGCGGGTGCAGAGTAGGAGGCTGCACCGGCTACGTAGCGACGCGTGCGGTGACGAAGGAGGAAGCGAGACACATGCGGTGGATGGATCGGCTTTTTGGGCGAGACGACGCGGCACCGGATTCCCACGAACCGCAATACAGGCGCACCTCGGTGGGCGGACGTAGCGAAGATGACATCGCCCTTGAGCGCTATCGGTATCTGCTGCGCACCGCGCCACCGGAGACCATCGAGAGTGTTCACGTCGAGGCCTTTTCGCGACTGACCCCTCGTCAGCGGGATCTGCTTTTCAACGAGCTCAGCGCTCAGGCGCCAGCGGGGGAGCGGCCGGTCGGCAACGACCCGATGGCACTTGCTCATTCTGCGACCAGAAGCGAGTTCCGACAGCCAGGAACGGTCGAGCGCGCGCTACGTTCGACCGGTGGGGGCGGCGCGAGCATCGCGGGCACGATCGGCGGCTCGATGCTCGGAACCGTGGCCGGTTTCGTCATCGGCTCAGCGCTCGTCAACGCGTTTCTTCCCGCAGAGGGCGAACCGACGGCCGGCGAAGGCGAGGCGGATGCCTCCGACTCCGGCGGCAGCGGAGACGAAGGCTCCTCCTTCGGAGATTCCGGCGATGGCGGCTTCGGAGACTTTGGCGGATTCGAGTTCTAGCAGGCTCAGGATCGAGACATCGGCGCGCGATCGCAGGCGCAGCTGGCGATCCTGACAGACTGGAACGGTGACCGGAACTCAGCCGACGCGTGCACAAATCAGGCGCTGGCGCAAATATCTCGCCAATGAACGGGCAGAAGCGGCGGTCTACCGTGACCTGGCCCGTCGTCGCGAAGGCGAAGAAAGGGCGATCCTCCTTGCGCTCGCGAATGCCGAGGGTCGTCACGAAGCGCACTGGTTGAGGTTGCTCGGCGACGCGGCAGCGCCGCGACGTGCGAGCGATTTCCGCACTCGCATACTGGGCGCTCTGGCCCGGCAGTTCGGATCAGTATTCGTGCTTGCGCTCGCGCAACGCGCCGAGGCGCGCTCGCCCTACGCAGCCGACGTCGACGCCACCGACACGATGGCAGCAGATGAGCACATTCACGGTGAGGTCGTGCGCGGGCTTGCCGCCCGCGGTCGCAACCGGCTATCGGGAACATTCAGGGCTGCGGTTTTCGGCGCGAATGACGGGTTGGTGAGCAATCTGGCGCTCATCGCCGGTATCGGCGCAACCGGCGTTCCGACCTCGATCGTGGTGGCCACCGGAATAGCGGGACTTCTCGCCGGTGCGCTCTCGATGGGGGCTGGTGAATACGTGTCGGTGCGATCTCAGCGCGAACTTCTCGCCGCCTCGACGCCGTCCGCGGGCACGCGGGACCTGCTGCCCTTGCTCGACGTCGATGCGAACGAATTGTCGCTCGTGTACCGCGCGCGTGGGATGGATGAGGAAACTGCAACCGCGCGCGCCGCGGAGGTGCTGAACAACCCGGGGGAGCACTCCAGCGGACCGTTCCCCGCTGTCGACCACGAGGCTGTTGGCACGGGCGCCCAGGCAGCGCTCTCCAGCTTCTTCTTCTTCGCCTCCGGCGCCGTGGTTCCGCTCATCCCGTATTTGTTCGGATTCGGGGGGCTGCCCGCTTTGCTGGCGGGGGCTGTTCTTGTCGGCGCCGCCTTGCTCGGCACCGGCGCGATCGTGGGCCTGCTTTCCGGCGGCCCGCCGCTATTGCGGGCCCTTCGACAACTCGGGATCGGGTATGGCGCGGCGGGCGTGACGTACGTCGTCGGACTTGGTGCTGCGACCGTCGTCGGCTGACCTGCCCGCGAGTAGGCGGGAGTCTGCAGGGGTAGCTGTCGGTTAGCGTTTGAGCATGCCCGAACTGCGCTCGATTGTCGCCGGAGATGCGCGGCACGTGCCGGCAATGCTGAATCTCAATAATGACGCCGTGCCGGCGGTCAACGAACTGACGCACACGGAATTCGCGCGGTTGCTCGAATCGAGTGCGCATACCATCGCCGCCTTCGACGACGACGAGTTGCTCGGCTTTGTCGTGTTGTTCTCGCCGGGGGCTGACTACGCGAGCGAGAACTACGTGTGGTTTTCTGAACGCGCCGAGAGTCTCGGCCGTGATTTTCTCTACGTCGACCGGGTCGTCGTCGCTCCGTCACGACGCAGTAGCGGGGTTGGGGCGCTACTGTACGACCGCGTTTTTCGTGAGGCGGCGCTTTCGGGCCGAGCGGAGGTCACCTGCGAGGTCAACCTCGATCCACCGAACCCGCGTTCGATGGCCTTCCACGAGCGTCGCGGATTCGCCGCCGTCGGCACGCAAGTGACCAAGGGCGGTGCGTTTACCGTGTCGCTCTTGGCCGCTCCTGTCGCGGCGATCGCGGGCGAGAGGTAGCACCGCTCAGTACGCGCCCTGACTCGCGATCACGGCTCGCGCTGTCTTCCACAGAATGAGGATGTCGCCGGTGAGCGTCCAGTTCTCGACATAGTAGAGGTCGAGTCGAACGCTCTCCTCCCACGACAGGTTGGAACGGCCGCTGACCTGCCACAGACCCGTGATTCCCGGTTTTACGAGGAAACGACGGTGAACGTGCCGTTCGTAGGCGTCGACCTCACGCTCGAGCGACGGTCGAGGGCCGACGAGGGACATGCTACCGAAGAACACATTGAATAACTGGGGGAGTTCGTCGAGACTGTAGCGCCGCAGGAATTTGCCGATGGGGGTCACCCGCGGGTCGTCCTTCATCTTGAACAGCACTGAATTGCCGGCATCGCGAGAACCGGACTCCTGTTCAAGTGTCGCGAGAACCTTCTCGGCGTCGGGGATCATCGAGCGGAACTTAAGCATGCGGAACAGTTCACCGTTCAGCCCGACGCGGTGCTGTACGAAGAAGATCGGTCCAGGCGTGCTGAGCCGAACCGCGATCGCGATGAAAGCGAGCACCGGAGCGAGGGCTGCGATGATCAGCGAAGAGGTGACGACGTCGAAGGTGCGTTTCGCGTAGTGCTTGCGGCCCTCGTAACGCGGTGTCTCGACGTGGATAAGGGGCAGACCGGCAACAGGACGAGTGTGGATGCGCGGCCCGCCGATGTCGGTGAGGCTCGGTGCGACAATGAGATGTTGCCGACCTGGCTCCAGCTGCCAGCTCAGCCGTCGAATCCGATCGGCCGATAGGTCGTCGGAACTCGTGACGATCACGGTGTCGGCACCACTGGCTTCAACGGCCTCGAGAACCCGATCGTGTGTGCCGATAACGCGGATGTCGAGGCCGAGCTCGCCGTCGATATCCAGTTGTTCTGGGTCGCCGGGCGTGAGGCAGACCCCCATCACCTGATACCCGGATTGAGGCGACCGGATGAGTTGACGCGCGATGTGCGCCACCGACGATGCGGAGCCCACGAGTACGACACGCGAGGAGTATCTGCCCATGGCGCGCTGCGAGCGTAACCACGTGCGCCACGCCAGGCGACTGAGAAGTAGTGCGACGATCCCGACCGGGAGCGTCACAAAAAAGTATCCCCGCGCGAGCATGACGTCGAGCAGATATGCCGCGATAGCGAGCACGCCGAAGGTCGTAAATGATGCCTGAAGCACCAGGCGGAACTCTGCAGCTCCGCTTCCGATGACGCGTCTAGAGCGGGAGCCGAATACGCCGAGGGCAGCGAGCCAGCCGAGGCCGACGATCGCGGACGCGAGGTAACCCTTCGGACCGAGGTCGAACAGCGACGTCGGAAAGAATGCAGCAAAAAGAACGATCACGGCGTCAGCGAGTATCAGTCGAAACCCGAAGCGCGCCTGCCACGAGGCGGATTCGGTGTGACTGTGCTGAAGTGATCGCTGGGCAGGGCGGCGCAGCGCGACAGACATATGGTCCTTCATCGGGGTACCAATCACGGTAACGTCTGCCGGTGACATGCCACCAGGATGTGACAAAACGTTAACAATCAGGGCCGTGATCGTAGATGTGTCAACAAATTTCGGCGACATGCGTGAATTAGATGACTTTCGGAAGAAAATCCGTCACACTTGATAACGGATGGGTAACGTCGGAACGTTGTGACGGACGCATCCTCTGCGCAACGAAGCGCGAGTCCCTAGTCCGTGTCGACGTGCGAGTGTGCCAACGTCGGCGCCGAACCCGTGCAAGCCGAACAGAAATGCTCCATGCCCCATAGATCCAATTCTGCCCAGGTCCGTCCTCGCAATAACCGCGATGTACGTCTTGCTGGCTTCCTTCACCTCAGCCCCCGCCGCACAGCCCTGATTGCCGCTGGCGTCGTGGCGCTCATGACGTTCACGTACTCGTTGCCAGCCACCGGCGCCGAAGTGCCTACCGAGACCGTCAAGGTTGAGGGCCAATCGCTCAAAAACGACGCGCTCGCTGTGACGAGCGTCGACCGTGATGACTTCACGGTCTCCGCCGCAGTGTTATGGCCCGTCGGCTCGACCGCACGGATCTCCACGGGCTTCGGATATCGCGTCGCGCCATGCGCCATGTGCTCGAGCGATCACCGCGGTGCCGACTTCAACCCTGGAGCCGGAACCCCGATTCAGGCGATCGCCGCCGGAGTCGTGCGCGAGGTGGGCAACCCGTCCGGAGAACTCGGCGTATATGCGGTCATTGATCACGTCATTGACGGCAAGCTGGTCAGCAGCGTCTATGCCCACATGAAGTTCGGTTCCCTGTCTGTACGCCCGGGCGATGAAGTGGCGCCGGGCGACATCGTCGGCCTTGTCGGCAGTAGCGGCCAGAGCACCGGTCCGCACCTCCATTTCGGGATCCTCGCTGGCGGAGAGACCCCGATCGACCCCGTCGTTTGGCTCCGCAAGCACGCGATTTAGTCGGTATTTGCGGCTTCGGATGCGTTCGCGGTGACGCTCCGACTCGCCCTTGGCTAGAATGGTCGAGAACACGGGAGTCCGGTGAGCCGGGCTGAGAGGAAGCTTCTCCAAGCTTCGACCGTCGAACCTGATCTGGATCATGCCAGCGCAGGGAGGCAATTCTCGAAACCCGTGCCGTTTCTCAGTGAAAGGCACGCATTGTGACCGCAACACCATCTGGTTCTTCTGGCATCCGTTCTTCGTGGCGGGTCATCGACATCGTGATCGCGAGCGTCATCGGCGTCGCGGCCGGGCTCATCTTCTTGGCGTGGAACGGGATCTACAGTCCGGTCAGCGCGCCGCTCGAAGCCGCTCTGCCCGGCCTCCAGTCGCTCGTCTACGGCGTATGGCTCCTCGCCGCGGTGCTCGGCGGCATCATCATCCGCAAGCCGGGCGCCGCAATCTACGTCGAGGTCGTCGCCGCATCCGTCTCTGCGTTGCTCGGCGCCCAGTGGGGCATCCTCACCCTCGAGGCTGGTCTCGTTCAGGGCATCGGAGCGGAATTGGTGTTTCTACTCTTCCTTTACAAGAACTGGAAGCCGTATGTCGCGGTGCTCGCAGGGGCCGGTGCCGGTCTCGCTATGGCGATCAACGATCTCATTTTCTGGTACGCGGCTGCTTCGCCGACCTTTGGCGTGATCTACACGATCTCCGCTGTCGTCTCAGGCGCGCTGATCGCCGGCCTCGGATCCTGGCTCCTCGCGCGTGCCGTGGCGCGAACGGGAGCACTCGACCGGTTTGCGTCGGGTAGGGAAATCACGGCCAAGGCCTGAAGCCGTGGCACCACCGGTGGCTGCATCACTCCCGGTCGCGATCGATATTCGCGGCTGGGGGTGGCGCCACGCCGGTCGATCGACGTGGGCAATCCGTGATCTCGACCTGACCATCCACCCGGGCGAGCGCGTGCTCCTGCTCGGGCCGTCTGGCGCGGGTAAGTCGACGATTCTGCGCGCGCTCGCCGGTGTGCTGGGTGGCGACGATGACGGCGATTCGACCGGTGAAATACGCGTGGGTGGTGTCGCACCTAATGCCGCACGCGGATGCGCCGGGCTCGTGCTGCAGGATCCGGATGCCGGTGTCATCCTCGCGCGCGTCGGCGACGATGTCGCGTTCGGATGCGAGAATATCGGTGTTCCGCGCGACGAGATCTGGCACCGCGTAACCTCGGCGTTGGATGCGGTCGGGCTCGCTGTGCCGCTTGCCGCGCCGACGAGCGCGCTCTCGGGCGGCCAGAAGCAACGCCTTGCCCTTGCGGGTGTGCTGGCGATGCAGCCGGGGCTGCTATTGCTTGACGAGCCGACGGCGAATCTCGATCCCGGCGGTGTCGTCGAAGTCCGGGATGCCGTCAGTGCAGTTCTCGAGTCCACCGGTGCCACCTTCATCGTGATCGAACACCGCGTGGACGTGTGGAAGGATCTCGTCGATCGTGTCATCGTGCTCGCCCCGGACGGCGGCATTCTGGCGGACGGCTCGCCAGAGGAGATCCTCGTGACTCACGCTGCCGCGCTGTCGGAGTCAGGAGTATGGGTGCCCGGGTTCGCCCCGGAGCGACATTCGCGAACCGCGCGAACCGACAACGCCACGCTCCTGGCCGCGCACGAACTCGCGGTCGAACGCGTGCGCGGCACGATCGTGCAATCGGGAATCTCGGTCGACGTTCGCGCGGGCCGTACCCTGTGCGTGACAGGCCCCAATGGCGTGGGCAAATCAACCTTGGGGCTCACCCTCGCCGGACTGATTGCTCCAGCGGGCGGCCGGTTGACCGCGACGGAACTCTCGAGGGGAATCGACCCTCGCCCCATCCGGTGGACATCCCGTGAATTGCTCACGCGGATCGGCACCGTGTTTCAATCGCCGGAACACCAATTTCTCGCGGGCACGGTGCGTGACGAACTGTCGATCGGGCCGAACGCACTGGGGCTGTCTGACCTCGAGCGCACCGCGAGAGTCGATGAGCTTCTGACACGACTTCGACTCGATCATCTGGCCATGGCAAATCCGTTTACTCTCTCCGGCGGCGAGATGAGGCGGTTGTCGGTCGCCACCGCACTCGCTACCCGCCCGCGAGTGCTCGTTCTCGACGAGCCCACCTTCGGGCAGGATGCGAGAACGTGGCGCGAGCTCGTGTCGCTACTCGGCGAGCTCACAACGGACGGCAGCGCCATCGTGGCGATGACACACGACTCGGATTTCGTCGCGACCCTCGCCGACTCCGAGCTGAGACTCGCGGCAAGCTCCGAGTCTATCGGGCCGACCGTGGTGGCCCGATGAGCGCTGTGCTCACGCCGGTGCGCGGGTCGCAGGCGGTGTACCGCCTGAACCCGGTTGCGAAGCTCGCCGCGTCGGCGATCATCAGTGTGGCCCTCGTGCTGTCCATCGACTGGGTCTCAGCGTCGGTGGCACTGGCCGCCGAGGCCATCCTGTTTCTCTGGGCGGGACTTGGCGTCAAGCGGTTCTTCCTCCGCACGCTCGTGGTGTGGATAGCCGCGCCACTCAGCGCGGTGACGATCCTGCTCTACGGGCGGCCATCGGGAGCCACCTATGTACAGTTCTTTCTCGTCGAGATCAGCGATGGATCGATCGAATTGGCCGCCGCCACCATGCTCCGGGTGCTCGCGATCGCACTCCCCGCCGTGGTCTTGTTCGCCACGGTCGACCCGACGGACCTCGCCGACGGGCTCGCGCAGGTCGCAAAGCTTCCTTCGCGCTTCGTGCTCGGCGCTCTCGCCGGATTGCGGCTTGTCGGGCTTTTTATGGACGACTGGCGATATCTCGAACTTGCGAGGCGAGCACGCGGTGTAGCCGACACCGGTCGACTGCGGCGATTCGCGGGGCAGGCGTTCGCGCTCCTCGTGCTGTCGATTCGGCGGGGGAGCACGCTGGCGACCGCGATGGAGGCGCGCGGGTTCGGCGCGCACACAGAACGCACCTGGGCTCGGCCCTCGCGATTGACGGCCGGCGATGCGGTGCTGATCGTCCTTGCGTGCGCCGTGGCGGCATCCGCAGTCACCATATCCGTGGTAACCGGTCATTGGAACTTCATTGGTGCGCAGTAACGAGCGACGGGTAGCGAAGATCCTGGTCGATGGGCGGTCGGGGTCGGGGAAGACGGAATTCGCCGCCGGGCTTGCCCGCGCGTGTCCGGAGGCGCAGCTCGTGCGTCTCGACGACATCTACCCGGGTTGGGACGGCTTGGAGGCGGGATCCGCCCACGTGAGCGAACAGATCTTTGCCCATAATCGCTGGCGACGATGGGACTGGCTCGCGGGCGAACCCGCGGAGTGGCATGTGCTGGATCCTCACCAGCCGCTCATCGTCGAAGGGTGCGGCGCGCTCAGTCGGCAGAATCGTTCACTCGCGACCTTCGGCGTGTGGGTCGACTTGGACGATGCAGAGCGCAAATCGCGCGCACTCGCCCGTGATGGCAAGAGTTATGCACCGCACTGGGAGCGATGGGCGAGGCAAGAAGTGCAGTTCATCGCGCGGGAGGCACCGGAGGCCCAAGCCGACGCAATTCTCGACGGTCGCCAAGCCAACACAGCCGCCGACGCATGGCTGGAGCGGGTCGGCCTCGGCGGATTGGTGGTGGGCTAGTCCCAGCCGAGCCGATGAAGTTCGTCATCGTTGATGCCGTAGAAATGCGCGATCTCGTGCACGAGCGTCACGTGGATCTCATCGCGAAGTTCATCGATGGTCTCGACCGCGGCAAGGTGCGGTTCGCGAAACAGAATGATGCGGTCAGGTAGCTCGCCGAATCCGTAGCGATCACGCTCAGTGAGAGCGACTCCGTCGTAAAGCCCCAACAGATCAAGCGAGCCGTCCTCCGGACGCGCCTCGGTCACGAAGACGACATTGTCGAGGCCGTCGACCATATCGTCGGGCAGCTCGTCCAGTTGTTCGATCACGAGTCGTTCGAACTCCTGCTCGTCGCAGAGGCGCTTCCACTCGTGATCGCCGGTCTCTGTCATGGGAGCTGTTTCGAGCACGCTCGCACTAGGGAATCCTGCAGCCAAGCCAACCATTCGTAGGCGCCACGAGCACCGTTATCGTCGCCGTCGCTGTCGACGGGGTTGTCGTCGTGGTTCAGGCCCAGCCGCGCGGCGAGCACCAGGCGCACGTCGGCAAGTGCACGCAGCCAGGCATTCGCCGCACCGCGGTCTACCTCGAACCTCATCGCCGTGCCCTTCGGCGTCGTCGAATCGAGGGTGCGGATGACTGTCTCGGCGTTGCCCTTCTTGCGGTCACGCAGATCGCGCTCCGTCAGCCGTCGAAATTCGGCGGCTTCGACTGGGTCGTTGCGATAGGCGTCGGGAAACAGCCGCGCCACCGCGGAATCGAGCTCGACCGGGGTTCCGTCGACGAGCGTGGCGAGCTGCTCAACGAGGGAGCGAAGCACCGAGATTTCTGTTGTCAGGAGCGAGCCCACGATGATGCCGTTGGAGCCAACGCGAAAACCCTTCACGCGTCGGCCTCCTGGATGCTCGCCCACAGACCATAGTCGTGCATGGCCTCCACGTGGCGCTCCATCTCTTCGCGAGGACCGATGGCGACGACTGCTCGACCCTCGTTGTGAACCTGAAGCATCAACGTTTCCGCTCGCCTCTTGGAAAGACCGAAGTAGCTCCGAAAGACAAACACAACGTAGCTCATCAGATTGACCGGGTCGTTCCAGACCACGGTCACCCACTGGCGATTCATGCGGGCCTGTTCCTGGCCACGGACGGAGGATTCCGTTGATGTCTCTGATGCTTGCACCGCGACTGCCATCGGGGAATTCATAACTAGCGCATCCCTTACGACGATGGGGTGAACGACGGGACTCGAACCCGCGACATCCGGCACCACAAGCCAGCGCTCTACCAACTGAGCTACGCCCACCACGCGTGTGTTTCCACACCGTTGCCGCACGGGCAACTCAACGATTCTAATACAGCCGCGGGGCCCAATGTTCCACCACGGCAGTTGCTACCGATTGCGCTTCGTCGGATGTCGGTCCGGGCTGGTGGACGAAGACGGCACGACGGTAGTACTCGAGCTCACGGATGGATTCCAGGATGTCTGCGAGTGCGCGGTGGCCGCCAGCTTTGGCAGGCGCGTTGAAGTACACCCGAGGAAACCACCGCCTCGACAGCTCTTTGATCGACGAGACATCCACGCTGCGATAGTGAAGATGACTGTCGACCCGCGGCATGAATTTCTGCAGGAAGGCTCGGTCGGTGCCGATGGTGTTGCCGGCGAGGGGAGCCTGCCCGCCCGTTGGAACAAATTTCAGGATGTACTCGAGCACCGCGTATTCGGCGTCGGCGAGGCTGACTCCGTGCGGGATTTCGTCGAGGAGTCCGCTTGCGGTGTGCATATCGCGCACGAAATCGCCCATCGACTCGAGCGCAGAGCGATCGGGGTTGATCACGACGCTGAATCCGGGGTCAACGGGAGTGAGTTCGTAGTCAGTAATGACGACGGCGACTTCCACGAGCTCATCGATCTCGAGATCCAGCCCCGTCATCTCGCAATCGATCCAGACCAGCCGATCATCCGCAATTGCCATCTTTTGAGTCTAGTGCGGAGCGATAATCCGGCCGCATCTGGTAGTACTGAGGCATGAATGACACCGACAACAGTGGCGTTGACCTCACGCTCGAACATGGCGACGAGTACGCGGTGTTTTACCTCGACGGCCCTTATCGAGGCAACGTCGACACCCGCATCAGCACAGACGGCTCCTGGGACGCCGAATTGTATGTGATCGCAGCTGTCAACGGCAAAGAGACTCAACTCGTCTACACGGCCAGAAGTGCCAAACGGGTGGGCCATCAGGTGCAAGTCAGCTACGCATGGGATCAGCCCGACAGCGAAGCGCTGGAGGCTGTTGAAGAGCGCGGCGATTTCTGACATCGTTCGGACGAACGCGCAGGAGTGCTTGTGAACTCACCCGCCGTCGTACCGTCGGTCACCTTGGATTTCTACTCGTCGAAGTTCTGCGAGCCGTGCATGGCTACCCGCGCAGTCCTCGAGGCTGCGGTGAAGCTCGTGCCGGCCGTGAAGATCGTCGAGTTCGATGTGGTCGCTCATGAAGCGCGTGCCGTGCGCGATCGGATTCGCACCACGCCGACCGTTGTGGTGTTCGACGCGGGCGGCGACGAGGTGTTCCGGGCGGAGGGCGTTCCCAACCTCAACCAAGTGCTCGCGGCGATCGCAAAGGCGTCGTGACCGACCGAAGGTTCTTCGACGGGCGTCCGAGCGTCTGAACAGCCAGCGAACGACCCGCCCACATCGCTGGGGTACCCTGAAATCGAGCCTCCGTAGCTCAGTGGATAGAGCAAGAGCCTTCTAATCTCTTGGTCGTAGGTTCGATTCCTACCGGGGGCACCGCAGGCGAATCGGCCTAGTACTCTGGGTCCTTCGGTTCCGGCACGATGCGCTCTCTGGCTGATTGGGCGGTGACCGGCGGAGAGAACGGTGAGCGGTCATCCGCGTCCACGGCGTCTGCGGCTGTGGTTGACGCGACGGTCGCGATGGGCGGCGTCGGACGCACGTAGCGGTCGTTTGCGCCATCCGCCGCCGGGGGCGTCGGATTGTCGTCGACAAGCCCGGCGGAGGAGTCCTCGGGCGTGCTCTGCGGTTCGGAGGTGGTAGCGGCGCTGACCGCGGGTGCTGAGCGCGGCGCGAATGCTTTCGTTGGCGTTGCGGCTGGCTTCTGGGCAGCAACCGATCCGGTGTCCACGGCTAACTGTTCCTGGGCCCAGTTCTGCTGCTTCTCGACGAGCGCCTTGTCGGATTCGCTTTGTTCAAAGCGCCATCGCTCAAGGTCTGCAACAAAGATCTTGCGTGCGCGAGAGGGCTTGTACTGCCACTCGATGAGGCGGTCGCGGTACTCAAGCAGCGTCTGTTCTGCCTGGAAACTGAAGCTCACGGAGTTGCGCTTCATGTCGGCGAGTTGGTGTACCGCCCAATCCGCGGCGAGCGACGCACCCGACAAAGGCAGAAGGCGAACGCGCACCTCGGCCTCGTGGGCGATGAAATCCACGCGTTGATGTTCTTCAGCACCGAGCGTGCTCCACGCCGCAGCCTTGCGGCCGACTCCGATGAGCGCGGTCACCGCGGCAGCTTTGAGCTCGCGATCGTGGTGCGCAAGCACGCGTCGCGTTGCGCCGCGGCCGATCCACGCGGCCACCACGCCAGCTACGACGATCGCGACGAACGGGACAACCGCCGCCGTCAAGACGGCGAGTGCGTCGTCGGAAAAGAGCCAGTCAACGAAGTCGTTCCACCATTGCATGGACGCACCATATCGCCGAAGGGTCGCGAAACCGCGGACGTTCGCCGAGTGTCAGCGACTCGATGCGCTATCTCGCGCCGGGTTGTCGTGGTCTTCGGCGGTCTCGAGTGCGCTCGGAGTGGCGCTGAAGTCCACGGGTAAGGCAAGGTCGGCGTCGACAACCTTGTCGGAGCGCGCTGTCTGCGCGAGGATAATGCCCGCCAGCACGATGGCCGCGCCGACGACCTCGGCCGGGGTCAGCGCTTCTTCGAGCCAGAGCCATGCGACGACGAAGGCGAAAATCACTTCCGACGACGCGACGATGCCAGCGGCGGTCGCCGGAAGGTGCTTGAGCGCGAAGAACGACAACAGGAACGGCATGAACGAGCCAAGCACAACGTTCCACAGCAGGGGCGCCCACAGCGGCAACTCCAAGTTTGAAAGATTCCCGCTCATGGATGTTGGAGCCACCAGCAAAGCCGGGTCGACGTTCCACCACCCGCTGAAGAACGCCCAGAACAACGTGGCGAAGCCCATCGTCCAGAATGCAACAGTGAGCGGAGATGTCGCCGACACTTGCCGCTCTCCGATCAGGAAGTAGATGGTGAGGGTGACGGCGGCCACCAGCGCGAGCGCCACACCGAGGGGATCCAGGTGTGCGTCCCAGATGTGGGCAACGATCGTGAGGCCGACGAGTACGAATCCGATGGCGACCCACAGCCGTGCTTTCACTTGTTCGTGGAACACGACGAAGGCGAACATCGCCACCATGAGTACCGCGGTGTATTCGAGCAAGAGGGCAACACCTACGGGAAGCAGTAGCACGGCATAGGCATAACTCGCTTGAAGCAGCGCGACGCCGGCAATGCCGAGCACAGCCATCACGCCGATCTGTCGTCGGGGCAGACGGAACGCCGAGCGATCGACGATTGCCAACGCGATCCCGGCAATGATCGTTGTACCGAGCACGCGGAATTGCGTCAACTGCGTGGGGGTGAGGCCTGCTTCGAGGATCACCTTGGTGACGCTGCCGTTTGTGCCGAATAGCAGCGCTCCGGCCAGCGCGTACAGGTACCCCATTCCTAGCGCAGCTGTGTGCCGTGCACCGCGAACGGCTCGATCGCCCTGACCTCCTCAGCAGTGAGAGCCGGAGCGTCGACCGCGGCGAGGTTGTTCTCGAGCTGGCCGACACTGCTAGCGCCGATAAGCGCCGAGGTCACCTGAGGGTGGCGAAGCACCCAGGAGATGGCGAGCTGAGCGAGGCTCTGGCCGCGTTCGCGTGCAATTTCGGTCAGGGCGCGAGCCCGGCCGAGGTAGGCGTCGCCCACATCACCGGGGTGCAGCCACCGACCTTCGGATGCGCGGGAGCCGGCAGGGATCGTGCCGTCGATGTACCGATCGGTGAGCAGGCCTTGCGCGAGCGGTGAGAACACGATGCTCCCCATCCCGAGTTCGTCGAGCGTGGAGAAGAGGCCGGCTTCGATGGTGCGGTCGAACATGTTGTAACGCGGTTGATGGATCAACAGCGGGATCTTGTGCTCGGCCAGCGCGGCGTGGGCAGCGATCGTCTGTTCCGGGTTGTAGTTGGAGATGCCCGCATACAGCGCCTTACCCGACGTGACCGCGGTGGCCAGCGCACCCATCGTCTCTTCGATGGGGGTGTCCGGGTCGGGGCGGTGCGAGTAGAAGATGTCGACATAGTCGACCCCGATCCGCTGCAGCGACTGGTCGAGCGACGACAGAAGGTATTTGCGTGATCCCCACTCGCCGTACGGGCCCGGCCACATGTAGTAGCCCGCCTTGCTCGAGATCACGATTTCGTCGCGGTAGGGGCGAAAGTCTTCCGCGAAGATTCGTCCGAAGTTCGACTCGGCAGAGCCGTCCGGTGGCCCGTAGTTGTTGGCCAGGTCGAAGTGCGTGACTCCGAGGTCGAAGGCGCGGCGCAGGATCGCCCGCTGCCCTTCGAGCGTGCGATCGTTGCCGAAGTTGTTCCACAGACCGAGTGAGACTCGGGGCAGCTTCAGCCCGCTTCGACCGATTCGGGAGTACTGAGTGGATTCGTAGCGTTCAGACCGTGCGTCGTAGGGCATGACCCTAACCCTACGACGCACCATGACACCGGCCGACTTTGCCGGCGGTAATCCCGGATGTGCGCAATCCGGCGTTCCCACCGAACGCCCAGCAGGCCACCATTCGTGAAAGTTAGGATCACCACCATGCGCACATTCGTTCTCGCCGGTGGTTGCTTCTGGTGTCTTGACGCCGTCTATCGCACCCTTCGGGGCGTCACCGATGTGGTTTCTGGCTATACCGCGGGCCAGATGGTCGACCCGACATATGAGCAGGTGTGCACCGGACGAACCGGCCACGCCGAGGCCGTGGCCGTGACGTTCGATGAAGGGACGATTCCCGCCGACGTGATCCTTGACGTGTTCTTCACGTTGCACGACCCTCGCCAGCTCAATCGCCAGGGCAACGACGTCGGCACGCAGTACCGATCCGGCATGTACTACGCCGACGACGAGCAGAAGGCGCTCTTCGAGGCAGCGCGTGACCGCGCCGCCGACTACTGGGACGGAACCATAGTGACCGAGATCGAGCCGCTCGGCGAGTACTACGTCGCCGAGGACTACCACCAAGATTTCTTCGCGAAGAACCCAGGACAGGGGTACTGCCTGGCGGTTGCCTTGCCCAAGGTGAACAAAGTGCGCAAGTCCTTTTCTGCGTACATCAGCGCGGCGTAGGCTGGCTCGTACTCAGTAAGTGGGGCGGCTCAGCCGCCGTGAGGCAACCGTTAGGAACTCGACGATGAGCAATGAGACAACCACGAGCCGCGGAGACGTCAGCCAGGCGTGGGTCGCATTCGGCCCGGCCGGAGCGCTCGGAACTATTCACAAGATCGGCGGCGAATACGCGATGAAGCTGCTGAACGACGACGAGTACCGCGGTACCTATCCGTCGTTGGATGTCGCAAAGCACGCGTTGCACGCAGCGTTGCTGCCGGGAAGTGACTTCCCGGAGTTCCGCGAACACTGAACCGTTCACGCATCCCCCTGCGCGTTCGACCACGAGTCCTCCCCAACGCGCTGCACGAGGATCTTTGCCCCCGGCGGAGCGCTCACCCCTCCCGCTGATGAAGCGCGGCGTCACACTCGAATAACGGATCCCGGAGCGGTGCTCCCGGCACGTCACGGCCCCGGGATCCGCCACTTCGATGCGGCGTGCGCGCCCTTAAAAGACGGGAACTCCATGGCAGACGTCATCACCATTTCGGGACTCGTGGCAACCCCGCCGCGACACCTCATGACTTCGGATGCGCTACCGATCACGAGCTTCCGGCTCGTCTCGACCCAGCGTCGATTCGACCGAGCCACGTCAAAGTGGATCGACGGCGAATCGAACTGGTTCACGGTCACCGCGTTCAGACAACTCGCGCTCAACGCGAACTCCTCCGTGAAGAAGGGCGATCGGGTGGTCGTCACCGGCCGGTTGCGCATCCGTGAGTGGGAGACGGGCGAGCGCGTCGGAACCACGGTCGAGATCGAGGCGGAGGCCATGGGCCACGACCTCCTCTTCGGCACCTCGGCTTTCGCTCGAAGCCCACAGCGTGCGGCAGCGGAGGCCACCTCCGGCGAAGCACCAGCGGCCGATTCCTTCGCGCCCGAGGCACCCACGCCCGGCGGTAGCGTTCCCGATACCGCCGCGGAGCGCCTTGTGATGGTCGACGCCAGTGGAGTCGTGCCCACGACGGCCGACGCTCTCGCTGTTCCGTTCTGACAGCGACTTAGACTGAGGCGGTGGGTTCAGCGGAAGTGGTCGGGAGGGGCATTCGACGTCGAACCGTCGCGATCGTCGCGATGGCTGTCGTCGCTGCGATTGCCCTGGTCGGGTGCACAGCGGAGCCCTCGCCGGGCACGTCGCGTGAGCCTGGCGCAACAGACACGCTCCTGCCATCATCGACCGCGACGTCCACTCCCGCACCGGCTGCTTTCGATCCGGCGGCGGGGGCTGCGGGCAACGCCGACTACTTCGATGCCGTGATTTCCGCGCTGTTCAACGACAACACGGAGCCCGACGGCCGGGCGATCATCGACCGGCTGGTCGAATCGGGCTTTCCTCGTGCCGACATGGAGGTCACCCCAGACAAGACCGCCGTTGGCCTCGACGCCGACGCGGTGCAGTTCTCGGTTCGGTTGGGAGATCAATGTCTCGTCGGCCAGGTGGGCACGAGCGGCTACTCGAGCATCGTCGCGCCGGTGCTCGGAACAGGCCGGTGCCTCGTCGGCGTCACCCGTTCCATCGACTGGTGAAATATCGACTGGTGAATACTGCCGCCCCCTCGGCGCGGGCGTGGCACACGGTTCCGTAGACTGGAGCGATGGCCGAATACATTTACTCGATGGTCCGCGCCCGCAAAGCGGTCGGTGACAAGCTCATTCTCGACGACGTAACGATGGCCTTCCTCCCCGGTGCCAAAATCGGCGTGGTCGGGCCCAACGGTGCGGGTAAATCCACCATCTTGAAGATCATGGCGGGCCTCGACACGCCGAGCAACGGCGAGGCGAAACTCACGCCGGGATTCACTGTCGGCATTCTCATGCAGGAGCCGGAGCTCGACGAATCCAAGACTGTGCTGGAAAACGTGCAGGAGGGCGTCGGCGAAATCAAGGGCAAGGTCGACCGCTTCAACGAGATCTCCGCCGCGATGGCCGACCCCGATGCCGATTTCGATGCGCTCCTTGCCGAGATGGGGGTACTCCAGGAAGCCATCGATGCCGCCGACGCGTGGGACCTTGATTCCCAGCTCGAACAGGCGATGGATGCCCTGCGCACTCCGCCCGGTGATTCCACGGTCGCGAACCTCTCGGGCGGTGAGAAGCGGCGCGTTGCGCTGACCAAACTGCTCCTGCAGAAGCCCGACCTGCTGCTCCTCGACGAGCCCACCAACCACTTGGACGCCGAGAGCGTGCTGTGGCTTGAGCAGCACCTTGCGCAGTACCACGGCGCTGTTCTCGCCGTGACCCACGATCGGTACTTCCTCGACCACGTCGCCGAGTGGATTGCCGAGGTCGATCGCGGCCGTCTCTACCCTTACGAGGGTAACTACTCCACCTACCTCGAGAAGAAGTCACAGCGTCTCGAGGTTCAGGGCAAGAAAGACGCCAAGCTCGCCAAGCGCCTCGCGGGCGAACTCGAGTGGGTGCGATCGAACGCGAAGGGGCGCCAGGCGAAGTCCAAGGCTCGACTCGCGCGGTACGAGGAGATGGCATCCGAGGCGGAGAAGACGAGAAAGCTCGACTTCGAAGAAATCGTGATCCCCGTGGGCCCGCGCCTCGGATCTCAAGTGATAGACGCGACCAAGCTCGAGAAGGGCTTCGGCGATCGAACCCTCATCGACGGGCTGAGCTTTACCCTCCCGCGTAACGGAATCGTCGGCGTAATCGGCCCCAATGGTGTCGGTAAGACCACGCTCTTCAAGACCATCGTCGGACTCGAACCCCTCGACGGTGGTGACCTGAAGGTCGGCGAAACCGTCGACATCTCCTACGTCGATCAATCGCGCGGCGGGATCGATCCGAACAAGACCCTGTGGGAGGTCGTGTCCAACGGACACGACTACATCACCGTGGGCAAGACCGAAATTCCGTCGCGCGCCTACGTGTCGCAGTTCGGCTTCAAGGGCCCCGACCAGCAGAAGAAGGCCGGGGTGCTCTCCGGAGGTGAGCGCAACCGGCTGAACTTGGCGCTCACCCTCAAGCAGGGCGGAAACCTCCTCCTGCTCGACGAACCGACCAACGACCTCGACGTCGAGACCCTCGGGAGCCTCGAAAACGCACTGCTCGAGTTTCCCGGTTGCGCGGTGGTGATCACCCACGACAGGTGGTTCCTCGATCGCATCGCCACGCACATCCTCGCCTACGAAGGTACTGACGAGAACCCGGCAAACTGGTACTGGTTCGAAGGCAACTTTGAAGCCTATGAGGAGAACAAGGTTGAACGGCTCGGCCCCGACGCCGCGAAGCCGCACCGCTCTACGCACCGCAAGCTCACGCGCAGCTGATGTCGCGCATTCACGTCGCGATTCCGCTTCGCTGGTCGGATTTCGACGCGTATGCGCACGTCAACAACGCGGAGATGTTCCGGATTCTTGAAGAAGCGCGCATCCAGGCCTTCTGGGCATCGGATGACGGTTCCGCCGCGCAAGCGACGGCGGTGTTGGATGCGCGTCCGGGCGCGGAGCACATCAGCTTGATCGCGCGCCAGGAGATCGAATACCTGGCGCCGATCCCATACATGCGGGCGCCGATCGACATTGAGATGTGGATCGGCCGCATGGGGGGCGCGAGCTTGGAGATCTGCTACGAGGTGTATTCACCGGCCAGCGTGACGCCGCGCGCTCTCTTCGTGCGAGCGGCGACGACGCTCGTGATGGTCACGGCGAGCACCGGGCGCCCGCAGCGAATAGGCGACGAACTGCGAACCCTGTGGTCGCCATACCTGGGCGAGCCGGTCAAATTCGCCAAACGCGACTAACGCGGGCCGCGAGGCACGCGCACCATACCTTCTTGGGCAACGCTCGCGAGCAGCTGCCCTGCGCGATTGTAGATGCGCCCAAGCGCAAGACCACGCCCGCCGATGGCGTTCGGTGACTCCTGCACGTAAAGCAACCATTCATCCACTCGGCCCGATCGGTGCCACCACATCGCGTGGTCGAGACTCGCCGCCTTGAGCCCCGGAGTCGCCCAGGAAATGCCGTGCGCCCGCATGATCGGTTCGAGGATGCTGTAGTCGCTCGCATAGGCGAGCGCTGCGCGATGCAGACCGGGATCGTCAGGCAGCGTGCCGATCGCCTTGACCCACACCGCCTGGTGAGGCACGTGCTCGCCCTCGACCGAGAAATACACCGGAGAGGGCACATGACGCAAGTCGAACGCGCGTGACGTCGCCCAGTAGTGGGCGATCGGGTGGTCGACGCCCGCGAGGGACTCGCTCGCGCTCGGCAACGACTCCGGGTCGGGGATGCCCTTCGGCATCGGCGTGTGATGCTCCAGGCCCTCGTCCTCATCCTGGAACGAGGCGATCATCGAGAGAATCGGCTCCCCGTTCTGATAGGCCTGCGTTCGACGAGTGGAGAACGATCGGCCGTCGTGGATGCGATCAACCGAGAACGTGATGGGAAGCTCTGCGTTGCCGGGTCGCAGAAAGTAGCCATGCATCGAATGCACGTGGCGATCATCGCTCGTCGTGCGCATCGCCGCGACGAGCGATTGCGCGAGAACCTGTCCGCCGAACACGCGGCCGAGTGGCATCCACTGACTGGGCCCGGTGAAGATGTCCTCTCGGGTGCGAGCGCCCGTGTCGGTCAGATCGAGCGCCGAGAGAAACGATGCAAGAGGATCGTGGGCAGCGCTGCTCATGGTTCGTAGTCTAAGGCGGCCGCGTCGACGCTCTCCGGTAGTTTGGAGTATCCATGACTCATTCGTTCACGCTCGTCGACGCGCTCGCGCTCCGAGACCTTCAGGTGTACTTCGCCCGCGCGGCACGGATAGAGAACGGCGGGGCGCGGCTCGTCGCCGCATCCGGAGTGCTCGCGGTCTATGTTCCCGTGCTCACCCCGGCCGGGATTCTCGACACGAGCCCAACGGTGCTCGGATTGCGCACGTTCGGGCTCTTCGACACCTCTGACTTCGATGAGGTGGTCGACGTCAGAGCGATCCTGGAGCGACTCGCGCATCTCGTATCGACGATCGCGGACGATGGCGGAGCGGTCACCGTGGAGCTGCCAGCGGCGGGCACCGCCATCATGTGGACGTCGATCTCGCCGCCTCGGGGCGGTTGGGCGCCGATCGGATCCGCGAGCGCTGCCGACCTGGAGGCCGTGGCGAAGGCGGGCATTGATGAGGTCGCCGCAGCCATCCCCGCGGGAACGGGCGAACAGATCGTGCACAGGGTGCGCTCGGAAGTGTGGGGGCGACCGGTAAACGGGTTTGAGCATGTGCCGGCCGGTGCCGCCTTCGCTGCGCTTAGTCTCGGGTTCCTCGGGGGCGCTGGCGACGTCGCGATTCTCGAGGCCGGTTCGTGGACGCGACTGTCGACTGACCGCGGTCACGTACTAGTGAAGCGCCGCGCATCTGCGCTCGCGCGGTAGCGCAACCTACGCGCTGACCTGCGTGTGGTCGCGCCGGTCGAGAATCTCGTCGGCGTTGCCTGCGATCCAGTCAAGCAACGGCAAAAGGAACTGGGCGAGCTCGCGACCGCGATCGGTGAGGCTGTAATCGACGCGAGGCGGGATCGTCGGGTGAGCATCACGCAAAACGAACCCATCCGCCTCGAGCGTGCGCAACGTCTGGGCCAACATTTTCTCGCTGACGCCTTGGACAACTCGGCGCAACTCGCCCCAGCGCAGTGTGTCGCGGCTCAACGCCACGATGACCAGCACTCCCCATTTGCTCGTCACATGGTCGAGAACGACGCGGCTCGGGCACGCGGCCGGGAGCACGCCGTCGGTGAATGCCGCGTGATCCACACGTGCGGTGAGAAATGCTTGCATGTGCCTAACTTACCAAAAAGTGCGTACTGCACCACGGGAAGATTTGAACGAATCCGACGGTTGCCGCTTGAGGAACACAGTCGACGCCGAAAAAATTCGGCCCCACCGAAAGGACACCATGTCAATCGTCATCACCGGAGCAACAGGGCAGCTCAGCCGCCTGATTGTCGAATCACTTCTCGAGCGTGGGATCCCCGCAGCTGATATCACCGCCGCCGGCCGGAATGTCGACACTCTCAGTGACCTTGCCGCTCGAGGCGTGCGGGTCGCACGTATCGATTTCGATGATCCGGTCAGTCTCGAGCTCGCCTTCGCCGGAGCCTCGACAGTCATGCTCGTCTCGGGAACCGCCGTCGGGCGACGAGTGGAGCAGCACTCGCGGGTGATCGCGGCTGCGCACAAGGCCGGCGTGAGCCATGTCGTCTATACGAGCGCTCCCAGCGCCGATTCGAGCGCCCTGATTCTCGCCCCCGAGCACAAGGCGACTGAACAGGTACTTCGCTCCTCCGGTATTGGCTTCACGATCCTCCGAAATGGCTGGTACACCGAGAATTACCTCGACCAGGTGCGCACGGCCGCACAAACGGGAACAATCATCGGGAGCGCCGGTGACGGTCGGGTCGCGAGCGCGCCGCGGCGCGACTATGCGGAGGCGGCAGCGATCGTGCTCTCGACCCCGGGGCACGAGGGAAAGGTGTACGAACTCTCCGGCGACGAGGCGTGGCACTTCGACGATCTCGCGTCAACCGCGGCGGCGCTCGTCGGTCGTCCGGTCGAGTACACCGCGGTGAGCCCCGAGGAACATTCCGCGATGCTGATCGGCGCCGGACTCCCGGAGGAGCTCGTAGGGTTCATCGTTGCCCTCGACAACAACACCCGGGACGGCTTGCTGGCGGTCACCTCGGGCGAACTAGGCGCCTTGATCGGTCGACCGACCACACCGCTGCGCGAGGCGCTCGCGGCGGCCCTCTGACGAGTGCGGGTTTGGGTGCGCGGCATGCGCCGCGCACCCGGGTTGACTACTCGTCGAACGTGTTGACCATCGCGTAAGCGGCGCGTTCGAGGTAACCCCACAACATCGAGTCGTCGAGGGGCGACAACTCTAGAGTGTCGACGGCGGCCCGCATGTGACGGAGCCACCTGTCGCGTGCATCCGGGTTCACCTTGAACGGGACGTGCCGCGCCCGCAATCGCGGGTGGCCGCGTTCGCGGCTGTAGGCAGTCGGTCCGCCCCAGTATTGCTCCAGGAAGCCGGTCAACCGCTGCACGGCACCCTCGAGGTCGTGCTCGGGGTACATCGGCAGCAAGACGTCGTCGGAGCGGATGCCGGTGTAGAAGGCACGCACGAGTTTCTCGAAGGTAGGCCGGCCGCCGATCTTCGCCCAGAAGTTGCCCTCGACAGCCTCGCCGCCCTCGCTCGCTCGCAGCAGAACGGGGTTCGGCTCGGGGGAGCGGTGCTCCGCGGGTTGGTCACTCATGGCCGGTCCAATCTACGAGCGCGAACGGAATCAGGCCCGGTCGCGCGCTTGAGCGGCCAGAGCACGGTCAACGCCTGCGAGGTTTTCGATCACGAGTCGTCGCAGCGCCGGCACCTCCGGGTTGGCGTCGAGCCACGCTCGAGTCTTCGCAGCAAGCGACTCTGACGCGAGCGTCGCGGGGTACAGACCGACGACCAGTGTTTCGGCAATGTGATAGCTACGTGAATCCCACAGCGGCGCGAGACTCGCGAAGTACCGCTCGACCACCGATTCGAGCGCGGCGGGGTCGTTGGTGTGCTGGAAACCGATAGTCGTCTGGCGCACAATGGCGTTCGGCAGATCGTCGGAATCGACGAGCGAGGCGAAGGCGGCTTCCTTGCCGTCGATCGTCGGCACTGCCGCCCGCACGCGGGCCGCCGCTTGCTGGCCATTCGCCGTGTTGTCTCTGGCGAGAGCCGCGTCGATCTCGGCGTTGCCGGCTGCGCTCGTGATCACGAGTCCTTCCAGCAACTCCCAGTCGAGGTCAGTGTCGATCGTGAGCCCGGGAAGGGTTATGCCGCCATCGCGCAGTGCTCGCAGCGTTTCTGCGTGGCTGGGCGTCGAGGCGATGGTGGCGAAGAACTTGACGAACTGGAACTGAGCATCGGATGCCGCTTCCGCAGCCCCAGCAAGTGCCCACAATGCGTCGCCGATACGCTCGATCGTCGCGGCTCGGAATTCGGGAGCGACATACATGCGCGCGACCGTTGTGAGTTGGGTGAGGGTGGTCCGCAGAGTCGTGGACTCTGTTTCCGTTGCAATGTTGCCAAGAACGAGTTGGACGAAGTCACGTGGCGCCGTTTCGGCGTCACGTGTGGAGTCCCATACTGATCCCCAGACGATCGCCCGGGCGAGGGGATCCTCGATGGCCGCCAGGTTGTCGATCGCTACGGCGAGCGAGTCGGCGTCGAGTCGGATCTTCGCGTAGGCGAGATCGTCGTCGTTGATCAGGATGAGGTCGCCGCGTGCGGTGCCGATGAGTTCGGGTACTTCGGTACGGTCACCGTCGACGTCCAGTTCGATGCGGTTCGTGCGGCGAAGCGCGCGGGTCTCGCCCGGTTCACCGGCGAGCGTATACACGCCGACAGCCAGCCGGTGGGGCCGGATAGTCGGGTGGTCTGCGACCGCAGTCTGAAGCACCGCAAACGACGTGATGAGGCCGTCGGCATCGGTTCTGAGGGCGGGACGTAGCGTGTTCACCCCTGCCGTCTCGAGCCACAGCTTCGACCATTCGCCCAGAGAGCGGCCGCTGGTGATCTCGAGCTCGGCGAGAAGATCGGAGAGCTCGGTGTTGGAGTGGGCGTGCTTGCGGAAGTACGCACCGACCCCCGCGAAGAAGGCGTCGATGCCAACCCAGGCGACCAGTTGCTTGAGGACCGAGCCGCCCTTGGCGTAGGTGATTCCGTCGAAGTTGACCTGGACATCCTCAAGGTCATTGATGGTGGCGACGACGGGGTGCGTCGATGGCAGCTGATCTTGGCGGTATGCCCAGCTCTTCTCCATGGCCTGGAAGGTCGTCCATGCGCCTTCCCACTCGGTCGCCTCGGCGGTCGCGATCGTCGACGCCCACTCGGCGAACGACTCGTTCAGCCACAGGTCGTTCCACCATTTCATTGTGACCAGGTCGCCGAACCACATGTGGGCGAGTTCGTGCAGGATCGTGACGACGCGACGTTCTTTGATCGCGTCGGTCACTTTCGATCGGAACACGTAGGTCTCGGTGAAGGTGACCGCGCCAGCATTCTCCATCGCACCGGCGTTGAACTCAGGCACGAAGAGCTGGTCGTATTTGGTGAACGGGTAGGGGTAGTCGAACTTCTCTTCGAAGTAGGCGAAGCCCTGACGGGTCTTCTCAAAGATGTAGTCGGCGTCCAGGTGCTCGCTCAGAGATTTACGCGCGAAGATTCCGAGTGGAATAACGCGGCCGTCGCTACTGGTGAGTTCGCTTCGCACCTCGGCGTATGGGCCGGCGACGAGCGCGGTGACGTAGCTCGACAGTACGGGCGTGGGCTCGAAACGCCACGTGGCGGTGTCGGCACCCGCGGGCTCGGGCTTGGGCGTGGGCTGGTTGCTGACAACGGACCATTCCGCGGGCGCGGTCACGGTGAACTGGAAGGTCGCTTTCAGGTCGGGCTGCTCGAACACGGCGAACACCCGACGGCTGTCGGGCACTTCGAACTGTGTGTAGAGGTAGACCTCGCCATCCACGGGGTCGACGAAGCGGTGGAGTCCCTCGCCCGTGTTGGTGTACGCGGCGTCAGCGACGACCGTCAGTTCATTGGCGGCGTCGAGTCCGTCGAGCTGGATGCGCACACCATCGCTCACCGAGGCGGGGTCGAGCGAGCGTCCGTTGAGAGTGACCGAGTGCACCGAGCCGGTAATCGCGTCGATGAACGTGGACGCACCCGGCGTCGACGTGAATCGCACGGTGGTCGTCGACGCGAACGTGTCCGGGCCCGTGGTGAGGTCCAGCTCCACGGCGTAGCTCGAGACGTCGAGCATCGCCCTTCGTGCTTGCGCTTCAGCTCTGGTGAGGTTCTCTCCGGGCAATTCGCTCTCCTTGTTCTCGTATCGGATCGTGTCCGACAGCCCAGCCTAATCGCGGGTGCGAAGGAGAGACCACGTCAGGAGGCGAGCACCGACTCTCGGGACGCGGGAGTTGCGACGCCTTGCTTCTCGCGCTGGACGAGGGCCTCGGCGTGGTCGATGACGTCGGTGAACATCGCGAGCAGACGACCATGGGGGTCGGTCACACACGCGTGCGCGATGCCGACCACGGCAAGTCGCACTATCGCCTCGGCGCCACCGGCACCGAACCGCATCCCCGTGGACGGGTGCGACCTCATGAACGTGACCGCCCACTGTGACGCGTCGGGACAGGTCGCGAGCGCATCGATGATCAGTCGGGAGATGCGCGGGTCGGCGGTGAGCGACTGGCAGATGAGCAACCCCAAGGCAAGAGGTCGTTGACGTTCGAAACTCGCTATTGGCAGCGCCGCCGCTGCGGCGCGGGCGGCGACGGCAATCGCCAGTTCCGGGTCGTTGCTATTGACGCCAATCACCCGCGGAATCTGGGTCGTCATCTGGCGCCGCACGGTGTCTATCGTCAGGTCGTTGACGGTGCGAGCAAGCTCGCCGAGCACCGGGTGTGTGCACGATGGGTGATCGCTCCACCGCTCGCCTGCGAGATACGACGCGAACTCCATGAAGCACGCGCCCCGCTTCGGATTGCGGTGACGACCCGGAGAGAGCACAGGCATTGCGTCGGGAACACTGGGGCTGATCGTGCGCATGAGACACCTCCACCAAGCAAAAGTCACTATTTCCAGTTTGCGCCCGATAGACTCACGAAACCAGTGGCATACAGCATTTTCGCAACGAAGTCGGGAGAACACTCGGCGATGGAGTCAAAGAGCGTCGAGTCGCTCGGACGGCGGCTGTTTCTGCGACGCGTGGGCCTCGGGGTCCTCGCGAGCGTGCCCGTACTTCTTGCGGCTGAGACCGCCGACGCGAGTCCTTCGGCCAGCTCCCGCGGCATCAAGAGGTGCTCCAAGGTCACGATCGAGGTGAACGAGGAGCGCACGGCTCCCGCCAATCCGCCGTTCAATGGTTGCACTATTGCCGGAACGGTAGCCGGCGCGGGGGTGGGCGGCGCCGACATCCAGTGGATGGTGACCCTCTTTTACGGGACCGAGTGGCACATTCAGTTTCAGGCGTTCACGGAGGACTCCGTCACGGAATGCCAGTATCCGATTAAGGTCAAGGGAAGTTACTCGGGCGCGGGGCTCCCGACGGAGTCATTCACCACGTCGTCGGGTTTTTCTCTCGGCCTCAGCCCCGATGAACACCCGCAACTTACGCTCGCCGTTGACTCGGTCACGATCGATTCCTGCCATCCCGCGTGCGGGTAGGGGGCTCACGCAGTCACGAGCTCTGAAACTGTTTAGCTCGACGTGCCCTGCACAATCCGGAGCCACGCGAACTGGTGCGGGGCAAGCAGGAAGCCAGCGCGCAGGGAGACGCGCGTGCCGCTGACAAGGTCGAAGGCGTCGGCAGGAAGCCCGCCCAGCGTCTCCGCGGTCACCGGTTGGGGTGTGTCCGCAAAGTTCGCGAGCACGAGCACGCTAGAGCCAGCGGACGGACGCTGGAATCCGAGTACGTGGGGATTGTTGGTGTCGAATCCGATGAGGTCGCCGCCGACGAACTCGGGCGCGGCAGACCGCGCTTGGATGAGCCACCGCAGGCGCGTATAGATTGCGCCAGATTCTGTCGACGGATCGGTGCGGGTGGCATACCGTGCTGCTGGGAAATGCGGACGGTTGACCCAACGGCTGTCGTCGGCTTGCGACGGTTCGTTGACGTAGTCGTAGTCGTTGAGTTGTCCTACCTCGTCGCCCAGATAGATGAGCGGGATGCCGCCGGTGCTGAGGATGATGGAGTGCGCCAGAAGGATCCGGTCGACGGCGTGCTTGTCGCCGGCCTCGAGCCCGGCCAGCGATGCGGTCGTTCCAGAAATGCGGCAGTCGCCGGTGCGGGGATTGTCTTGGAACGGAACTCCGCGGGCGAAACTGCCGTCGAACCGGTTCACGTAGAACGAGTTGAGGAATCGACGGTGGTCATATCCGTTGATACCGAACTCCGCGGCATCCTCGTCGGCAAAGGTCCAGCCGATGTCGTCGTGGCTGCGCACGTAGTTGACCCACGCGGTGCCCGCAGGGATGGAGTGGCGACGCTCAAGGGCTTGCGACAGCAAATTGACGTCGCGGGTCGCGAGAGAGTTCCAGATGAGGGCCATCTGCAACGGGTTGTAGCTCAGTTGGCACTCTTCGGGGCTGATGTACTCGATGACCTCGTCGGGATGCACGATGGCTTCGGACTTGAACAGCAGGCTCGGAGCAGCGAGGCGGCAGACCGCATTGAACCCCTGGATGAGCCGGTGCGCTTCAGGCAGGCTTTCGCACTGTGTTCCGAGTTGCTTCCAGATGAACGCGACCGCGTCCATGCGCAGGATGTCGATACCGCGATTGGCGAGGAACAGCATCTCTCCCGCCATCGCCCGAAAAACGGCGGGATTTCGGTAATTCAAGTCCCACTGGAAGTGGTAGAAGGTTGCCCAGATCCAGCGGCCGTCGTCGAGTTGCACGAACGATCCGGCGTGGTCGTCGGGGAAGATCTCGCGCACGGTCTTCTCGTAGGCGTCGGGCATCGCGCGGTCGGGGAAGATGATGTAGAAGTCGTCGAACTCCGGGTCCCCGGCAATCGCCTTTTTGGCCCACTCGTGCTCGTTGGAGGTGTGATTGAAGATGAAGTCCACAACCAGCGAGATGCCGTTCTCGCGAAGCTCGGTGGCCAAAGCGGTGAGCTGATCCATGTCGCCCAGTGCGGGATTGACGTCGCGGTAGCTCGAAACTGCATAGCCGCCGTCGGAATTCTCTTCGGGGGCGAGGAACAACGGCATGAGGTGCAAGTAGGTCAGCCCCAACTCGCGGAAGTAGGGGATGCGCGCGCTCACGCCTGCGAGATTCTCGGCGTAGCGATCGACGTAGAGAACGCCGCCGAGCATCTTGTTCGATTCGAACCAGGTAGGGTTCGCTTCGCGCGATGCGTCCAGTGCCTTGAGGTCGGCGGGGCGCTCCTGCCACGATGAGGCGATGTCGTCAATGAGCAGATTCAGCTGTTCGGCCGCGCGGGGATCGTCACCGTAGACGTCGCGGAAAACGGCTTCGAGCCGAGGGTATTCGCGCGCGAATCGCGATTCGAACGCTTCCCAATCGCGGTCGGAGGTGTCGTCGCGGCGAGCAGTTGCTACGCGCGCGGAGGGCGTCAGGTGGGTCGGCGCGGTTAGGCCGTGTTCGTCAGTGGACACGCTCGCCAGTCTAGGGGCACGGCGCAACCGCTTGCATCAGCGAGAACCGTGCTTGTGCGTGAGGAACAGCTTGGTGGGAAGGGTCACGCGCAATCCTCGGCGGCCGCCAATTCCGTAGGATCTGCTCATGCGCATTCACATCGCGACCGACCACGCTGGGCTCGATTTCAGCCGGGACCTGCAGGCACACCTCACCCAGGCCGGGCACGAGGTCGTCGATCACGGGCCGAAGAATTACGACCCCCTGGATGACTACCCGAGCTTCTGCATCAACGCGGCGAAGGCCACGGTCGCCGATCAGGCCGCGGGTGTCGAGTCGCTCGGCGTCGTCTTCGGCGGTTCCGGCAATGGCGAGCAGATTGCTGCGAACAAGGTCGCTGGCGCGCGGGCGGCGCTCGTGTGGAACTTGTCGACGGCCGAACTCGCGCGCGAGCACAATGACGCCAACGTCATTTCCATCGGTGCGCGTCAACATCCGATTGACGAGGTGATTGCGTTCATCGACCGGTTCATCGCTACGCCGTTCTCGGGCGATGAGCGCCACGCTCGCCGAATTGCCCAACTTGCGGAGTACGAAACCACGGGCAGCATTGCCGGACACGAGATCGACTGACTCGTGCCCGAGGGCCATTCCGTTCACCGCATAGCGCGTCAGTTCCGCCTGCACTTCGTCGGTCAGCCTGTGGCGGCTACATCCCCGCAGGGGCGATTCGCGGCCGGTGCGGCCGAGATTGACGGCCGCATCTTGCTGGATGCGCGGGCGGTCGGCAAGCAGCTGTTTCTGGAGTTCGAGAACGATACCTACCTTCGGGTGCACTTGGGCATGTACGGAGCGTGGGATTTCGCCGGGGACATCACCGTCGACGCGACGGTCGCATCCGCCGGCGGCCGGATGGGCCAGACCAATCAGCGCGGCACAGTGGTCGGTCGATTCGAGGATTCGCTCGCCAGTATCGGTGCCCCTAGACGCTTGCGCATGGCCGAGTCCGAACGGTTGGGGGAGGCGATCGAGGGTTTTCCGCCCGCGCCCATCGGGCAGGTGCGGGTGCGTCTGCTCACGCACAATGCCGTCGCTGACCTGCGCGGACCAACCGCCTGCGATGTGCTCCATCCAGAAGACGTGGCCGCGGTGCTGGCGAAACTCGGACCGGATCCAATGGTAGATGATCGCTCCGCGGGCGAGGAGCGATTCGTCGCGACGGTTGCCACGAAGTCGACGCCGATCGGGCTGCTGCTCATGGATCAATCAGTGGTCAGCGGTATCGGCAATGTCTACCGGGCCGAGTTGCTGTTCCGCGCGCGAATCGAACCCCACACGCCCGGCAAGGCGCTGGCGGAGCCGCATGTGCGCGACCTGTGGCGCGACTGGGACACTCTGTTGCATATCGGTGTCGAAACCGGCCAGATGATGACGATGGATGGCCTGACCGGCGATGCCTACGAGGCAGCGCTCGCGAGCCGCGATGACCGGCACTGGGTATATCACCGCGAAGGAAAGCCGTGTCGCGTGTGCTCGACGCCCATCCGCAGGGAATTTGCTGCCGGTCGAAAGCTCTACTGGTGTCCGTCGTGCCAGGCGTGATCGCCGACCGCACGCTGGTGGCCGCGCGCCTGGCGACCGGAGCCGAGCCCGTCGACATTCGAATCGCGCGAGGCCGCATCGCCGCCATCACCCCGACCG
>JANOYC010000022.1:0-9163 GCA_031428675.1 Microbacteriaceae bacterium | reverse complement strand
CGACACCGGCTACGCCGTGGGGCCCGGAGCGCTCGCGCCGGCGTTTGCGTCGTTCGCCGCCGGGCGGTGGGGGTGGACTGTCGAGCCGTCGCGCATCCGCACGACCTCTGACGTGAGCGTCGCGATCGTCGAAACGTTGCGGGCGGCGATCACCCCCGGTGATGCAGTGATCGTTACTCCACCCGTTTATCCGCCGTTCTACGGGATCGTCGCGGAGGCGGGCGGCGTGGTGGAGCGCGTGCCGCTCGTGCAGCGCGCCGGAGCCGAGGTAACCGGTGAGGCCGGGTCTGCGGCCGGGTCTGCGGCCGGGTTTGCGGCCGGCGGCACGGCCGGGTCTGCGGCCGGCGACTGGGCGCTCGACCTCGCCGAGATCGAGCGCGCCTTCGCCGCGGGGGCCCGCGCCCTGCTGCTGTGCAATCCGCACAACCCGCTCGGACTCGTGCACTCCGCCTCAGAGCTCGCCGCCCTCGCCGAACTCGCCGCTCGCTACGGTGCGCTCGTCATCAGCGACGAGGTACACGCTCCGCTCATCCACCCCGACGCGAGTTTCACGCCGTTCCTCTCGGTATCGGATGCCGCACGCAGTCACGGCGTGTGCGTCACCTCGGCGAGTAAGGGCTGGAACCTCGCCGGTTTGAAGTGCGCCATGATCATCGCCGGTGACGACGCGAGCGCCGTCATCCTCGACCGGATGCCGCCCGCGGTCACCTGGCGCACGAGCATCATGGGGCTGCTCGGGAACACGGCGGCGTTCTCGCTCGGCGAGCCTTGGCTCGACGGTGCGATCGACGCGATCGTGGAGAATCGGCGGCTGCTCTCGACCCTGCTCGCCGAGCATCTCCCTGCCGCTCGGCTCGCTGACCCGACCGCCGGTTACCTCGCCTGGATCGACCTTCGCGCGCTCGGATGGGGCGACGACCCGGCCGCGCGCATCCTCGCCGACGCCCGGGTGGCGCTCAATCCGGGCCCGGAGTTCGGCGCCGAGGGTATCGGGCACGTGCGCCTCAACTTCGCCTGCTCGCCCGACATGCTGACCGACGCCGTGCGCCGCATCGCCGCGCTCTCGTAACGCGCCGCCGGGCGGGTTCGGCGCATCCGGTCCGCCGCGGCCGCCGTCGTTAGCCGAACTGGCCCCGATCGCCGCGAGCCTCTGTCGCCACGAGCGAGTCACCGTCGAATCGACGGGAGCCCGGCCGCACGCAACTGCTCGCGCAAGCGGGCCGGGTTGGATGCGGTTTCCCAGTCCCACCGCACGACGCCGTGCCCGAGCGCCCTCAACCTGTTCTCACGATTCTTCTCTCGAATGACCATGTCGGCCACTGACTGCCCGCGAGTGAACTCGTCTCGAACGTACTTCGCCACGCCGTCGAACTCGCCGATGAGATTGGCGCGGGGCCACCAGAAGTCGGCGAAGCCGATGAGTCCCCGCCGATCTCGGAACTCTTGCTGGAGTTCCGGCACCGGAAATCCAAGTTCCATTATCAGGACTCGGCTCATCGATTCTCCGGGAGAACCGGATCGTCCGTCCGCAAACTCGATCGCGCGTTCCGCTCGCCGTCGGCTTCTGCCCAAATCGAGTTCGTCGACGCAGCGTGCGAGCGTCGGTTTGCTCGTTGTCGGATGGGGGCGCCTCGCTGCGGCCGGCGCAAGTGCCCAGTCCAACGCCACGACTGCAACGCTTAGCGGCTCCACGGCTGCGATCTCGACCAGGGTACGGTCGAATCCGGTTAGTCGCACCCCGTCGATCTCGGACAACTCGAAGTCGGGTCTCGATGACGCGTGGCGCCGAAATCGCCCCTCGGACCTGGTGCCCGCCGCGATCGACGAGAGCACGTGCACGCGGGACGGGGAGGGACCCACCAGCGGCACGCCCCAGAGCGCCGCGGCTGAAACGTGGCTCACGATCGGGCGCGAGCTACTCGCGAGCGCCGCGGCCCTCACCGTGAGCGCATACCGCCCACGGTCGTCTAGCGCAGACCAGACGTCATTGCTGACATAGGCGCCGCGATGGACGCGGATCGCGCTACCGCGTTCCACTGCTCGACGATAAGCCCGGTCATCGATTCCGAGCGCCCGTAGATCGGATGCAAAGGTGAGCCCGCCAATTGCCGGAATGGTATCCACCCGACCATGTTGCGCGCCTCATGCAGCGCGATGCACACAATCGTGGTGTCTGGGAGGAGTACTGCCCCGCGGACGCACCGTGCAGGAGCGGAGCGATTAGCAAATCCGTGCGATGTCGGCGAACCGGGCCCGCCGCGGCAGCCCGCCGTGCCCGAAGTGGCCCGGCGAGCGCAGCGACACAGCACCCATCCTCGCTACCGCCGAGGCCCTCGCCTAGCGGCGGTAGTTGGGCGCTTCCACCACCATCTGGATGTCGTGCGGGTGCGATTCCTTCAGCCCGGCCGCCGTTATGCGCACGAACTTGCCCTTGTTCTGCAGTTCCTCGATAGTGCGGGCGCCGGTGTAGAACATCGACTGCCGCAACCCACCGAGCAACTGGTATACGACGGATGCCACGGGTCCGCGATAGGGCACCTGGCCTTCGATGCCTTCCGCGATCAGTTGCTCGTCTGAGGGGACATCCGCCTGAAAGTACCGGTCGCGTGAGTACGAGGTCTTCTTGCCACGGGTCTGCAGCGCGCCGAGCGAACCCATGCCGCGATAGCTCTTGAACTGCTTGCCGTTGACGAAGATGAGGTCTCCGGGGCTCTCGTCGGTGCCAGCGAGCAGCGAACCGAGCATGACCGACTCGGCGCCGGCGACAAGGGCCTTGGCGATGTCGCCCGAATACTGCAGTCCGCCATCGGCGATGACCGGGATGCCGTGCTCCCGCGCGGCGAGCGACGCCTCATAGACGGCGGTCACCTGGGGCACGCCTACGCCGGCGACGACACGCGTCGTGCAGATCGAGCCGGGTCCGACACCGACCTTGATGGCGTCGGCGCCCGCGTCGATGAGCGCTTGCGCGCCGCTGCGGGTCGCGACGTTTCCGCCGATGACGTCGATCGCGCTGAAAGCCGAGTCGCCTTTCAGCCGGCGGATGATCTCGAGCACACCGGCGCTGTCGCCGTTGGCCGTGTCGACGACGATCACGTCAACGCCGGCATCACGCAACGCTCCGGCGCGCTCCCACGCGTCGCCGAAGAAGCCGATGGCCGCTCCAATGCGCAAACGCCCGTCGTCGTCCTTCGTCGCGTTCGGGTACTTCTCACTCTTGTCGAAGTCCTTCACTGTGATGAGCCCGCGGAGTCTCCCCGCGTCATCAACAAGCGGAAGCTTTTCGATCTTGTGCTGCGCAAAGATCGCAACCGCGCCATCCGGGTCGATGCTCTCGTGTGCGGTAATCAGCGGTGCCGGTGTCATCACATCGCGCACGAGAGTGGTCGACTTCTCGAAAGGCGAGACGAAGCGCATGTCGCGGTTGGTGATGATGCCGACCAGCTTGCCGTCGCCTTCGACGACCGGGAGCCCGGAGATGCGGAACTTGCCACAGAGCGCATCCACTTCGGCCACCGTCGCGTCGGCTGTTGTCGTCACCGGGTTCGTGATCATTCCCGACTCGCTGCGCTTGACGGTGTCGACGTAGGTCGCCTGGTCGGCGATGGAGAGGTTGCGGTGCAGCACCCCGAGCCCACCGTTGCGGGCCATCGCGATCGCCATGCGCGACTCGGTGACGGT
This sequence comes from Microbacteriaceae bacterium, assembly GCA_031428675.1. Classification (GTDB taxonomy): domain Bacteria; phylum Actinomycetota; class Actinomycetes; order Actinomycetales; family Microbacteriaceae; genus JANOYC01. The sequence continues at coordinate 5,482 of JANOYC010000022.1, read as the reverse complement.
GTCCATCGCTGAGGAAATCAGCGGCGACGACAGTCGAATGCGACGCGTGAGCCGTGTCGACGTGTCTGCCTCACTGGGGATGACGTCGGTGTGCCCGGGCAGGAGCATGACGTCGTCGTAGGTGAGTCCAATGAAGCCGAACGGATCGGGCTGTCCCATGTGAGTCCTTTGAGGCCGGAGAGTTGGAGACCCGGATGCCGCGTTGAATCCCGGTAGTCAATGTTAACCACTCCTGCTGGTGACTATTCCGGGTTGGGCCGGTTGGGACGCCCACTGTTGCCGGGCCTGCGAGAGCGGCGATCGTTCGGCTGCGATAATGGTGCCCGCCGCGCCAACTGTTACACGACAGACATATGCGGCAGGTAACGTCAACGTCGACGCAGCGCCAGAGAACCGGATTCCCCCTGATCCGGCTGGCTCGTACTGGAGGTTTCGTGCACATCGCTGGATCCGCTCAGAAACGCACCGCGAGCCTCATCGTCGTCTTCTTCGCCGCGGTGTTCGCACTCCTGAGTCTTTCGGCGATTGTTCCCGCACACGCCGACGAGGTCGGCACCGACTACGACTTCATTTTCAGCGGAAACGTCAAATACAACAGCGAACCGCTCGAGGGTGTACTCATCACCGTCTCCGGCGGGGGCTACGACGAAGAAGTCACAACGGATGCCGAAGGCAAGTGGAAGATCGGGGTTCCGGAAAAAGACACCTACACCGTGACTCTCGATGAGTCGACGTTGCCCGACGGAGTCATCGTCGTCGAAGGGGAATCGAGCGTCGAGGCAGAATTCGGCCTCACCGGCAACAAGTCCGTGAACTTCTTCCTCGGCGAGGGCGTGCGCGAGACGGTGAGCATGTTCGACCAGTTCATCGAACGCATCATCAATGGGCTGAACTTCGGGCTCATGCTCGCCCTCGCGGCGATCGGTGCCTCGCTCGTGTTCGGCACAACGGGTCTGAGCAATTTCGCCCACGGCGAGATGGTCACGTTCGGCGCCCTGATGGCACTTACTTTCGGAGTCTTCATCCAATGGCCGATGTGGCTCGCGATCCCCGTCGCTGTCCTCCTCAGTGCCGGATTCGGCCTTGCGCTCGACGCAGGCGTCTGGAAGCCGCTTCGAAAACGCGGGATCGGTCTCACGCAATTGCTCATCGTGAGTATCGGGCTGTCTCTCGCGATCCGGTACCTCTTCCAATTCTTCGTCGGCGGCAACATCTATCAACTGCCGGGATCCAGCGACGCCAGCATCAAGCTCTTCGGGTCCGTCGCGCTGAGCATCACCGACATGGTGAGCATGGGCGTGAGCGTCGTCGTTCTCGCGGCCGTTGCGTGGTGGCTGCTCAACACCAGGATCGGAAAGGCAACTCGGGCGATCTCCGACAACGCGAGTCTCGCCGCCGCATCCGGCATCAACGTCGACAACGTTGTTCGCGTCGTCTGGGTTATCTCCGGGGCCCTCGCTGGACTCGCCGGCATCCTCTGGGCGTACTTCCTTCCGGGCATCAAGTGGGACCTGGGCGCGCAGATACTCCTCCTCATGTTCGCGGCGATTACCCTCGGTGGCCTCGGAACCGCGTTCGGCGCCCTCGTCGGCTCGATCATCGTCGGACTGCTCGTCGAAGTGTCGACGCTCTGGATTCCCTCGGATCTCAAGTACCTCGGCGCACTCGTCGTGCTCATCGGGGTGCTCCTGTTCCGGCCGCAGGGCATCCTCGGTCGTCGCGAGAGAATTGGTTAGGAGTCGGGCATGGACTGGGGAGCTGTACTCTCAAACACCGCGACATGGATCCTGCAGCCGACGACGATCGCGTATGCGCTCGCCGCGGTCGGACTCTCCGTGCACTTTGGCTACGGCGGCCTGCTCAACTTCGGCATGGCGGGCTTCATGGCCCTCGGCGCATACGGTTACGCAATATCGATTCTGAGCTTTGGCCTGCCCTGGTGGGTCGGCATCATCGTCGGCATGGCAGCGTCCGTCGTTTTCGCGCTCGTCCTCGGAATTCCGACGCTGCGCTTGCGCGCCGACTACCTCGCCATCGTCACCATCGCGGCCGCCGAGATCGTGCGGTACCTGTTCACAACCCAGGTATTCGACGAGTACACCAACTCCGCGGATGGCCTCGGCGGTTACCACGCGGGCTTCCGCGCGGCCAATCCGTTCCCGCCCGGCGAGTACGGCTTCGGCCCATGGGTATACAACGAAACGCAATTGTGGGTGCGAGTCTTCGGCATCCTTCTGCTGGCTATCGCCGTTCTGCTCGTATTCCTGCTGATGCGAAGCCCGTGGGGGCGAGTGCTCAAGGGCATTCGTGAAGACGAGGATGCCGTGCGCGCGCTGGGCAAGAATGTCTTCGCCTACAAGATGCAGGCCCTCATTATCGGTGGCCTGTTCGGCGCGCTGGGCGGCGTTGTTTTCGCACTCCCCTCGGCGGTCGTGCCTGCGGTCTACGTGACGAGCCTCACCTTCTTCATTTGGACGATTCTTCTCCTCGGCGGCGCGGCAACCGTTTTTGGCCCCGTCGTCGGTGCGGTGATCTTCTGGGTGCTGATGGCGTTTCTCGACAACGTGCTCCCTCAACTCGCGAGCGACGGCATTCTCCCGATGACGACTGTCCAAGCCGCCGTGCTCCGGTTCATCCTGGTCGGCGTCGCGCTCGTGCTCATCGTGATCTACCGGCCGCAGGGAATCTTCGGTAACAAGAAGGAGCTGACCTTTGTCAAGTGACGCCACGCCGAGTCGAGGCAAGCCGATCAAGTCAACCGGGCTGCATTCGGGAGAGATCGCGCCCGGCGTTGCGAAGGTCGACCCTATTGTTGTCGCCGACCACGTCACCCGCAGTTTCGGCGGACTCACAGCGGTCGACGTCGACCACCTCGAAATTCCGCGCAATGCGATCACCGCGCTGATCGGCCCCAATGGCGCAGGCAAGACGACGCTGTTCAACCTCCTCACCGGCTTTGACAAGCCCGACACCGGTTCGTGGTCTTTCGATGGCAAGCCGCTCGCCCGGGTGCCGGCGTTCAAAGTAGCCCGCATGGGGCAAGTGCGAACGTTCCAGCTCACGAAAGCCCTCGGGCTCCTGACCGTGCTCGAGAACATGAAGCTCGGCGCAAAGAATCAGATCGGCGAGGGCCTGTTTCGAAGCCTGCTTCCCTTCCTCTGGCAAAAGCAAGACACCGAGCTCGAAGCCAAGGCAATGGAACTCCTGACGCGGTTCAAGCTCGATGCCAAGAGCGCCGATTTCGCGGCGAGCCTTTCTGGCGGTCAACGCAAACTCCTCGAAATGGCGCGCGCGCTGATGAGCGATCCGGTTCTCGTCATGCTCGACGAACCGATGGCGGGCGTGAACCCGGCGCTCACGCAGTCCCTTCTCGATCACATTCTCGACTTGAAAACCCAGGGAATGACGGTGCTCTTTGTGGAGCACGACATGCAGATGGTCAGTCACATCGCCGACTGGGTTGTCGTCATGGCCGAGGGCCGAATTGTCGCGGAAGGGCCACCGGACGTCGTGATGAAAGACCCTGCCGTCATCGACGCCTATCTCGGTGCCCACATCGATGTCGACCTCGGTGTCGTCACCGGCCGTGTCAACGAAAAGGGAGAGCCGCTGTGAGTGAGACGAGCCCCGCGCCCCGCGTTTCGGCCACCGCCGAGAAGCTCGTTGTTCACGTGGACACTGTCGTCGCGGGTTACCTCCCCGGCGTCAACATCTTGAACGGATGTTCGCTCACGGCAGCCAAGGGCGAGTTGATCGGCATCATCGGGCCGAACGGCGCGGGAAAATCCACACTTCTCAAATCCATCTTCGGGCAAGTGAAAGTGCGTTCCGGCAAAATCCTATTGAACGGCGACGACATCACCGGTCTCCCGGCGAACAAACTCGTGGGCAAGGGCGTCGGCTTCGTTCCGCAGAACAACAACGTGTTCCCGAGCCTGTCCATCGAGGAGAACCTGCAAATGGGTCTCTTCCAGAACCCGAAAATTTATGACGAACGCCTCGAGTTTGTGACGAGCATCTTCGCCGAACTCGGCAAGCGACTCAAGCAACGTGCGGGCTCCCTTTCCGGTGGTGAGCGCCAGATGGTCGCGATGTCGCGCGCGCTCATGATGGACCCGCAAGTACTCCTCCTCGATGAGCCGTCCGCTGGATTGTCACCCGTGCGCCAAGACGAAGCTTTTGTGCGCGTCTCCGAGATCAACAAGGCGGGCGTGACGACGATCATGGTGGAGCAAAACGCCAGGCGATGCCTGCAGATTTGCGACCGCGGTTACGTGCTCGACCAGGGCCGGGATGCCTACACCGGCACCGGCCGTGAACTCATGCACGACCCCAAGGTCATCGCACTCTACCTGGGCACCCTCGGCGACTGACCGCGCCGGGCGCCAGAAAGGCGCCGCCCCCGTGGTGGGAGCGGCGCCCGGTCTGATCGTCTGCCGCACCACCGATCTCCGGTGGTGCGGCAGTTTCGTTCGTTCGACTACTCGATGCGGGTGTGCATGTTCGTCTCGTCGTACTGGAATACGCCGATCGTCGCTTCGGTCGGGTCACCGGCGTCATCAAACGCGACTCCGCCGGAGTAGCCGTCGTAGTCGATGATGTCACCGGCGAGGATGCCCTCGGCGCCGGTAGCGAAGTCGGTCACCTTCGTGCCATCTCCCGAGCCTCCAGAAACCTCCTGAAGTTTCGCGGCGATGTCTACACCGTCTACCGAGCCGGCAGCGAGAGCGGCAAGGGCGAGGAGAACGACAGCATCATACGACTCGGCCGCGTAACTGTAGTCGGTCAGTTCCGCGTTGCCCATCTCGACCCAGTTCGCGTTGAGGCGCTCCTTGAAGTCGTCGGGAAGCACCGGCCCCGGGGTGGTGCCCTTCGCGCCGTCGACGACACCTGCTGGCATCGCTGGCGTTCCGGCCGCGGCATCAGCCTCGGTGCCGAACTGCTTGAGGTTACCGTCGACCAGGTAGAGCTTGTCGCTCGGGAAGCCGGCCGCCGCCAGTGCGGGGGCGATCGTGTAGATCTGGTTGAAGGTGATCAGGATGATCGCGTCGGGGTTCGCCGCAGTCATTGCACTGATCTGGTCGGTGAAGTTGGTGTCACCATCGTTGTAGGACTTGCTCGCGACAACTTCGCCGCCGGATGCGGTGAAGACATCGGTGACGACCTTTTCCAGTCCGGCTCCGTAGGCATCGTTCTGGTAGATGATGCCCAGGGTCTCATTGCCATCTTCCGCGATGAGGTTTCCGAGCACCTCGCCCTGAAGCAAGTCCGAGGGCGACGTGCGCCAGAAGAGGTTGTTGTCATCCCACGTCGTGAAGTCGGGCGACGTGGCTGCCGGCGTGAACTGGATGACGCCCGAACCCACAACGCTGTCGATGAACAGCTTGGACACACCAGACGAGGCCGCGCCGATGACGGCAGAGACGCCGCTGCTCAAGAGCTTCGGGACGGTCGTTTCATAGGCCTTGTTGTCGGTGTCACC
>JANOYC010000021.1:0-21123 GCA_031428675.1 Microbacteriaceae bacterium | reverse complement strand
GCTGGCAGACCCGATCGCCATCGACGAAGACCCGATGCTCAAGCGCGCGGGCTCACTTGGCGGCGAGCACGAAGAACGATGGCTCGACCGCTATAGGGCGCAATTCGGCAACAGTGTGGCAGCCATCGAGCGCGCTGGCGCGATGACGCCCGAATCTCTTCGCGTAGCGGCAGCCGAGACCCTCGCCGCATTCGAGGCCGAGGCGCCCGTCGTATTCCAGGCGACCTTCTTCGACGAAAGCGACCCGCGCGCTCCCTTCGTCGGATTCGCGGATTTCATCGTGCGACAGCCCGACGGGCGCTACCGCGTGCAAGACACCAAGCTAGCCCGCTCGGTGAAGGTGCCCGCTCTGCTTCAACTCGCGGCCTACCACGAACAGCTCACGAAGCTCGGTGTTCCTGTCGACGACACCGTCGACGTCATCCTCGGCAATGACGTCGTTGCGCCTCACGACGTGCGCGAGATCCTGCCGGTCTATCGCAATCGGCGCCGTCGCATCCTCGACATTGTCGAATCGCGGATGGCCGACAGCGTCGGCGTCGCTTGGGGCGACCCGCGCTACACGATCGACGGTCACTGCGACTGGTGCGCAGCCGAAGTGGTGGCGGCGCGCGACCTGTTACTCGTCGCAAGCATCCGTGTCAGCCAACGGGCGCACCTGATGGCCGCGGGCATCCTGACCATCGACGACCTCGCCGCCACTCCTATTCCTCCAGCGGCATGTGAACTGTCCAGGAAGACCTACGACATTCTGCACGCCCAGGCGAGCCTTCAGACATCCGCACCGATCACCGACGACCCGCACGCGCCGCCGCCGTTCGAGCTCTACGATCCCTCGCAGATCGGTCTCCTTCCCCCCGCCGACGCGGGCGACATCTATTTCGACTTCGAAGGCGATCCGCTCTTCCGCGACGCAACCGCGGCGACGGATGCTTGGGGGCTCGACTACCTGTTCGGCTGGGTCGACAACGGCGAGGTCTTCCGGCCGCTGTGGGCGCATGATCGTGCGGCGGAGAAGCAAGCGCTCACCGAGTTTCTCGACTTCGTCGCGGAACGCCGGAAGCGGCATCCGAAGATGCACATCTACCACTACGCCGCCTATGAACGCACCCACCTGCTGAGCATGGCGGCGCGGCACGGCGTCGGTGAGCATAGCGTCGACGAGTTGCTGCGCGATGGCGTGCTCGTCGATCTGTATTCGGTCGTCAGGAAGAGTCTCCGCGTCGGCGGTCGCTCGTATTCCATCAAGAAGCTTGAGCCGCTCTACATGGGCGACGAATACCGCAGCGACGACGGGGTGACGAACGCCGCCCAATCGGTCGAGGACTACGACCGATCGCGCCTGCTGCACGCCGAAGGCAAGGTAGCTGAGGCAGAGAAAATCCTCGCCCAGATCGCGGATTACAACCGCTACGACTGCGTGTCTACCCTGCGACTTCGGGCATTCCTCGTCGAGCAAGCCGCCGCTGTCGGCGTGCACCCGGGCGTTGCACCAGAGGAAGAACTCGAGGGCACATCCTTCGAACCGAGCCCGCTGAGCGGCAAATTGCTCGAGCGAGCCAGCCAGGCAACGGATGCCGGTGCGCGCCACGCGTTCGAACTCGCGTCGGCCGCGATCGATTACCATCGCCGGGAGAACAAGAGTTTCTGGTGGGAACACTACGCACGACTGGAGCGCGTGCCCGCTGAATGGGCGAACACGCGGGACGTGTTCGAGATCCATCACGCCGAAGTGATCGCGGACTGGAGCCTGGCCGGTCGTCAGACCAAGTCACGCCGAGTGCTGCGGGCGAGGGGAACTTGGGCCCCCGGCAGCAGCGCACCTCGCGGTGACGCTTTCGCGATCTACGGTCACCCGGTTCCGTTCAGTAGACCGCGCCGGAGGGCCGGTTCGCTTCTCGACTTGGGCGTGACGCTCGAACCTGACGAGAACGACGATAACGCGGTCATCATCTATGAGTCCTGCCCCACGAGCGAGTCGCCATGGCACGACCTTCCGATCGCGCTGACGCCCGGTGCCCCGCCCAAAACAACGTCGATCACCGCGGCGATCGAGGAATGGGCGACGCGCGCGGATTCCGACAAGTGGCCATTGGATGCCGTTGGCGACATACTTCGATCCGTCCCGCCGCGCACGCGGTCGGGCATGTTGGCCGAACGGGCGGATGTGGCCGACTCCGCGCGAGCGGTTGTGGCGAGCATCCTCGATCTCGACCGCTCCTACCTCGCCGTTCAGGGCCCGCCCGGAACCGGGAAGACGTATCTCGCGGCACGAGTCATCCGGGATCTGGTCACGAAACACCGCTGGAAGATCGGTGTCGTCGCTCAATCACACAAGGTCGTCGAACACGTACTGCGGGGGGTTGTTGAGTCCGGCCTGCCCGGCGACCTCGTTGGCAAGGTGAGACCGACGAACGCGCCGGCGAAGTACTATGCCGACGAGCCATTCACCGAGCTTCCGACCGACGGCCAGTTGGCGTTCGCCGCTCGCCGCGGTGACTCCGGCTACGTCATCGGCGGCACGGCGTGGGATTTCTGCAATCTCAATCGATTCGGCCGCGACCAACTCGACCTGCTCGTGATCGACGAGGCTGGCCAGTTCTCTCTCGCCAACACAATCGCCGTGAGCGTGAGTGCCCGAAGCGTGTTGCTGCTCGGCGACCCCCAGCAACTTCCCCAGGTGAGTCAAGGCACGCATCCCGCGCCTGTCGACCATTCTGCGCTCGGCTACATCGCGGGCGAACACGCGGTGTTGCCGACCGAGCTCGGCTACTTCCTCGCCGAGAGCCGGCGGATGCATCCGGATGTGACCCGACCAGTGTCGCGCCTGTCCTACGACGATGCGCTTCGTGCGCACGACTCGACGTCTGCCCGATCGCTCGACGGCGTGGAGCCGGGGCTGCATCCCATCACCGTGGATCATCGCGACAACTCGACTCTGTCGGTGGAGGAGGCGGCCACGACCGTGGAGCTCGTGCGATCTCTGCTGGGGCGCCCATGGACGAATCCGGATGCCGACCGCACCGAATCGCCCCTCGACGAACGCGACATCATCGTGGTAACGCCGTACAACGCCCAGGTGGAGGCGATTCGCTCCGAATTGGATGCCGCGGGCTACACCGAGGTGCGCGTCGGCACGGTCGACAAGTTTCAGGGTCAGGAAGCGGTCATTTCGATCGTGAGCCTCGCGGCATCCAGCGCGGTGGATGTGCCACGCGGACTCACATTTCTGCTTTCGCGCAACCGGCTCAACGTCGCCATTTCGCGCGCACAGTGGGCGGCTTTCGTGCTGTATTCGCCAGCGCTGGTCGACCACCTGCCCGCAACTCCCGAAGGAGTCGCTGAACTGAGCCGGTTTATGGCATTGATGGGTGCCGGGTAGGGGCTCGTCGGTGTGCTCGAGGCCGGCAGTGTTCGTGACTCCGGCAGCGTTCGTGTGGCGGCAGTGTTCGTGAGGCGGGGAGTGTTCCGCGCTGGGGGGCGGCCTCTGGGGGCGCCCTCTCGTCCAGAGGTCTCACGGTTCACTAGGTGTGCACAGCTTCGCTTGAGACCGGGTAGCTGGTTGCGCGTTCTTAGACACTCGTCTCCATGTCCATACCTTCCTATGACTCGGTCCGAGGCATCCCGTTGCTCAGCAACGATGAGATCATGGACCGCATCGATGCGCTCCTCGAGCCGACGACCCATCCGCACGTGTGGCTCATGTTTCTGGATGAGCGCTCCCGCCAACTGCCAGCGCTCATGCCTTACGAGGTGCCCGTGCGAGCAAAGCTCGAGCACTGCGCCTTCTTCGCCGAACTGGTGCGCGAGGTCGGCGAGAGCGTCGGCGCTCGGCGCGCGTTCCTCACGTTCGAAAGGCCTGGTTCGTGGGTCGTCACCGCGCGGGACCGGCGATGGTTGCACACGCTGCGGGAGGCGAGCCTGCTGTCGGGCTTCGCATTTCGGGGGCCCTTTCTCGCGCACGATTCAGGAGTGTGCCTTGTGCCGCCCGATGACTATGCGGATGCTGTGGTCGACTCTGAACCCGCGTGAAACTTGTGCGAATTATTCGAACATATGTTCGAAACTCGTGATACCATTAACACCATGGCCCCGACCTCCATCGTCACCGATACGGTCGTCGTGTTGCCGCGTATTGACGGCTTGTCCGTGATCGCAGACGGCGAGCTCATCGATCTCCAGCGGCGGGCCGGCGTGGCCCGTCGCAAGGTCGATGCAGTCAATGCGGCGATCGCGGGCGAGATCGCACGACGTTCCGATCGGTCCCTGGGTCACAAGGGTCTCGCTGCGACCCTCGGCGCGGCGACACCCGAGGCGGCAATCCAAAGCCTCACCGGTGTGAGCTTGACCGACGCCAAAGCGATGACGGCAGTCGGCGCGGCTCTCGACGCAGATTCGCCGTGGCTCGCGCCCGTGCTGGAAGGCGTTTCCAACGGCACCCTGTCGGTGGCCTCTGCCGCCGCGATCGCCAACGGGCTGGGGGCGCCATCCGACAATGTAGCCGCCGACGATCTGCTCGACGGAGCAGAAGAGCTCGTCGAGTTCGCCAAGCAGAGCACTCCCGAAAACACCGCCAAGTCGGCCCGCAATCTGCGGGAGCGCCTCGACGTCGCCTCCATCGCCGATCTGGAAGCTCATCGGCGGTCTCGGCGTTCGCTCAAGTGGTTCGAGCAGGCAGACGGCACGACGCGGATGGTCGCCGTGCTCGACCCGGAGTCGGCGGCGATCATCACGGGTGCGCTTGACACAGCGATGTCGCCTCGGCGGGGCGGCCCGCGGTTCGTCGATGCCGAGCAAATGCCGGGGCATCGCGGCAGTGCTGGTGACGGTGCTGGCGAGGGTGCTGGTGACGGTGCGCTTGGCAGCGATGCTCGCGGCAACGCTGGTGACGGTGCCCTGCGCAGCGATGCCGAGCACCGCATCGATGACTCGCGCACCAATGAACAGGTCGCTGTCGATACTCTCGTCGACATCGTGACCCTTGCAGAGCGCGCGGCAAACTCCGAGCTAGATCCCGCCCGAATCTTTGGCGAGCGCTCGCCAGCCGTGCGGGTCCATGTGCCTGTTGAAGCCCTCACCAGCGGCGACGGTGCGGCTCACATCGAAGGGCAGTCGGCGCTCGTGAGTGTGACTACCGCCGAGCGTTACGTGTGCACCTCAGGCACGGTGTCGATCCTCTTCGCGGGTGACACCGCGATTGATGTCAGTGCCACCCAGCGCCTTCACTCCGCCCGGCAGCGCATTGCAATTGCCGCCCAGTGGAACGGATGCGCGTGGCCAGGTTGCCAGCGACCGCCCGCGATGACCGAAGTGCACCATATGCACGCGTTCAACGGCCACAACACCACGTTGGCGAACGCTGTTCCCCTCTGCCGGTTTCACCACATGCAACTTCACGCGAACGCCTGGAGCGTTACGCGCCGCGACGACGGCACGTACTGGCTGATACCGCCGGAGAGTGCGCGAGGGCTCACCGGTACATCCGGTACATCCGGTACATCCGGTAGAGCCGAGCAGTTGCATAGCAAGAGTCCGCTGCCGAAACCCCGGCGGTGACGCGCTGCGAACTGCGTGAACCTGCGAACTGCGTGAACCTGCGAACTGCGTGAACCTGCGAACTGCGTGAACCTGCGAACTGCGTGAACCTGTGAACTGCGTGAACCTGCTAGCTCGAAGGGCTGGGAATCCAGTCGCCGGTAGCCAGGTACTGCACCTTCTTTGCGATCGAAACCGCATGATCTGCGAACCGCTCGTGATAACGCGACGCGAGAGTCGCATCCACGGTGTCGATTGCAGCGCCCTTCCAGGTTTCCCCGAGCACCTTGTCGAACACGCTCAAGTGCAAGGCATCGATCTCGTCATCGTCGTTACGGATCTCTTCCGCGAGACGCACATCCTCGGTAGTCAGCAGATCGACGAGCTTGCGAGCGATCTTGACGTCGAGAGCACCCATCTCGGCGAAAGTCCCACGCAGACTCTTCGGAACCACCTTGTCGGGAAACCGGTACCGCGCCAACTGCGCGATGTGCTCAGCCATATCGCCCATGCGCTCGAGCGACGCGCTCACCCGCAGCGCACTCACGACAATGCGAAGATCACGAGCAACCGGCTGCTGCCGCGCGAGAATGTTGATGGCGAGTTCGTCGAGCTCCTGCGCGGCCAGATCGATCTTGTGATCCGCCGCGATCACCGTCTCGGCGAGCGAAACATTCGACTCATTGAAAGCACGGGTTGCGTTATCGATCGATTCCGCAACGAGGGTCGCAATCTCCACAAGGCGATCTTGCACCTCGCGCAACTCCTGTTGAAAAACCTCACGCATTATGTACTTTCCTTTCGCGTCGGACGTAATCACGCCCGCACCGTGAGGCCACGATGCCCCTCGTTGGTGAACGGTTGGTGCCCGAAGGCTGAACATCAGTCAAAGTACCGCGATCTGCGAGAAGCTGCGGTAAGGCCGACTGAAAGTAGTAACTAATCTAGTCGCTATGGACTCCGCATGGCTGGTGCCCTTGTCGCTGGTCTTCGGCGTTGCTGTCGGTGCCGCACTGGTCATTCTGGTAATCGTCTCCGCCCACCGCGGTGAACGGGCGGTAGCCGTTGCCACTCCAAGCGTTCCCGACGGTGTCGGCCACGTTATCGACGCGCTGGAAACGGCCGGCATTGTGCTCGACCCCTCCAACAACGTCATCAAGGCCTCGTCAGCAGCACTCGCGTTCGGGCTGGTATGGAATGACTCGCTCGTGCACCCCGAACTCGTCGCACTGGTCGACAGAGTTCGACGATTCGGCGAATCCATCACCACCGACCTCGAACTGCCTCGCGGACCCTTCGGCGACGCAACCATCTATCTCTCCGTGCGCGTCGCGCGACTCGGCTCCAGGTTCATCCTCGTGCTCGCCGAAGACCACACGGAATCGTTCCGGCTCGACGAGGTGCGTCGGGACTTCGTAGCGAACATCAGCCATGAACTGAAAACCCCGATCGGCGCGGTCAGCCTGCTCGCTGAAGCACTGACGAGCGCATCGGACGAACCGGAACAAGTGCGCAAGTTCGCCAAACGCCTCACGAAAGAGTCCGAGCGGCTCGCACGCATCACGCAGGAGATCATTGAACTCTCTCGCCTCCAAGCTGCCGACGCCTTGGCCACCCCAGACCTGGTCGACATCGATCAGGTCGTCGCCCTCGCGATCGACCAGAACCGCGTCGTAGCGGATGCTCGTCGCATCGCGTTGGTCAGCGGCGGCGACGCTGGCGCCGAAGTGTACGGCGACGAAGCGCTCCTCGTGGTCGCCCTCCACAACCTCATCTCGAACGCCGTGCACTATTCGCCCAAGGGCTCGCGCGTGGGCATCGGCGTGAGCAACGCCGAGGGCATCGTCGAGATCGCGGTCACCGATCAAGGCATCGGCATCCCCGAAGAAGACCTAGCTCGGGTGTTCGAGAGGTTCTACCGCATCGACCAAGCCCGCAGTCGCCACACCGGTGGCACCGGGCTGGGTCTCAGCATCGTCAAGCACGTCGTGCAGAATCACGGCGGCGACGTGCGGGTGTGGTCCCGTGTTGGCAACGGCTCGACGTTCACCATCCGTTTGCCCGAGGCGAGTCACGCCACCGTCGTCAGTTTGGGAGCATAACTGTGACCACCATCCTTATCGTCGAAGACGAGAAGTCGCTCAGCGAACCGCTCGCATTTCTCCTAGGTCGTGAAGGCTACGAGACCCGCATCGCGAACGACGGGCTCAAAGCCATTGTCGAATTCGACCGCGGCGGCATCGACCTGGTGCTCCTCGATCTCATGTTGCCCGGCCTCCCCGGCACCGAAGTCTGCAAAGAGATCCGCACTCGCTCTGCAGTTCCCATCATCATGGTGTCCGCGAAGGATGCCGAAGTGGACATTGTCGTCGGTCTCGAACTCGGCGCCGACGACTACGTGACAAAGCCGTATTCAACCCGCGAATTGCTGGCACGCATCCGGGCCGTGATGCGTCGGCGCATCGAACCGGATGGCTCGCTCGATGACACGATTCTCGAGGCCGGGGACGTTCGAATGGATCTCGAACGCCACACGGTGCAGGTGCGCGGCACCGAGGTTAACATGCCCCTGAAGGAATTCGAACTGCTAGAACTGCTCATGCGCAACACCGGTCGCGTTCTCACGCGCGGGCAACTGATCGACCGAGTGTGGGGCGTTGACTACTACGGCGACACCAAGACTCTCGACGTCCACATCAAGCGCATCCGTTCGCGCATCGAAGAGTCACCGTCAGAGCCCACGATGCTCGTCACCGTGCGTGGCTTGGGCTACCGCTTCGAGGGGTAGTTCGAGGGTATTTCTGGTTGGCGGGGTAATTCACAGTATCAAGTGCTCGTACTCGGGTAACTCGCCCGTGAGTACTGGAACGAGTATCTCGGCACCCGGCTCCGAGCCGTACTGCACGTAGACGGGAAGCAACCCGCCCGGTTGCTGGTTGACCTCGGGGAACACGAGTCCGGGTACATCGCCGTTGCCGAGAGAGATGGTCTCGCCACCGCTGACAAGCACCGTGCTTGTGAGCTTCTCGCCGTCGGACTCCACCTGGAAGCCCACCTTGACGGTGTCTTCGCCGGTGTTGATAACGACCACGGCGAGGTTTGCATCGACACCATCGGAGCTGACGGCGACGGCATTACGCACTTCGACATCGCCCACGGTCGTGCCGACGCCATCGCTCGGATCGTACTTCAGTCCGGTCGCAATCGGGCTGAAGAATGCGCATCCGGTTGATCCCAGCAGGAGGCTTGCGGCGATCACAACAGACGCGGCGATGCGAGTACTCACGAGGGCCTCCAAGATGGTGCGAAACAGCTAGGAGTTTAGCCTACCGATGCCTTCGAGCATGCCCGAGTAAGGCCCGGCTAACCGAGAACACGCTGTGGTAAACTTGGTCTCTTCGAAGGGATTCGCATTCATGCTTTTTGAGGTCGGCGAGACTGTCGTTTACCCACACCACGGCGCAGCAACTATCACTGAGGTGAAGAAGAGGATCATCAAGGGCGAAGAAAAGCTCTACCTGAAGCTCAACGTCACTCAGGGTGATCTGACGATCGAGGTACCCGCAGAGAATGTCGACCTTGTCGGCGTTCGTGATGTTATCGGGCGCGAAGGTCTCGACCGCGTTTTCGAGGTGCTCCGCGCACCGTTTACCGAAGAGCCCACCAACTGGTCGCGGCGCTACAAGGCCAACCTCGAGAAGCTTGCTTCCGGTGATGTCATCAAGGTCTCCGAAGTCGTTCGTGATCTCTGGCGCCGCGATCAGGACCGCGGACTCTCGGCTGGAGAGAAGCGCATGCTTGCCAAGGCGCGTCAGATTCTCATCTCAGAGCTCGCGCTCGCAGAGAAGACCGACGAGGAGAAGGCGTCCAGTGTTCTCGACGAGGTTCTCGCGTCCTAGCGGCGTAGTGCGTCCTAGCGGCGTCGATACATGACCGCGGCAATCCTTGTCGTGGCGGCTGGCAGCGGCACTCGGCTCGGTCAACCCGAACCGAAGGCCTTTGTCGAACTCGCGGGACGCACGATTCTGGCTCATGCCCTCACCGGAGTGTTCGGCGTGGCAGAACCGTTGCAGGTCGTCGTGGTCGCTCCAGCAAGCCATCTCAATCGAGCGCGCGACATTGCCGACTCGGTCGCCGGAGTCGCGGCCGAGCACGTGCGTGTGGTGGTCGGGGGCAGCTCGCGTCAAGCGTCCGTAGCCGCGGGGCTAGCGGTCGTCGACCCCGAGGTCGATATCGTCCTTGTGCACGACGCCGCTCGCGCGCTCACACCGGCCGCGCACATCGAAGCCGTGATCGAGGCCGTTCGCGCCCAGCACTGCGGCATCGTCCCTGCGCTTCCTGTGGCCGACACGATCAAGCGCGCGCACGGGGGAGTAGCGCTCGACACGATCGATCGCTCCGAACTCGTCGCCGTGCAGACCCCGCAGGGTTTTCCACGCAACGAGCTCGATGCCGCGTACCAAGCTGCGACACGTGAGCATACGGATGACGCGGCACTGTTCGCCGAGCACGGTCACCTCGTGCGGGTGATCGACGGCGATGCCGCGGCATTCAAAATCACAACCCCCTGGGATCTGCGCCGCGCGCTTTCCCTCGTAGACGAGAGCAATCCGCCGCAGGCACGGAGCGGAACCAGCGCCGCGGCACAAGTCGGCACTCAGGTGACACGTACCGGCATCGGCATTGACGTGCACGCCTTCGACGAGAGTGCGCCACTCTGGCTCGGCGGACTGCATTGGCCAGGAGAAGTCGGCCTTGCAGGCCATAGCGATGGCGACGCGATCGCCCATGCCGTGTGCGATGCCCTTCTCTCGGCTGCCGGGCTTGGTGACATCGGCCAACGCTTCGGCACCGCCGACCCGCGCTTCGCCGACGCTCGCGGCGATGTCTTTCTCAGCGAGACCGTGCGTCTTGTGGCCGAAGCTGGATTCGAGGTCACTCACGTCGTCGTTCAGGTTGTCGCCGTGCGACCGAAGCTCGCCCGGCGGCGCACTGAGATGGAAGCCCACTTGACTGCGGTCATCGGCGCTCCCGTGAGCGTGGCGGCCACGACATCCGATGGTCTGGGTTTCACCGGGCGGGGCGAAGGCGTTGCAGCGATCGCCACATCGTTGCTCTCGCGTACACTTGATCAGTGACAGTGCGCCTCTACGATTCGAAGACCCAGTCGCTGGTCGACTTCGTTCCGCTCGTTGACGGTGAAGTTGGACTCTACGTGTGCGGCCCTACCGTGCAGTCCTCACCCCACATCGGACACCTGCGTTCGGCGCTCGTATACGACCTCTGGCGTCGCTGGTTCA
Organism: Microbacteriaceae bacterium; assembly: GCA_031428675.1. Taxonomy (GTDB): domain Bacteria; phylum Actinomycetota; class Actinomycetes; order Actinomycetales; family Microbacteriaceae; genus JANOYC01. Next base: position 10,288 of record JANOYC010000021.1, on the reverse strand, counting down.
CCTACCGCGGATACGCCGTAACCCTCGTGCGCAACGTCACCGACATCGACGACAAGATCCTCGCGAACGCCGCCGGCAGCGAAACAGCGATCAGCGCCGAGCAATGGTGGGCGCTCGCCTACCGCTACGAACTCGAGTTCGCTGAGGGCTACCGTGCTCTCGGCGTGCTCGCTCCCAGCTATGAACCGCGCGCGACCGCAAGCGTGACCGAGATGCAGTCGCTTATCCAGACCCTCATCGACACAGACCACGCCTATGTGGCAGATGACGATTCCGGCGACGTCTACTTCGACGTGAAAACGTGGCGCGACTACGGCGCGCTGACTCACCAGCGCCTGGATGACATGGCCGACTCGGCGGATGCCGCAACGAGAGCCAAACGGGACCCCCGCGACTTCGCGCTGTGGAAGGGTTCCAAGCCCGGCGAGCCAGCTTCGGCATCGTGGACCAGCCCGTGGGGCCCCGGACGACCCGGTTGGCACATTGAATGCTCCGCCATGGCGAAGCGTTATCTCGGCGGCACGTTCGATATTCACGGCGGCGGACTCGATCTGCGCTTTCCGCACCACGAGAACGAGCTCGCCCAATCGAACGCCGCAGGCGACGCGTTCGCCCGCTACTGGGTGCACAACGGGCTCGTGAACGTCAACGGCCAGAAGATGTCGAAGTCTCTCGGCAACTCGCTCTACGCATCCGAGTTTCTCGAGATGGCGCCACCGCTCGTCGTGCGGTACTACCTGGCGACCGCCCACTACCGCTCAACGATCGACTACCACAACGGCGCGTTGGTCGAAGCGGAAGCGGCGTTGGACCGCATCGAGGTCTTTTTGCGTCGCGCCAACCGGCGGCTCGCCGAAACGCGATTCTCGGGGCATGGCGCAACGGTCATCCCCGACGAGTTCGCCGAAGCGATGGATGACGACCTCGCGATTCCACAGGCAATGGCCGTGCTGCATGACCGCGTGCGGGCCGGAAACGTGGCTCTCGACCGCGAAGAGCTCTCGGTCGCCGCATCGATCCGCGGCGAAGTGATCGCGATGACCGACATTCTCGGCATCAACCCGATCGCGCCCGAGTGGAATGTCGAGGGCGACGAACACGTGGGGCGAGCGCTGGCCGCTCTCGTTGAGCGACTGATCGACGACAGAAACATCGCGCGCAAAGCGCGCAATTTCGCCGAAGCCGATCGCATCCGCGATGAGCTGGCGGCGGCAGGAATCACGGTCGAGGACACCCCGACCGGATCACATTGGAGCATGGAACAATGAAGAACTCAGGTGGAAACAAGCCTCGCGCCGGCGCAGTGCGCAAGACGCGCAAAGGACCCCAAGTCGGATCCGGCGGGCAGGGACGACAGGCGCTCGAAGGCCGCAAGCCCACGCCGAAAGCGGAAGACCGCCCGTATCACCCCGCTGGCAAGCGCAAAGCGGCCCAAGAACGTTACGCCGCGGCCGGCGGCACCACCAAGAAGCCCGGCCGCGGCCAGAGCGACCCGAGCCAAGGCGCTGGCGCACCTCGCCCGCGTCGCACCAAGTCCTCGGACGAGACGGAAGTGGTCACCGGTCGCAACTCGGTGGTCGAGGCGCTTCGCGCTCGCATCCCGGCGACCGCACTCTACTTGGCTGCGCGCATAGAAATGGATGACCGGGTCAAGGAAGCGCTCAGCATGGCGACCGGACGCGGCATCCCCATTCTGGAAGTGATGCGACCCGAACTCGACCGGATTGCCGGTTATGACTCCGTGCACCAGGGACTCGCGCTCAAGGTGCCGCCATACGAGTACCCGCACCCCACCGAACTGCTCGACAAGGTGCTCTCGGCGGGAAAGAAGCCGCTGTTCGTGGCGCTCGACGGCATCACCGACCCGCGCAACCTCGGGGCGATCATCCGGTCGGTTGCCGCTTTCGGCGGTCACGGAGTCATCGTGCCGCAGCGGAGGTCGGTTGGGCTCACCGCATCGGCGTGGAAGACGTCTGCCGGTGCCGCGGCGCGCACACCCGTTGCGATGGCCCCGAACCTCACCCAGACGCTCAAGGAATTCCAGAAGCGCGGGGTATTCGTGCTCGGTCTCGACGGCGGCGGCGACGTCATGCTGCCGAACCTCACGCTAGCGAGCGAACCCGTGGTCATCGTCGTTGGTAGCGAAGGCAAGGGTCTGTCGCGACTGGTCACCGAAACGTGTGACGCGGTCGTTTCCATTCCGATCAGCGCAGCGACCGAATCGCTCAACGCCGGAATCGCCGCCAGCGTTGCACTCTATGAAGTGTCGAAACTGCGCGCTCGCTAGACCTTCGTCCGCCAGTCGTCTTCTTCTTCGATGATGGCGGTCGGCAGAGTGATCGCACCCGTCGGCGGGTTGATCACGGTCGCTTCGTCGCGACGGTGACGCAGCACCTCGTCGACGTAACTGGTGACGGCCTCGGCGAGCGGAACATCCCGCTTCTGCTGTTCCGACATGTACCAGCGGTGTTCGAGCAACTGGTGATACATCTCGGCGGGTTCGAGGCGCCGCTTCAACTCCCGAGGAATGGCCCGGATGACCGGCTCGAAAATGCGGGACACCCACTCGTGCGCCATCATCTCTTCGTCACGACCCGGCTTCTCGTAGCTCGCCATGTAGGCGTCGAGGTCGTTGAGCAAGCGCCGGGCTTGGTTCTCGCCGGCGTCGATGCCGGTGAGCCGCAATAGGCGTCGAGAATGGTGACCAGCATCCACGACCTTGGGCTGGATGCGCACTTGCGTGCCCGTCTCGTTGGTGCGGATCGCGAGTTCTTCGATGTCGAAGCCGAGATCGTTGAGACGCTCGACCCGGCGGCTGATGCGCCACCGTTCGGAGCGGTCGAATTCCTCGGCACCGGTGAGCTCGCGCCAGAGCAAGCGGTATGCCGCCACGATTCCGTTGCTGACCTCGATTGGATCGAGGTTCTCGTCGAGACGTCCGCCCGCCTCGAGGTCGAGCAACTCGCCGGCGATATTGACACGGGCGATTTCGAGATCATTCTCGCGTTGCCCATTGGAGAGCCCGTCATAGAGCTGTCCGGTTTCGGCATCCACAAGATAAGCGGCGAACGCGCCGGCATCACGCCGGAACAGAGTGTTCGACAGCGACACGTCGCCCCAGAAGAATCCGACGATGTGCAGTCGCACGAGGAGCACGGCGAGAGCGTCGACGAGTCGTGTCGCGGTGTCGGGCCGCAGACTCTGCGAGTACAGGGCGCGATAGGGGAGCGAGAACCGCAGGTGTCGCGTGACGAGCACGGAATCGATGGGGTTTCCGTCGTTATCGGTGCGGTTGGTGATTACCGCGACCGGGTCCACGCAGGGAATTTCCATGCGCTGCAGGGTGCGGAGCATTTCGTATTCGCGACGGGCGAACTCCGCCGACGTCTCTTTGATGGCGACAACCGACCCGGCGAGGTGCACGAAACGCACGAGGTGCCGTGAGATTCCCTTGGGGAGGGCAGCAATGTGGTCGTCGGACCACACCTCCAGCGGAAGGTGCCAGGGCAAGTCGAGAAGCTCCGGCTCGACCGACGCTGCTGTGATGTTGAGTGAACCGCTCATGATGCAAACCTAACGGGGTTTAAACGAATGGGGCCCGCCGAATCCGCGAGCGACGCCCGCGGACCGACAGGCCCTCAATTCGTTGGTTACGCGTGAACCGGCTTGCTGAGGCGGAGACCCGACTCGAGGTCGAATGCGTGGATGTGCTGCGGCTCCGGGAGGATGAAGACCTTGTCTCCCGCCATGGGGTGCGAGCGGCCATCGACGCGAGCGACGATGTCGACGCGCTGCCCGTCAACCTCGGAGTGTCCGTAGAGGTAGCCGTCAGCGCCGAGTTCCTCGACGAGATCGACGTCGACCGGGAGGCCTTCGCCCGTGGTCGAGACGCGAACGTCTTCGGGACGAACACCAATGGTCACCATCTTGCCGCTCGCCTTGGTGAACACTTCACGTTCCACAGCAGCGACCGCGGTTCCGAAGCCGAGCCCGCCGTCGACGATTGGTGCGTGGAACAGGTTCATCGCCGGGCTGCCGATGAAGCCGGCCACGAAGACGTTGGAAGGCGATTCGTACAGGTCGCGCGGAGTTCCGACCTGCTGGAGCACGCCATCCTTGAGAACCGCGATGCGGTCGCCCATGGTGAGTGCTTCGGTCTGGTCGTGGGTCACGTAGACCGTGGTGACGCCGAGGCGGCGCTGGAGCGACGCGATCTGCGTGCGGGTCTGAACGCGCAGCTTGGCGTCGAGGTTCGACAGCGGCTCGTCCTTGAGGAACACTTGCGGCTGGCGCACGATCGCGCGACCCATGGCAACACGCTGACGCTGTCCACCCGAGAGGGCCTTGGGCTTGCGGGCGAGGTACGGCTCGAGGTCGAGTAGCTTCGCCGCTTCGAGAACACGCGTTGCGCGCTCTTCTTTCGCGACACCGGCGATCTTGAGCGCGAAGCCCATGTTCTCGGCAACGGTCATGTGCGGGTAGAGCGCGTAGTTCTGGAAGACCATCGCGATGTCGCGGTCTTTCGGCGGAACGTCGGTAACGTCGCGCTCGCCGATCCAGATCTTGCCGTCGTTGACCTCTTCGAGGCCCGCGAGCATGCGGAGGGTCGTGGACTTGCCACAACCGGAGGGGCCGACGAGGACGAGGAATTCGCCGTCTGCCACGTCGATGTCGATTGCGTCGACCGCGGGCTTCGTCGAGCCGGGGTACAGGCGGGTTGCTTTGTCGAACTTAACTGTTGCCATGGTTGTATGACTCCTTCACCGGCAGGTACGTGCCGGACGATCCGTAGTGAATGGATGAGAATGATCTCTGTGTCGCGATGAGCGACATTGAGCATCCTGAGCAGTATGACACTCTCGGCCTACAAATGGGAGAGCAGACTGCGAATCGGTCGCTAGGCTGGTTCAGCATTCCTGCGGGCTACTCCCAGAGTCGGCCCTTAGTATCCTGAGGTCGTAGCGGTATCCCGATCGGTTGAAACACGGTACGAACCGATGCCGCGTCGCGAACATGCAAGTGAGGTCAGATGACGAACGGCGATGGCGGCGGAAGCCGACTCTCCCGCAATGAACGACGTGATCTGGCCCGCACGAAATCGCAGGAGATCCGCGCGGAGCACAAGAAGAAAGAGCGCCGCAACCGCTGGCTCTTGCAGGGCGGCATCGTGGTCGCATCGATCGCAATCATCGCCGTTGTGGCCGTGGTCATCGTCAATTCCATCCGTCCACCGATGCCCGGCCCCCTCAACATGCAGAGCGACGGAATCAGGATCGGTGAAGGCTATGTTGCCGAAACCACGCCAGCATTGCGGCCCGGTGATACCCCGGTGCCACATGAGCGCGATACCGCCAGCGATGTGATCAGCATCCAGATGTACATCGACTACTTGTGCCCGATCTGCGGCCAATTCGAAGAGGTCAACGGGCCACTCATCGACCAACTCGTCGCCGACGGAGCCGCGACCATCGAATATCACCCGCTCGCTATTCTCACCAGCAAGTCGGCGGGAACCCAATACTCACTGCGTGCCGCGAACGCGGCCGCGTGTGTGGCCAATTACGACCCTGATTCGTTCTACAACTACAACTCGATCCTCTTCTCGAAGCAGCCGGAGGAAGGCACCGAAGGTCACACGAACGACGAACTCGTGAAGCTCAGCCGCACAATCGGAGTCGCCTCACCCGCATCGATCGAGCGGTGCATCAACGACGTGCGGTTCAAGTCCTGGGTTCAGGAGGCGACCAATCGAGCGCTCAACGGACCGATCCCGGGCGCGGATGTCACGGCGATTACCGGAACGCCGACCGTCATCGTGAACGGCGCGAAGTTCAACTACACCTTCCCGTTCGACGCCGACGAGTTCTCTGCGTTCCTGGTGCAAGCGGCCGGCCAGAGCTTCACCGAAACCTCGACCGCTACGCCAACCCCAACTCCAGAGCCAGCACCGGCGCCGTAGCCGCCGTGTTTCGCGTCGCTATTTTTTCAGCCGACGTTACTTTGCCAGCCGCCGCGAGCTGAGGCGTCGCACCCATTCCGGGTCGCGGTGGTCTGACGGCGGTGGTCTGACCGCGGTGGTCTGACGGCGCCCAAACTTCATATTGTCCTCACCCCCGATTCACCGTCCGTTCGTATGCGCCGAGGAACGTTGTCCTCATGTTGGCGATGACGGGCACACTGCGGCCAGCATTCCCATTTCCGCGACGGCTCCTCAGCTACCAGAGCGTGCGGGTCACCAGCACGCGTCGAGTTGTGTGGATTCCGCCCATCGGTTCATTTCTCGTCGACTGGGATCCCGCCATGATTCGTGTGCACATTGCCGGGCATACCCAGCGTGACATCGACGAACTGATGCGACAGCTCGACGCCGAGGCCGGTCGTTGCGACGCACCCGTGCAGATCGTGTGGAGCAACTGAAATAACGAGGTTTCCGCGAATTCGGCGCTCAGTGTCCGCGTCCTCGCCGGATTGGTCAACCCCGAGCGCAAAAAAAATATCGGACGTAGCGTCAGTGACGAGGGCATCGCGCAGCAGAAACCAGCTAACGGAAACGCTGCCGCTCGGGACATCTCGCATAGTGATCGGCTGCGCCCGGCACCGGGCGCCCCTATCGTTCGCTCGCGAACGGAGAGGAAACCATGAGCACACCCAGCGATTTCGATGAGGGCTTTGTATCGACAGCAGAGAGTGTGCCGAGTCGCTCGTCCGTCCGGGACGAAGCGTCTAACGTCGCTTCGGACACGAAGACCGCGGCGAAGGATATCGCGGGCACCGTGAAAGATGAGGCGGCCAGCGTCGCAACCGAAACCAAGACGCAGGTGAAAGACCTGTATCACCAGACCACGACAGAGCTCAGAGATCAGGCTGCGGTGCAGCAGTCGCGAGTTGCCGAAGGCCTGCGCTCAGCCGGCGAGCAGTTGCGTTCTATGGCCGAGAACTCTGAGCAGGGGGTGGCTTCTGACGCTGTCCGCCAGGTGTCAGAACGTGTCTCGTCGGTGGCTGGCTGGCTCGATGCACGCGACCCCGGGTCGCTGCTCACGGAGGTCCGCTCGTTCGCTGCGCGCCAGCCCGGCACCTTCCTCGCGATCGCCGCCATCAGCGGTGTGGTCGTCGGGAGGTTAACTAGTTCCCTTGTCGCTAACGCGAAGGACGAAGCATCCGCTACCGACGCTACCGACGCCGGCGCTACGCTCGGACGGCACGAGGCGTCGAGCTTCGACTCGTCGCTTCCCTCGAGCTACCCGTTGCGCGGATCGCTGTGACCGAGAACATCTCGCCCGAGGAGAAGGCCGGGCGCACATCGTTCGGCGACCTCCTCGGCGGCGTGACGAGAGACATCTCGATGCTGTTCCGGCAGGAGGTCGCTCTGGCCAGAGCGGAGTTGACCGACTCCGCGAAGCGCGCAGGAAGAGGAGCTGGTCTTTATGGTGGCGCAGGCGTTGCCGGGCTTTTCGCGCTGCTGTTCCTGTCGATCTGCCTCTGGTGGGCGCTGGGTTACCTCATCGGCAATGCATGGTCGGCTCTCATCGTCGCGGCCGTCTATGGCATCGTCGCGCTGGTTCTCTTCCAGCGGGCCAAAACCGAGATGAAGAAGGTACAGGGGATGCCACAAACCGTGGACTCCCTGAAGAAAATTCCAGAAACACTGAAGCCGGGAGGCAACTCATGAGTGACACCGAAGCCCTGCGCGCCGAAATCGAGCGCACCAGGGACGCGCTTGGCTACGACGTCGACGCCCTGGCAGACAAGGTAAACCCCTCGAGCATCGCCCATCGCCAGACCGACAAGCTGAAGTCGCGAGCGGGCGCAATTCGCGACTCGATCATGGGATCTGCCTCTGACGCCAAGGACGCGGGTGTTTCGGCTGTCGACTCCGCGAAGGATGTCGGCGCTGCTGCCATAGGCAAAGCCAAGGGGAACCCGTTGGCCGTGGGTCTCGTGGTCTTCGGCATCGGCTGGCTCGTATCATCCCTGATCCCCGCGAGTGAACGTGAAAGGGACGTTGCCGACACCGTGAAAGACAAGGCCCAGCCACTTGTGGCTGCTGCCGGCGATGCGGCGAAAGATGTTGCGGCGAACCTGAAGGAGCCAGCGATGGACGCCGCAACAGCGGTGAAGGAATCGGCGACGGATGCCGTGGCAGCCGTCAAGGATCAGGCGCAGGCTTCGACGAGCGACGTCACCGAAAGCGCCCAGGCCTCACGGCAGAACCTCCAGGGCTGAGCGACGCCTTCTTTGTGAACGCCCCGTTCCGCCGGGGGCGTTCATGTGCGCCGGGGGCAACCCCCGAGCGTCGCGCAAACGGCGGCCGACCAGTCACTTGCGGCGAGCCCCGTGTCGGATTCGAACCGACGACCCCCGCTGTACAAGAGCGAATTCCAACCGCGCGGCTTCGGCAATTGGTCCTCCGGTCGTTCGAACGCTCGAAACCGAAGCTACCCCATGCGCCCGTCGTGATTAGTCGAAGCGAGCGGTTGGAGGCGTTTGCGGTTTGGCCGGTAGGCCAATCGAGAAGATTCGTTCGAGCAGCTTGATGGTTCGTTCGGGCAGGGCATCGCCTGGATAGAAGGACTCGAAGACGTTCTCGGCTGTCGCGATGGAGTCGATGTCGTTGAGGAGCAAGAGCTTGGCGATGTCGTCTGTATCGCGGCCGGGGCGAGCGGCGTTGAGCTTCATCGCGAGCAGCGCATCAAGGGGAGCGATTGCGATCGACACGTTCGCGTCATCCAAGATCTGTTCCCACTGCACGGCCTGGCCCCAGGTCGGGATAAACAGCACGGCCTTGTTGTTGAGCCAGTCGTTTCGCCATCCACGATCCCGAGCGATGCCTTCGATGATCGGCTCCAGCCGATCCATGGGCTCGATCTGCGCATCGATGTCAGCCGTGGTGTCTCGATCGAAGTGCGCGAGCCGGAGGGCGGCGCCTCCAACGATTCGGATAGAAACTCCGGTGATGCCCATCTCATGGGCTGCGCGAACCACCTCGCGAAGTCCGTCGATCAGGTCCTGTCGGTCGAGTTGCATGCGTTACACACTCTCAAGAGTCGAGCGTTCCACCAGGACGTTTCTTCGAAGAAATTCGGCCGGCACTTCATCCGGTTCGGGAGCGAGGTCGTACTCGCCGAGTTGTGGCGACTGGGGCACCACGAGGAAACGGGATCGTGAGTTGATCCACTCGGGCTTGGGCAGTCTCGACTTGCTGAGCCAGTAGTCGACGAGTGCTGCGAGGGCCGCGTCCCACGCGGCCGATCCTGTCGAGTGAGGTTCTGCGATTCCGAGCACCACGCGATCGACACCCGTCGCGGTGGCGAGGCTATCGGAGTAGTCGAGGAACGCGCGTAGCGCTGAGTCTCTCGAGTTTGCTGAGCCGATTCGATCGGCGGTCTCGGCGGCGTCGACGCCCGCTCCGGGTACCGCGATGATGCGGTGGCCCGTCTGGCGAAGGAGTCGTTCGAGAGTGTCGACCGTGGGGATCTTCTTGCCGCTCTCGATAGTCGAGATTTCAGGCTGACTCGTTTTTGCGCGCGCTGCTAGATCGCCTTGCGTGATGCCGCTTGCGAGGCGGGACGAACGTAGCAATGTCGATGCAGCCATCAGGACCTCCGCCTCAATTATATCTAAGTAGATATAATTGTCGAGGCTCGGAAGGCGAGCATCCCGGTGTTCCTTTGGGTATTCCAGGGGCTGGAAGGGGCAAAGGCATGGTTGTGGCGGAGTTTTCCCTGATCAGTCGCCACCCCCGCGCTGCGCGCGATTCCCAACCTTCCCCACCCAACAAGTTGTACGGAAAAGTTCGAGAACCGCGCGGAGGCGCATCTTCCACTCCTTTCCGGATTCGTTGTGACCGAGGATCCAAGCGAGCGCGGCAACGGGGGCGCAAATCTTCACACGTGCTATTTCGTCGAGATCGCGTAGGTGATCGAGCTCAGGAATTTCACCGCTCTTGGGCCGCGCTGCGCTCGTCACGAGCGACAGCGTTGCGGTCGCTCAGCCGACACGGCCAGCAAAACACTGGCTGACCGGTCACTTGCGGCGAGCCCCCTGTCGGATTCGAACCGACGACCCCCGCTTTACAAGAGCGGTGCTCTGGCCAACTGAGCTAAGGGGGCGACCGAGCACATATCCTACCCGGGTCCGGATGCCCCGGTGCCGCTAGCGTGGAACGCGACATGCCGACTACTCGACCGACGCCATCGCGTGCAGCGCTCATCGGAGCAGTGGCGTTCGCGGTGGCATGCGGCGCCCTCGTGGCCGTGCAGTCGCGCGTCAACGGACAACTCGGAAACGA
>JANOYC010000020.1:0-18613 GCA_031428675.1 Microbacteriaceae bacterium | reverse complement strand
CGGATGTACGGCTCACACACCTGGTCGATGCGGAGCGCGGACATGACCCGCGTGTAACAACCGGCCTGCTCTAGCGTGTCCTGCAGCGCGAGCGCGTTGATGACGGTGCCGAGCATCCCCATGTAGTCGGCCCGGCCGCGGTCCATGCCGCGCTGGGAGAGCTCGGCGCCGCGGAAGAAGTTGCCGCCGCCGACGACGATGGCGACCTCGACGTCGGTCGAGGCTTCGGCGATCTCGCGGGCGAGAGCGCTGACGACATCCGGATTCACCCCGAGCGAACCGCCGCCGAACGATTCACCGGAAAGTTTGAGCAGGACGCGGCGTGTGCGATGTTCGGTCGGCATGGGTGCTCCCTTGGCTGAGGCTCGTTACAGGGTATTGGGTGCGCGCCGGTTATCGGCTCACCGGCAGAGAAATGGGGCCCGGATCGATGTCACGATCCGAGCCCCACCGTTCGTCTCTACGCTCCGACCTTGAACCGGGCGAAGCCGGTGACGGTCAGGTCTGCATCCGTGAGGACCCGGGCGACCGACAACTTGTTGTCTTTCGCGTAATCCTGGTCGAGCAGGGCGACCTGCTTGAAGAATCCGTTGACCCGCCCCTCGATGATCTTCGGGAGCGCCGCCTCGGGCTTGCCCTCTCCCTTCGCGATCTCCGTGACGATGTCCCGGCTGAGGCTGTCGAGAACGAGCGTCGTATCGTCGAAGAGATCACCCGAGCCGAGGGCAAGCCGGAAGCGGCTCTCCCGAAGATCATCGAAGGACGTCTCGGTGCGTTCTACAAGCAAGTCGCACTGCTCGATCAGGCCTACGCTCGCGACGACAAGAAATCCGTCGCCCAGGTGGTGGCCGACGCTGGTGTGACCGTGAACGGCTTCGCCCGATTCAAGGTCGGCGCTTAGCAGCACCATCTAGGCGAGAAGGTCAGGCGAGAAGGCTCGAGACGATGTCTTGAGCCTTCTCGCTCGTTAACGAGCCAGTCTCCGTGGCAGCAGCGGTTCGGGCACCCCGCGGTCGGCACTGCGGCCGGAACCGAATATCCTTGATCGAGCCACAAGCGAGGGAGACATGATGACCGAGAACCGCAAGCGCCGCGTTCTGCTGAAACTATCGGGCGAAGCATTCGGCGGTGGTTCTCTCGGGGTCAATCCCGACGTCGTCAGTGCACTAGCCAAGGAGATTGCGCTTGCTGCTCAAGAGGTCGAAGTCGCCATCGTTGTCGGTGGTGGCAATTTCTTCCGCGGTGCAGAACTGAGCCAACGGGGAATGGATCGCGGCCGCGCGGACTACATGGGCATGCTGGGCACGGTGATGAACGCCCTCGCTCTTCAGGATTTCCTCGAACAGGCGGGTGCGGCGACTCGAGTTCAGAGTGCTATTTCGATGACCCAGGTCGCTGAGCCGTATATTCCGCGGCGTGCTGAGCGTCACCTGGAAAAAGGGCGAGTGGTCATTTTCGGTGCTGGGGCGGGTTTGCCCTACTTCTCCACCGACACGGTCGCAGCGCAACGAGCGCTGGAGATCAGCGCCGTCGAAGTTCTTGTCGCGAAGAACGGGGTCGATGGCGTGTACTCGGCCGACCCCCGCAAAGATCCGAACGCCAAGAAACTCGACGAGATCACCTATCAGGAAGCACTCGTGGAGGGCCTCAAGGTCGTCGACTCGACCGCCTTCAGCCTCTGCATGGACAACGGGATGCCCATGGTCGTCTTCGGCATGGAGCCCAGCGGAAACGTGGCCAAGGCCATTCGCGGAGAGCGCATCGGAACGCTCGTCCGCACGTAGCAGGACCGAGTCACTGCCGCCGCGTGTCGGTCGGATACTGCGCAACAACTACACTCGAGACGACACGAAGGAGTACGCGTGATTAGCGACGTTTTGGCAGAAGCCAAAGAAAAGATGCACAAGGCCGTCGAGGTCGCAAAAGACGACTTCGGAACGGTCCGCACCGGACGCGCGAATCCGGCGCTGTTCCAGAAAGTGCTCGTCGACTACTACGGCAGCCCTACTCCGCTCGCGCAACTGGCATCGATGAACAACCCGGAGGCGCGCACGCTTCTGGTGACTCCGTACGATAAATCCGCCCTTCGCGAGATCGAGAAGGCCCTCGCAAATATGCCGAATCTCGGTGCCAGCGTGGGCAACGACGGGGAGATCGTGCGCGTCACACTGCCCGAACTCACCGAAGATCGCCGCAAGGAGTTTGTCAAGATCGTTCGCGCCAAGGCGGAGGATGCGAAGATCGCCATCCGCAATATCCGCCGCAAGAGCAAAGATGACCTCGATGCGCTCAAGAGCGAGGTGGGCGATGACGATGTCGCTCGTGGCGAGAAGGAACTCGAAGCGGTCACCAAGCTGCACGTCGACGCCATTGATGACGCCCTGAAGCGCAAGGAAACCGAGCTTCTCGAGGTCTGAATGTCAGGTCTCCCAGACGATGCGTCACCGCGTTCGAAGAAGCGCGCACCTTCTCGCGCGGAGCTCGAGGCGCGGGCACAGGCGCTAGAGGCGCGCGCCGAAGCGGCATTCGCTGACATCGAAGCGCAAATGCGGGCGACGAACGCGCGCATTGAGGCTCGCACCGGCAGAAACCTCGTGCTCGCGATCGTCATCGCTCTACTGATGGGCGGAAGTTTCCTATTCAGTATTCTGGTGTTCACTGAGCTGTTCATGATTTTCGCAGCCGTGCTCATCGGCTTCGCGTCGTTCGAACTCGCGACGGCTTTGCGTGTCGCTGGTCGCGACGTGCCGCGAATACCCGCGGTGATCGGCGGGCTCCTGACAATCCCCGCGACCTTCTACTTCTTGGACACGGGGCACTGGTTTGCGACGCTCGGCGCTATGGCGCTCGTCATCGTCTGGCGTCTGGCGATTCTCATCATGCCGAGCAAACGGGCGAGCGCCCGAACTGTCGCTCAAGACCTGGGCGCGAGCGTGCTGGTGCAAGCATATGTCGGGTTCCTCGGCAGCTTCGCAGTGCTGTTGACCGCTCAGGCGGGCGGGCAATGGTGGACCCTCGCCTTCGTCGTGATCGTCGTGGCCACTGACACCGGCGCATACGCGACTGGGCTCACGTTCGGTCGGCATCCCATGGCGCCGCTCATCAGTCCCAAGAAGACTTGGGAGGGTTTCGCCGGGTCTGTCGTGGCATCGCAGATCGCCGGCATCCTGCTCGCACTGCTCGTGCTCGATCAGCCGTGGTGGGTTGGGGTGGTCTTCGGGCTGGCAATCGTCGCGTCGGCAACGGGAGGAGACCTGACGGAGTCACTCATCAAGCGAGACCTCGGCGTGAAGGACATCTCCTCATGGCTCCCCGGACACGGCGGATTCCTCGACCGGCTCGACTCGATACTTCCCTCGGCCGCCGTGGCGTACGGTCTTTACCTCATTTTCGCGTGACTGAATACGGCAGAATAGTCCGGTGAGCACAACTTTTCCGCGGGCCCACGCGCGCATCCTCGGCTATAGCGTCGAGGAGGTCGAGAATTTTCTGGACGAAGCTCGTCGCGCATACGGCACGGATCGGCCAGACCTCACCTCAGTCAATGCGGCATCCATTCGGCGCACGGCCTTCTCCATGGAGAGGGGCGGTTATGCCACCAGTTTTGTTGACGCGGCGCTTGAGCGACTCGAAGACGCATTCGCGATGCGGGAGCGCGATCGAATCGTCGCCGAGACGTCCGAGTCGGAATGGTACGGCAGGGCTCGGGCAACCGCCCAAGCGATCATCGATCGGCTCGACCGGCCGGTGAAGAATCGGTTCGACCGTGTGCCCTACCTCGCTTTCGGATACCGGGTCAGCGACGTGGATGCCTTCGGCGATCGGCTCGCAGAATACTTTCAACATCGAAAGCCTCTGACGCCAGAAACGGTGCGAACCGTGGTGTTCCGACGCCAACGCGGAGGCTACAGCGAGGCCCAAGTCGACCTCCTCCTCGACGCCGTTGTGGGTGTCATGCAGGCAGTTCGCTGAAACCCCTGTCGCAAAAGGGCCGGTCTGGGGTAAAATTGCCTGACCGTGGCGAATTACAAACGAACCTCAGCGCCCCTTGATCGGATTTCTCCCGTGGGCACCGCCGTTCAGGGGCGGCACGTGCGTAGCCGGTGGACACTCCCATTTTTCGCTTTTTTCGCGTCAATCGTCTACATCATGGCGATGGCGGTCAACCCTCCGACAGCGGCTTTCGCGGTCGAGATAGCTGCCGCTGCCGCGAACGCCGGACCAGTACAGAGCGTCGACGTGGCCGGTGAATACACCAACGATGTCGCTCGCGATTCGTTCACGGTCACCAAAATCGAGCCGCCGAAGCCGCCGAAACCTGCGCGTCCGGTGGCACCCGCCGCTGGTGTTCCCGATCCGGGAACGGCCAAAGCGATCGCCTACGACATGGTCTCCGCTCGAGGATGGGGCGCGGGGGAGTTCGACTGCCTCGTGGCGCTGTGGAATAAAGAATCTGGCTGGAACGTGTACGCCCACAACCGCAGCAGCGGTGCATACGGCATCCCGCAGTCCCTCCCCGGCTCGAAGATGGCGACGGCCGGCGCCGACTGGGAGACCAACCCGGCTACCCAGATCGCCTGGGGACTGGGCTACATCCAAGCTCGCTACGGCACTCCGTGTGGCGCGTGGGCCTCATCCCAGGCTCGAGGCTGGTACTAACCCGCCCGTACACTCGATTCGTGCCCCGTTCGAATCGACCACGACGCCATCGCGGCGCGAATCCCGCTGACGGCGACGATGCCGACCTTTCGCGGGCGTTGCTCGGCCAACGCGTGACGACCTCCAAACGTGACGGCACCTGGACGGTCCAGCCGATTGCGGCGGCGTCGGCAACGAAGAGCTACACCTGCCCGGGATGCTCGCTCAACATTGCACCCGGAACGGCGCACGTTGTGGCTTGGCGAGCCGACGGCTTGTTCGGCGAGGACAGCGACCTTGCTGCCCGTCGGCATTGGCACGCTCACTGCTGGAGTATCGAGCGATGACGGCGGTTCTGACTGGTGTTGCCCGAAAGGATAGGTAGAGATGGTGGAGATCCGCGGCGGCATAGAACTGCCGGCAATCCGTGAAGACATCGAGTTGGTCACCGCCGACGGTCACGTCCTCGTCGGTGAACTGGCGCTACCCGAATCCGGCGCACCGGTCGCGACTCTCGTGACACTGCATCCACTGCCGACAGCTGGCGGGTTCATGGATTCGCACATCCTC
Organism: Microbacteriaceae bacterium; assembly: GCA_031428675.1. Classification (GTDB taxonomy): domain Bacteria; phylum Actinomycetota; class Actinomycetes; order Actinomycetales; family Microbacteriaceae; genus JANOYC01. The sequence goes on along the minus strand of JANOYC010000020.1, from coordinate 13,405 downwards.
CGCAAAGCGGCTGCTCGACTGCCCGCTCTGGCCGACATTGCCGTGGTGCGATTCAACTTTCGTGGCGTGAGCTCACCGCGAGGAACGTCGGGTGGCGCGTTCGGCGACGGAATTGATGAAGAGCACGACCTGGACGCGGCAATGGCCTTTGTCGTCGAGCGTGGCTTACCTGCCCCGTGGCTCGTGGGCTGGTCATTCGGCACCGAAGTGGCGCTGAAGCATGGTGTCGATCTGCCGGTGGTCGGCGTGATCCTGCTGTCGCCGCCACTGCACCGCACGTCGCAGGAAGAAGTCGACGCTTGGGCGCACAGTGGGAAAGAATTGATCGCTCTCATCCCGGAGCATGACGACTACCTGCGGCCCGCCGAGGCTGGGGAGAGATTCGCCGCCATCCCGCATATCGACCTCGTTGCCGTAGCGGGTGGCAAGCATTTGTGGGTGGGCGAGACGCAGACGGCGCGTGTGCTGAACGAGATCGTCTCGCGCGTCAACCCCGTAGCGATTCCGCTGCCGACGACGTGGGGCTGATCAGCGCTCGTTCTGCCGTGGAATGACCACTTGGTTCATGATGATGATCACCGAGGCAGCGACGGGGATCGCGACGAGGGCACCGAGCACCCCGAGAAGCGTTCCGCCTGACAGCGCGGCAATCACGACGATGACGCCAGGCACCTTCACCGCCTGAGCCATGATGCGAGGTGACAGCACGTATGCTTCGATCTGCATGTACACGAGGTAGTAGATGCCGACAATCCACCAAGCCGGCCCTTCATTGAGTAGTAGCACGAACAGCGTGATGACGGCTGAACCGGAGATCGTTCCCACCAGCGGGATAAGCGAACCGATGAACGCGATGCAGGCCAACAGCGCCGAATACTGTACCTGCACGATGAACGTCAGGAAGATGAACGACAGGATGCCGTTGACCAGCGCAAGCAAGACCTGGCCGACGACGTAGCGCCCGACCGCGGTGCTGATCTGATCCGACAGGTCGACGAACCGCTCTCGCTTCGAGGCCGGCACGAGTCGGACCGTTTCGCGCTTGATGCTCCCGAGCGATGCGACGAAGTAGATCATCAAGATCACGACGATCACGGCGCCGAACGCGCCGCTGGCGATGCCGATTCCGGCCTGCAGCACGCCGCCACCGATTGCAGCGACATCGAGGGTCTCGATCCACTTTCCGATGTCGGCGACGATCGTATCGACGTCGAGCCACGGGAACGTCTGTTTGGCGATCACGACGAAGGTGCCCTGGTCCAGCGCAGTGATGACGTCGGGAATGCTCTCGATGAGCTTTCGCACCTGCTCGACGATGACCGGGATGATCGCCCACAGCAAGCCCGCGAATACAAGCAAGAGCACGCCCAACACGATCACGATCGCCATGGCGCGCTTGAAACCCCGAGCCTCCAAGCGTCGAACAATCGGGTCTATGCCCAATGCAAGGAAGATGGCCGCGCCCACGTAGGTGATGATCGTGGCGAGCGCGCCGATCGCCGCTCCAATTCCGATCGCGACGATCACACCCAAGCCGCCGAGTAGTCCCAGGGCGAAGGCATTATGGATCTTCACGAGGGCCCTTCCGTAGCGCTGACGACGAGTTGATCAGTCCGAGCCGGAGACCTTCTCTGCTTTCGACAATACCCCGCGCAAACTCTCGAAGTAGCCAGCCACGGCGTCGCGTTCCACACGGAGTCGGTCGACGTCGGCTTGCGCCGACGCCACCCGCGCGGCTGCCTGTTCTTCGGCGTCGCGCACGATGGTCGCTGCGTTCGTGCGCGCGGACTCGATCATCGAGCGAATTGCGCTCTCAGCCTCGTCGCGTCGTGCTCGGATGCCTTCGCGCAGTTCGGCATCGAGAGCGTCGACCTCCGAGCGCTTGTGTTTGAGCCGCTCCGATGCGTCAGCCAACTGAAGCTGTGCGTCGTGGAGGTATTTCTGAGTCTGTGCGACGGCTTCCTCGTGCTGAGACAGGAAGCCTTTTTCGGCTTCATCGCGCCGTGCTCTGAGTTCTACGTCGAGATCGACGCGCGCGCGTTCGGCTTCGCGAGCCAGCGCGGTGCGGGTAGCGTCGATGTCGTGAGCGATCGTCGCGCGCGCAGATGCGATCTCTTCAGCAGATGCGGCACGTTCCCGGGCGATCTGCGAACCGAGCGCAGCGGTGCGCTCCGCCATATCGGCCTCGAGCGCGATCCGCGCCGATGCCAGCTCGCTCTCGACGAGCGAGCGCGCCGATGCGGCTTCGTCGTCGAGTTGAGATCGTGTGGTGGCAACGGCTGCGTCGAGGAGAGCTCGTTCCGTTGCGAGCATGGTATCGCGTTCGCTCGCGGCCGCTTCTTCCAATTCCGCTGCTGCCTTCACGGCAGCCGCCGATTCACGCATCGCGGCAACCCTGAGCGCAGCGGCCTCGGCGGCCGCTGACTCGCGCACGGCGGCAATTTCGGCTGTCAGCGACTCGCGCGAAGTGAGGATCTCCGACTGAACCGCCGCACGAGCCGACTCGAGTTCGCGCTCGAGGGCAGCTCGTTGCGCGGCGATTTCTGCGGCGAGCGCCACGCGCGCTGACCGCGTCTCGGCATGCGTCGCGGCCGCGATCGGGTCGCCGCCGCGGCTTGCACTGATGATCGCCTCAGCAGCTTCGGCTTCAGCCCTCAACGATTCTCGGGTGGAGGCAACCTCTGCGGCCAGATTTGCTCGGGTCGCGCCTACCTCGATCTGCAGAGCGCGGAGGGCGCTGTCCACCTCCGCCGCGACGGCTTGGCGGGCGGCGTTGATCTCGTAGTCGAGTGCGGATCGGCGCTGCGCCGTCTCGCGTTCAATCTCGTCCCTCGCCGACGTGATGTCGACAGAGATTTGCGCGGCGGAGCTTTCGGCCGCTGCCGAGATGAGTTTCGCCGACAGCGCCCGCTCGGCGGCGAGTTCTCGCTCAGCGTCCGATCGCTTCTCGGCAAGTTCTCGGGCGGTGCGAGCTACCTCCGCAGCCAGCGAGCCGCGAGTCTCGGCGACTTCCCGTTCCAGTTCAGCGCTTGCGCTCGCGATAGAACGGGCGAGTTCGGCGCGCCCCGTCTCGATCTCCCGAGCCAGGTCGCCGCGCAAGCGTGCATTCTCAGATTCAAATATGGCGCGAGACCGCTCGGTGTCGCGGTCCAGATCAGCGGCGGATTCGCGGGCGACGGCAGTGTCACGCGCCGCCACGAGTTTGAGCTCAGCGACCTCACGCTCGACGTCGGCTCGAAGGGCCGCCGCTTCCCTCCGTGCCGTCGCCCTCGCCTCGGCGACCTCCGTGGCGACGGCCCCGCGCACGCTGGCTGCTTCCCGGAGAGCTTCTCCTTTGAGGGCTTCGGCGTCGAGGTGGGCGCGGTCGAGCATTCTCGACGACTCACGCTCGGCATCAGCGACGAGAGACGCCGCCTGCTCTTGCGCGTCGGTCACGCGCTTGTCGGCGGCCTCCGACGCTTCGCGGGTGCGGGTTTCGAGTGCGGTTTCCACACTCTTTCGCAGCCGCTGTGCGTCGATTTCCGCATCTCGCGTGAGCCTGAGCGACTGTTCCTCCGCGAGCCGAAGCGTCTTCTCGAGCCGGGTGCCCAGTCCGGAATAACTCGGCGACCCCAGCTCATTGAGCTCAGCTTGGAGTTCGTCCGCCTTCGCAGCCAGACGGCGCGACTCTTTCACCGCTTCCGACTTGTCTGTGTTCGCCTTAATAAGTTCACGACGCAGATCGTTGACGACGCGATTGACCTCGTCGCGCTTGTATCCGCGTAGCTCCGTGCTGAATCCCGCATCTTCTGCAGTCACGAAGCCTCCTGGATCACGGTGCACAGAACACCTCAAAGTTTAGCGGCGCCGCGGCCGCGCGATTTCGGCGGTCAGGGGCGCTGATCGAGGCCGCATTCAGCGAACTCCCGGGCAGTAAGGTGGAGGGCACGGGAGGCGTCAGCTAGTCTGTACCGGCTTTGCTGCTGCCTCCTTGGGCGTACCGTGAGCCGGATTGCCTTCGGTCTCGATTCGTGCCCAGTCGCGGAAAATCGTCGCGAAGGAGCCGATCCCGATCGCACCAGCAGTTCGAGAGGAGTAACCGTGAGATTCGTTCTCGCCATCGTCTGTTTCGTCATTGCCGCCGGACTCATCGGCGTCGGGGTGGCTCAACGTACTGTCCTAGCCGGACCAAGCTCCGTCAGCGCTCACGTCGAGCTGAAAGAGGAAGCACCGGTCACGGTCATCAGCGGAGCGGCCTTGAACGCCTACCCTCGCACGCAAACCATCGAATTGAGCGGGTCGAATCGCATTTTCGTTGCATACGGTCGCACCGCCGACGTCCTTGCCTGGATCGGCGATGCAACGTATACCGAAATCAGTGTGGACGCCGTAACCGGCTCGCTGAAGGCGAAACGCACGCTCGGCTCGGAGTCGACAGTGCCGAATCCGGCCGGATCCGATCTGTGGATTGAAGAGTTCGAACGCGAGGTGTCCGCCCGTATTCCGGTGAACGTGCCGCGCGACGTATCGGTGTTAGTCGTATCCGACGGCGAGAATCCCGCACCGAGCTCGGTCGGGCTCAGCTGGCCGCTCGACTCGAAGGCGCCGTGGTCGGGGCCGCTCATCGCTGGCGGCGCGATCCTGCTTCTCATCGGCCTCATCATGCTCGTTTGGGCGCTGGTCCATATGCGCCGCCGCACGGGCCCGCGCCGTAAGCCTCCGAAAATGCCGAAGATCCCCCGCCAAGCGAGATACAAACCGCGCAAACCGCCTGCCGTCGGACCGGGCAAGGGTCGCCGCTCGATCGCTCGATCGCTCGTCGCGGTACCCGTGCTGCTCGCGACATCCGTGGCGCTCGCCGGGTGTTCCGCAGATTACTGGCCGTCGTTTCTGAGCGCGGAGCCCACGCCAACGCCCACAGCCACCGTTGACCCAGCCGCCGAACTCCCGCCGACTGCCGTGACCATTCCGCAGGTGGAACGCATCATCGGTCGACTATCTGCCGTTGTGACCGAAGCGGATGCTACGGCAAATGGCGACCTCGCGAAGACGCGATTGACGGGTGCAGCACTCGAACTGCGTGCCGCCAACTATGCAATCCGCGGTGCCGATTCCAGCGTTGCAGCATTGCCGCCGATTCCCGCTGGACCGGTGAAACTCACACTGCCCCAGCAGACCGACACCTGGCCGCGCACGGTGTTCACCGTGATCCAGGATGCCGCAGACCCGACGGTCGCTCCGCTGGCCCTGATTCTGGTTCAGGAAACTCCCCGTGATGCCTACAAGGCGAGCTACGTGATCGCGTTGGAGCCCGAAGCGGTCCTCCCGGATGTCGCGCCGGCATCCCTCGGCACAGCCCGGCTTTCGCCCGATATCAAACTCCTACAATTGCCGCCGTCCGCTATCGCCACTGCCTACGGAGATATTCTGGCGAAGGACACCGAGGCGGAACACTTCGCTGCGTTCCACGTCGAGGGCGACACGCTGCGCACGCAAGTAGGCCTAGCGAAGAAGAATGAGCGCCGCGCCGCACTGCCCACAACCGCGAGCATCGAGTTCAGCCACGAACCGGGCGTCGGAGAGATCGTGGCGCTCGCATCGAACGATTCCGGCGCGCTCGTCGCGGTCTCGCTCAACGAGATCGAGGTCGTCAAGCCTGTGGAGGCGGGAGCCGCCGTCAACGCGGTCGGTGCGGTGAAGGCGCTTTCGGGCAAAGCAACGAGCACCAAGGGCATCCGCGCGGTGTACGCCGATCAACTCCTGTTCTACGTGCCGGCTTCGACGAATTCAGGCAAGATCCAGCTCCTCGGTTTCAGTCAAGGACTGGTCGCAGCATCGGAGGTCCCGTGAGCAACGCCCCCCTGTCCGGAGCAAACCTGCGCGGCGCGGTCGACCTCTCATCGTTGTCCAAACCGCGCCCCACCCCCGCGTCGTCGCCCGTGCCGCCCTCGCCGACGGCGGGTGGGTCCGGCGCCGGGGCACTGGTGCGCGACGCGAGTGACGCTACGTTCACTGCCATCCTCGAGTTGTCTCGCACAGTGCCGGTGATAGTCGAGTTCTACGGTCAAGGCGTCGAGTCGACGCTTACGCCGATTATCGAGAGTTACGGCGGGCGTCTGGCTCTGGCGAAGGTGCACGCGCCGGTGAATCCGCAACTCGTGCAAGCCTTCCAGGTTCAGCAGGTGCCAACCGTCGCTGCGATCGTGGGTGAGCGCCCACTTCACTTGTTCATCGGCGCGATCGCCGAAGAAGAAGTGCGCCAAGTGTTCGACCAAGTGCTCCAATTGGGCGTTCAGAACGGCGTCACCGGCACGATCTCCCCGCACACGGAGACGGATGCTCCAGCGGAACCCGTCGAGGAACCGTTGCCGCCGTTGCATCAAGAGGCCTACGACGCGATTGAAGCGGGCGACCTAGCCCGGGCGATTGCCAGCTATCGTGCGGCGATCACGCAGAACCCGCGCGATTCGTTGGCTGTCGCGGGACTTGCCCAAGTGTCGTTGCTCCAACGGATGGAACACGCGGATGCGGCGCTGATCCGTGATGCGGCCGCGTCCGCTCCCGCAAGCGCGGCGGCTCAACTGGCTGTGGCAGATCTCGACGTGGCAGCTGGTCATTTCGATGACGCGTTTGCGCGACTTCTCGATCTGTTCCCAACGCTCGATGTCGACTCGCGTGACGCCGTGCGCACGCGGTTGCTCGAATACTTCGAGATCGTCGGCGCTGATGATCCTCGAGTCACCGCGGCGCGACGTCGTCTCGCGATGCTGCTGTACTAGCCAGCACCGCGAGACGCACAGCGACTATTTCTTGGGCCGTAGCCACAACCCGCCGAGCGGGGGCAGGGTCAATTCGACCGATGCGGGACGACCGCCCCACGGCTCTTCCGAAGCCGTGACCGATCCGAAATTGCCGACGCCTGAGCCGCCGAACTCGGTAGCGTCGGTGTTGATGATCTCTTCCCACTCTCCGGCCACGGGGAGTCCGACCCGATACGGACCAACCGGGTTGCCGCTGAAATTCATCAGCACCGCGACGGGCGTGCCGTCCTTCGACCAGCGCATGAACGCAACGACGTTCTGCTCGACCGCTCCGCCGTCGATCCATTCGAATCCCGACGGAGAGTTGTCTTGCTCCCAGAGGGCAGGCTCTTCGCGATACGTGCGGTTCAGCGCCGCGACCAGGCGGAGGAGGCCCTGGTGGATGGGCTGGTCGAGGATCCACCAGTCCAGTGCGCGGTCTTCCGACCATTCGGATGGCTGTCCGAACTCCTGGCCCATGAACAACAGCTGCTTGCCCGGGTGGCCCCACATGAACGCAAGGTACGCACGCACGTTAGCGAGCTTCTGCCATTGGTCGCCGGGCATCTTGTGCAACAGCGACCCTTTGCCGTGCACAACCTCGTCGTGGCTGATCGGGAGCATGAAGTTCTCGCTGAAGGCGTACAAGAAGCTGAAGGTGATGTCGTTGTGGTGATGTGAGCGCCACATCGGGTTCTTCGACATGTATTGGAGGGTGTCGTTCATCCACCCCATGTTCCACTTCATGCCGAATCCGAGGCCGCCAGCGACCGTCGGGCGGGTCACGCCCGGGTAGCTCGTCGATTCCTCGGCGATCATTACGACGCCGGGATTGCGCTTGTACGCCGTGGCCGTCACCTCTTGCAGGAAGCTGATCGCTTCGAGGTTCTCCCGTCCGCCGTACTGGTTCGGCTCCCACTGGCCTTCGTTGCGCGAGTAGTCGAGGTAGATCATCGATGCGACCGCGTCGACTCGCAGTCCGTCGATGTGGAACTCTTCGAGCCAGTAGAGCGCGTTCGCGACGAGGAAGTTGCGCACTTGCGAGTGCCCGAAGTCGAAGATCAGCGTGCCCCAGTCCTGGTGCTCGCCGCGCCGCGGATCGGCATGCTCGTAGAGCGGCTCACCATCGAAGCGAGCGAGAGCCCACTCGTCTTTGGGGAAGTGGCCTGGTACCCAGTCCATGATCACCCCGAAGCCGGCCTGGTGGAGCCGATCGATGAGGTACTTCAGGTCGTCGCCGTGACCGAATCGCGACGTCGGCGCGAAATACCCGGTGACTTGGTAGCCCCACGATCCGCCGAATGGGTGCTCGGCGAGCGGCATGAATTCCACGTGAGTGAAGCCGGTCTCGTTGAGATAGTCGATGAGCTGGTCGGCGACCTCGCGGTAGCCGAGCCCTGGACGCCAGGATCCTAGGTGCATCTCGTAGACGCTCATGGGCGAGTTGTGCGGATCGACCTCGGCGCGCTTAGTCATCCACGCGGAGTCCTCCCACTGATAGATCGAGTTGCCCACTTTCGATGCGGTGGCAGGCGGAACCTCGGTGTAGCGAGCCATCGGATCCGCGCGGCGCACCCAGTCGCCCGACGCGGTGCGGAGGTCGAACTTGTAGTTGTTGCCCGGTGTGAGTCCCGGAATGAAGATCTCCCAGACGCCGTTGTGCCCGACGCGTCGCATCGTGTGCCCGACGCCGTTCCAGTCGTTGAAGTCGCCGACAACCCGTGCGGCTTGCGCGTGCGGTGCCCACACGGCGAACGAGGTGCCGAGAACGTCTTCGTGCGGGCGGTAGTGCGCGCCGAGCACTCGCCAGATCTGCTCGTGTCGGCCCTCGCCCCACAGGTACAGGTCGACTTCACCCACCGACGGAACGAAACGATACGGGTCGTCCGACTCCCATGATGGACCGTGCTCATAGGTGGTCTCGAGGCGGTACGCCTGCCCCTCGCCCGGAGCGAATCCCTGCCACAATCCGCCCGAAACGTGCTCGAGCGAAATCCGATTGCCGTTCTTCTGGATGGCCGTCACGGACTTCGCGAGCGGACGCACGGCACGAATGATGAACCCGCCCTCATACGCGTGTTGGCCGAGCGTGGAGTGCGGATGCGGGTGGCTTCCTCCCACTATCGCCTCGATCAGTCCCGGGTGAAGATCGGGAAGCGTGAACCCCTGGCCGTTTACCGACGCGCTCAGTGTGGCCCGCGGAGCGCGCGTCTTCGCAGGCTTCGCGGCTTTCGTCGGGTTCGACGCTACCTCGGCAGGCGCTTGTGCTGTCGTCTTCTTCACGGCTGCCGTTCGCGGCGCCTTCGCGGGCGCTTTAGTGGTCTTCTCGGGCTTGCTGGACTCGTTCTCGGTGGCCATCAGATGCCTTTCTGGTACTCGACGCGCAAAATGTGGACGGGCTCGGTGAACGCATCCAGTCGAACAAAGTTGTCGCGGCCCCACTGGTAGCGCTGCCCCGTGACAAGGTCCTTGACATCGAACCGGTCGTCGGCGCCGAGGCCCAGGCGAGTCAGGTCGAGGTAGACGGTCGATTCCCGCACGGAGTGGGGATCGACGTTGGCAACGACGATGATTCCATCGTTACGGCCGGTGCCGGTGAACTCCGCCGCGAGGAATTTCGAGTACACCAGGGTCGCGTCGTCGCTGCTCCAGTGCACGTCCAGGTTGCGCAACTGCCGTAACGCGGGATGCTCAGCGCGAATCTCATTGAGTCGGGTCAGGAATGGTGCAAGAGATGCGCCGAGCTTTTCTGCAAGGGCGAAGTCGCGCTGCTTGTACTCGTACTTCTCGTTGTCGATATTCTCTTCGCTCCCGGGCCGGGCGACGTCTTCGTACAACTCGTAACCGGCGTAGACCCCCCACAGTGGCGACGCGGTCGCGGCGAGGGTGGCCCGGATCTTGTAGGCCGCCGGTCCGCCGAACTGCAGGTAGGCGGTCAGGATATCGGGCGTGTTGACGAAGAAATTGGGGCGGAAGTAGTCACTCGTTTCCTTCGAGACCTCGGTGAAGTACGACTCCAACTCCGGCTTCGTATTGCGCCAGGTGAAGTAGCTGTAGGACTGCTGGTACCCGGCTCCTGCCAGCGACTGCATCATCGAGGGCCGAGTGAATGCCTCGGCGAGGAAGATCACCTCGGGGTTGGTCGACGCGATGTCGTGCAGAACTGCTTCCCAGAAGGCGAGCGGCTTTGTGTGCGGGTTGTCGACACGGAAGATCGTGACGCCGAGACTGATCCAGTAGCGCAGCAGACGCAGAACTTCGACGCGGATGCCTTCAGGGTCGTTGTCGAAGTTGATGGGGTAGATGTCTTGATACTTCTTCGGGGGATTCTCGGCGAAGGCGATGGATCCATCCGGAAGGGTCGTGAACCACTCCGGGTGCTCGGTGACCCACGGGTGGTCGGGGGCGCACTGGAGCGCGAAGTCGAGCGCGACCTCGAGACCGTTCTTGTTCGCGGTCGCGACGAAGTAGCTGAAATCTTTGATCGTGCCGAGATCCGGATGCACCGTATCGTGCCCACCCGCGGCGCTGCCGATCGCCCACGGCGAACCCGGGTCGCCGGGGCCAGCATTGAGGGTGTTGTTCGGACCCTTGCGATTGACCTCGCCGATAGGGTGGATTGGCGGGAGGTACAGCACCTCGAACCCCATGGCGGCTACGGCCGGAATGCGCTTGGCTGCGGTTCGAAAGGTTCCGCTGGTCCACGTGCCGTCTTTGCTCTTCTTCGCTCCTTCACTGCGTGGGAAGAACTCGTACCAACCGCCGACTCCGGCGCGGGTGCGCTCCACGCGCAGTTCAAGGGTTTCACTGTCCGTTTGCAGACTGCGAAGCTTCGCTGTCGCGATCGCGTCACGAACGCGCGGGTCTTCAACGACCTTCAACCGCGCAGCGGTGGTCTGCGACTGATCGGCGAGCGCCTCGGCGGCTTCGGCAAAGATCTTTCGTCTGCCTGCCCGCTTGAGCAGCTCTACCCCCATCGTGAACATGAGCTCGACGTCGACGCCAGCCGGAATCTTGATCTCGGCGTTGTGGAGCCACGTCGCCCAGTCATCGCTGAACGCCCGCACGTGCCACGACCAGGTTCCGGTCGATGTCACTTGCGCCGCGGCGTGCCATCGATCGGTGCCCGGGGCGCCTTGCGACATGGGGTGCACCGAAATCTCGCCATCCGGACTCGACAGCACGACCTCCGCACCGAGCATGTCGTGGCCCTCGCGGAAAACCGTTGCGGCAAATGGGATGACCTCGCCGACGAAGCCTTTGGCGGGCCATCTGTTCTCTGGTTGCTGCGGTCTCAGGTGCCTGATCGGGATGCGCCCGATCTTCGGCTGGTAACCGCTTACTGCCAGCGGGCTGGCGGGACTGACTGTCGTACGGGAGGCTGCTTTGCCTGCTTTTGGTGTCGCCACAGTCCGACCGTAGCGCACCCTTGCAACGATCGGGAGACGCGGGGACAACGCGGTCGACATCAGGGGGGACATCGCGTGTACCCCGTACTGGGTGGGGCACGGAGCTTGTCCGCACTTGTGCCGACACGTACTGTTCTTTTCAGGGGGGAACGCAGCTTCGCGAATTTTGAAGCCACATTCTCAATCGCACGGCGACAGCCGCAAGCGATCTCCGCAAGGAGAAAAACATCATCGTCGTGCGCTCGGACTTCGAGCGCGGACACAACTCAACCGGCGGTTTGCGCCGCTCGAAAGGAAACACCATGAACAAGCTCGTCGCAGGTGCTATCGCCGGTGCAGCCGGAATCGCCCTTCTCGTTGGAGGATCTGGCACCTTTGCACTCTGGAACGATGGCACGACCGTCAGCGGTGGAACGATCTCCTCCGGAACGCTCTCGATCGCTCAGGTTGGCTCGCCGGTCTGGACCGACCTCTCGACCAACCCGGTCGGCGGCACGACCTTCACGCCGGCGACACAAAAAGTCGTTCCGGGTGACACCGTGCAGCTCAAGCAGCGCGTCACGATCAACACCTCAGGCAAGAACCTGAAGGCGGAGCTCAGCTACGACGCTGCGTCGCTTGTCACCAATGCGACGTTGCTCCCGTTCGTGACGGTCACCTTCGGCGCCACGCCCGTCGCTGCAGTGGGATCAGCCACCGTCTCGGCCGCAGTTGCACCCAACACCTTCACCATCACACCGGGCGCCGCGTCCTCGACCGACGTAGACGTGACGGTTACCATTGCCATCAGCAGCGCAGTGACAGGCACGGTCGCGCAGAGCCTCGCGTCGGGAGTGAACCTCTCCGCGCTGGGACTCACGCTCACCCAGGTTCGCCCGTAGTGCTCGAGGTGCCGGGTTCGCCCGGCACCTCCCACACGGTGCGCCCGTCTCGACGGGCGTACTGGCATTTCTGCAGATAGACCCAGTGAGAAGGGGGCGATCGATGCGAGAGAATGAACGACGCGCACAACGAACGTCCGCGACTAGTGCGGCAGATTCCCGCGGATTACGACCCCGGGCCGAGCGGGCGGACCCCGCGATGCAGGCGAAGCAGATCGCTAATCGCGTCTCGTTCGTCCTCATCACGCTCGTCGTCGCCCTCCTCGCGACGGGCGGCACATACGCCCTCTGGAACACTCAAACCGTCATCAACGGCGGCACCCTCTCCACCGGAAACATCTCACTCACGGTCAACGGTTCGACTTCGAACACAATCTCCGGTCTGGACGCGACCAAACTCCGTCCCGGTGGTGCGGTGACCAGTGCAGCGACACTGGCAAACGCGGGATCCGTCCGGATGGACGTGCGAATCGCATCAGTCACCATGGGCGCCGTGACGAATGCGCTCGACAGCCACCTTTCGCTCCGAGCGACAGTCGTTGGCTCTGCCGGCGCATGCGCACCGGGATTGACGGGCCAATTGGGTCTCCTCAATGGCTACTCGACATCGGGGAGCTTCGTCACGATCGATCCGGGAACGAGCGCCATCCTGTGCCTTGAACTCGTACTCGCATCGAACGCACCCGCGAGCGTGCAGGGTGGAACAGCGTCGTTCACCGTCAACTTCTCGGGCGATCAGAAGGCGAAATCATGACCATGCGAGCCAGCCGCCGCGCGGCACTCGTTGTGGCGTCCGTCGTTTTCCTTGTCGGCACCTCCTCGGGAATTTCGTGGGCCTTGTGGAACGTCGCGGCGACAACGTCGGCAACCGTGGCGGCAGGCACCGCCTCGGTGACGGCGAACAATTCGGCCGCCGCGACGCTTACGGGATTGAACACCAGCACGATGGGACCGGGAACTGCACTCACGACATCCGTTTCGGTAACAAACACAGGCACCGTCGCGTTGACATACGACACGGTGCTCGCTCGGACGCTCGTGCCAACCTCTGCGGTAATCGGCGAGAACATCGATTTCGTTGTCTGGGTCACCGGGGCTACGTCGAACTGCACGAATGCCGCAGCGATTGGCTCACCATCGTGGTCGGGAACATTCGGTCCTGCGAGTTCGACGCTTGGCACCGGTCGGGGACTTGCGGTGGGAGCCACCGAGATACTGTGCGTCCGTGCGACCATGAAAACGGCAACCCCGCAAGCGGCCCAAGGGCAATCCGTCACGACGACGTTGACGTTCACAGGGTCGACCACATGATACGCCGGGGAAAATTGCCCATCGC
>JANOYC010000019.1:0-3690 GCA_031428675.1 Microbacteriaceae bacterium | reverse complement strand
CGAGCCCCGAGAGTGAAATACTGTCGAGAAGGACCACGGAGACAGGGGGAGTGCGGTGTCGCTAGGGCTGCCGGAACATCTCGTTTCGCGACGCACGAGCAGTGCGATTGCGAGCGCGATGCACATCGCAGCGCTCGTCTGCATCGCGGCCTCTGCCGTCGCGCTCGTGGGCTACCAGTCGACCACCGAGCTGATCGTGTGGCCGGCTGCTCTCGCTCTTCTTCCTCTGGCGGCGCTACTGATCGCTCTCCACCGTCACCCGCAGCCCGTCGTCACTGTCGCCGCTCTCGCATGCGGTGCCGCCGGATTGGCGGTGTTCGCGACGACCGTCATGTCGATGGTTCCCGCGGTGTCGACGACCTCGGAATTCGTCGTCACGACCGCGAAGCTCTCGGTCATGCTCATCGCCGGTGCGGGATCGTCGGGACTGGCCGTAATGGGCTGGATGGCCGCCGGACTTCTCGTGAGCGAGGGGGTTGTCGCCATTTCCGCCGCGATCAGTGACGTCGCGTATCGCTACGACGCCACAACCGCCCGGGTGTTTGTCTTGGTGGGTGTCATCATCGGCATCTCCGCGCTTGTGCGCCGACGAACGCGTCGGGCGCAACCGACCTTGCACCGCGCAGCGCAGGCGGATGAGCTCCAGCGACACCGCGCCCGGATGGAGTCGCGCGCCGCTGCTCTCCTGCATGACACTGCTCTCAACGATCTCGCGGCCATCAGTGGAAGCAGCGTGGGAGCGATGAAAAATATTCTGCGTTCGCGCATCAATGCGGACCTCGAGATGCTCGTCGGCCAGGATTGGCTCGGAGATTTCGCTGACGCTGCGAGCGACGACTCCGCCGGAGACGACGACGGCGTGCTCTCCGCGGCGATAGCCGAGACTCGAGCGTTGGGCATCGATGTGACGGTGTCGGGTTCGCTCGCATCGCTCGATCGGCTCCCCAGCAACGCAGCTCGGGCGGTGTCGCTCGCGGTGCGCCAGTGTCTTGTCAACGTGCACAAGCACGCAAAGACCGCTCAGGCCGAGGTCGTAATCAGTTCGTCGCCGACAGAGGTGTCAGTCATGGTCGTCGACGGCGGCACGGGATTCGACCTGGATTCCGTGGGCGAATCCCGCTTGGGGCTTCGGCAATCAGTCATCGAGCGGGTTCACGACGTCGGCGGAGTAGCGCACGTGTGGTCGACTCCCGGGCATGGCACGTCGGTGTTTATCGCGGTGCCGATCGCCAACGACGACGATGCTCGTGCGAGAGTGACACCGCTATGACCGACTCAGACGCTCGCAGCGTGCAAGACCTTGATCCGCTTGCTGCCGTCGCAGCTCGCCCTCTGTCTCTGGGCGCGGTCGTGGTCGCGATGGTTTATGCGTGCTTTGTCCTCTGGGTCGATCGGGCGGAGATCAGCCAGCCCCTGTATGCGGTCATCGCTGTGATCCTCGTCGTCGTCGCTGCCGTCGGCGTGGTCTATTACACCCATCCACTGCGCGCACCGTTCGAACGCCGCCCGTTTGTAGCGATCGTGGCCATTAGCGTGAGCGCCATGGCCGCGGCCGCCGCCGCGACCTGGGGGCGCAACGCCGACCTGCGTCAGGACTGGGGGCCGATTGCGGTGGTCTTGATCATCCTCGCCTGCGGGTCATTCCGGCCCGCGAAAGACCTCGCAGTCGCGGGCCTGCTCTCCGCCGCTGTCGCCGCTGTAGTGGCCGTGGGCCAAGTGCCGTATCTCACCACTGGCGACCCGGCTCTCGTGCAGATCACGACGGCCATCACCGTTATCGTCGCGATACCGCTCGCCGTCGCGGCGTTCGTGCGCACGATGGTGAACGGGCTTGTCGACTGGCGATCCCGCGCCGAGTCCGCGGCACGCTCCATCGCTCTGGACGCTCACGACACGCTCGCACGCTCGGTGCAGCAAGACCGCGTGACGATCCTCAATCGCGATGTCGTGCCGTTTTTCGTCGACATTCTCGCGAAGGATGAATTTACCGACGCCGACCGTGATCGTGCTCTCGAGATCTCTGACACCGTGCGGAGTGCGATGGTCGCGGATATCGACCGCAGTTGGTTGGACGCCGCGGTCGACGACGCGAGCGCGCGCCACGCCCGGCCGGTGGGGGCCGAGTGCGTGCAGGATGACGAGAGACTCGCTGGCCTCATGTCGCCCGACCAGCGAACGGCGGTGCGGGCACTGCTGATGGCGTGCCTCAACCGACAAAGCTTCGATGCCGATGGCTTCGGTATCACCATCACCCGCAACGGCTCGTCGTGCGACGTCGAATGGCGGATGCGCTTCGCTGAACCGACGCGTCGCATCCGTTCCGAACTCACGCCCTATTTCTCCGTCGTCGGCGTCGTATTCGGTGGCGTCGCCGTTCACTCGTCCTCTCCAGCCATGACCATGAGGTGCCACTATGAATTCGCTTGATCCCACTGTGACAGCCGCGCCCGTGCGACTAGCCATCCTCGACGATCACGAGGTGTTGCTCGACAGTCTGAGCAGCTGGATCACAGCCAATGCACCGGATTTCTCCCTGGTTTTGAGCGCGAGCAGTTGGCTCGAGCTCGTGCATAGCGACAATTTTCCGACCGAGCTCGTCTTCATTGACTTCCAACTGCAGGAGACGGTATCGATCGAGGCACGCGTTCGCACCTGTCGAGCAGCGGGCGCAAAGGTCATCGTGCTCTCCGGCCTCGACACCAAAGAAGCCCGCGAACGCGCGTTGAACGCCGGCGCTGCGGCGTTCGTGCCTAAGTCTCTGTCGATGCGCGAGGTGATGGACATGGCGCGCTCGGTCATGGGCGTCGCGCGGGACAAGAACCACCAAAAGGATTGGCGGCCCTTGCCGAGCGGCGCGACTGACCACGCGCGGCCCAAGCTGAGCCCGGGTGAAGAAGACGCCCTTAGGCTGTATGTGTCCGGCATGAGCACCATCGAAGTCGCACGCGAAATGAACGTGCAGTACGAAACCGCGAAGACCTACTTGCGCCGGGTTCGCGAAAAGTACTCTAAGGTCAACCGGCCGGCGAGCAAGAAGGCGGAGCTGATCCGCCGTGCGGCAGAGGACGGGTATCTGAGCTAGTGGCCAAGCTGTATTTCCGCTACGGAGCGATGAACAGCGGCAAGAGCACTGCCTTGTTGCAGGCCGCCTTCAACTACGAAGAACGCGGGCATCGCGTCTTGCTGGCAAAACCGACGGTCGACACCAAGGGTGACTTAGACATCGTCTCCCGGCTCGGCATGACCCGCGGGGTTGACTTCGGCATCACTGCCAACGACGACATCTATGTCGAGTTCGGACGCCACCGCGACGCGGTGCGTCGCGCCACCGGCCAAGACGTGAGTTGCTTCCTCTTAGACGAGGCGCAGTTTCTCACTGAGGCGCACGTGGATGATCTGCTTCGGATCGCCATCGTGTTGGGTGTTCCTGTGCTCGCCTACGGCATCCGCACCGACTTTCAAACCGTCGCCTTCCCCGGCAGTCGTCGCTTGCTTGAGATCGCGCACTCGCTCGAAGAGCTCAAGACGATCTGCCGGTGCGGTCGGAAGGCGATTTTCAACGCGCGGCGAACCGGTGATGAGTTCATCTTCGACGGCGACCAGGTGGCAATCGACGGCGTCGAGGTCACCTACGAGTCGCTGTGCGGCGCGTGCTACCTCGATGAGAGTGGCGACGTGCTCAACAACGGC
>JANOYC010000018.1:0-3024 GCA_031428675.1 Microbacteriaceae bacterium | reverse complement strand
ACGGTGCGGACAGCGCCCGGCACGGTCAGGCTGCGGGCCGGGTCGTCATCCGGATGCTCGGTGAACAGCAGGCTCACCATGAGACGCACGACTTCGCGGGGGGTGAAGTGCTCACCCGCGGTCTCGTTGGACGCTTCCGCGAAGTTGCGGATCAGTTCTTCGAAGATCAGGCCCATCTCGGTGTTGCTGACCCGGTCGGGGTGCAGATCGACCTCGGCGAACTTCTGCAACACCAGCAGGAGCAGGTCGTTCTCTTCGAGCTTGGCGACCTGCGCGAGAAAGTCGTAGCGGTCGAAGATGTCCCGCACGTTGGCGGAGAACCCCTCGACGTAGTTGAGAAGGTTGGGGCGCAGGTTCGCTGAGTCGCCCGCGAGAGTCTTCAGCGTGTAGCGGCTGGTGTTGTAGAACGCGTTGCCGCTGAACGTGGGGAGCATGTGTTCCAAGCCCGGCTGATCGTTGCGCTTCTCGAACTGCGCCAGAACCTGGCTCTTGGTCGGTTCGAGGACCGCATCGAGGCGACGGAGGATCGTGAACGGCAGGATGACCTTGCCGTAGTCGGCCTGCTTATAGGTGCCGCGAAGAAGATTCGCGATCGACCAGATGAAGGCGGCGTTGTTCTGCTGCGACTGCTGAGACATGTAGGACTTTCCGTGCTCGGCTCCAGAAGAGGGCGTGCCTTCGACTCTATTGGAGCCTGAGGACATCTCAGGCGCGGCTAGGGTTCGTTACTGCGTGACGATTCGAGGATTCAGAGCCATGTGTGGCGACGGTGTACCTCGGTCCGACATGTCTGACTGAATATTGTCGGGCGCATCCGCCAGAATCGTTTCCACGAGCAAGATGACCGGAGGTGGATCGCATGAGCCTTGTCTTGGAGGTATTGGATAGCGCCGGGATCGAAAGGCGCCGTGGAGAATTGCTTTCCCGGGCTGGCATGTCGGCCAATCGGATGCGAGAACTGGCGGAGAAGTTCAAATTGGACCAGGAAGGCCAAGCGATTCTTCGCCAGCTAGACGAACTTGATTTCTTATCGGGTGAGTAGATCATCGACAGGTTCCGGCGATGGCTGAATCTCGACAGCTAGATCCAAGAGTTCGACAACTCGCGGAGAAGTTCGCGTTCGACCTGACAAGCACGGTTGAGGCCGTTCTAGCCCCATCCGCTCAAACGGGCTTCGTCACCAGAGCGTCGCCCAAGCCTGACGGTCGCATTCTTGCCGGAGTGAGCACGTTCGTTGCTACAGGATTGCCCTTGCACGTCAACGGCAAGGAGACGTTTCGTCTCGTCGCCACCTACGAAATCTCTGCCAGCCCGGTTTCGAGTTTCCCGGCTGTCATGGAGTCAACTTTCAAGGTCTACCTTGTTACTCGCAACAAGCCGCTCTTCGCTCTTGACTATGTGCGTAACCCTCACCATGCAGGAGTCCCATCGGCGCATTACAACATCTATGCCGACCGGAGGGACATGCTACGTGCGCTGGCTCGAGTCGGGAACAAGAGAAGGGGGAAGAATCACTTGCGCAGACAAGGGCGCGGAAAGATCGTCTCGCTCGGTGACGTGCACCTGCCCGTTGGCGGACATCGATTCAGGCCGTGTTTGGAGGACGTGCTCGAGGTTTTGGTCGTTGAATTCGGCATCGACTGCAGTGACGGCGCGCTTGCGGCGCTCGCGTTGGGGCGGCGGGAGTGGCGACGGGCACAACTTCGTGCCGCCGTCAGCGATGACCCGTACACTGCACAGGCCGAACTGGAACATCTCGGATTCGAATTCTCGAAAGTGCCAGTTCTGCCCGGCGAACGACATGGCCGAACATCAGCCCTTTAGGTCGTTCCCGTCGTCATCGCCCGGGCCGCGTCCCGCTTCGTCGCGCCTACGGAGTGCCCGCTGCGCGAGCCCGATAGTGACTTTGTCGGTGGCCGATCTGGCCCGGTCGAAGGTCTCGTTGCCGAGTCGCCTGGCGGCGTAGACGCTTTGTGCACCTGACTGAAGCGCGCTGTCTCGCGCTTCAATGGCTGCGACTGCCGCCAGTCCAGCGAGTTGCGCCCGCTAGCTGTATTGACCTGATCGTTGTTGGCGTAGAGATGCCTGAAGCGCTCCGCTTCTCGAGTCTGCGTCGCCGGCCCAGGAGCAAGGAACGGCCCCAACAATCGTCGCGCCCGCTAAGCCAACCGGCACCCTTTTTAGTCCTGCGGGATCATCGCTCGCGATGCCGTCAGCGCTCGCACTCGTCGCGGCGGCGGCCGGGCGTGACAACTGCGACGACGAGGACGTCGTCGACGGTAGAGCTGATTCGGTCGTCGCCAACGCCAACGCGAACTCGCCGAGCGGCACGGCCCCGGAGCGCAGTGGCCCCTGGCGGGCGGGGGTTCTGGCCGAGGAGAGCGATCGCCCCGCGGATGCGATCGCGCTGCTGATGCCTGCTCCTTCTTGATACCCCCAGGGGTATATGGGACACTAGTTGCCTACCTCAGGAGAAACGCACCATGAAAATCATCACCCGCCTCATTGCTCCCCTCGCCATCGCCGCTACACTCGCGTTCGGCGTCGCGGCGTGCGCCCCTACCGCCGAGCCCATCTCGGTAACGTCGAGCACCGTTGTCATCGACGTGCGCACGCCCGACGAGTTCGCCGCTGGCCACTTGGACGGCGCCATCAACATCGATGTGCAGTCGGCAGACTTCGACACCATGGTCGCTCAGCTCCCCGCCGACGGTGACTACGTCGTCTACTGCCGTTCAGGCAACCGTTCTGCAGCAGCGATCGACCGCATGGAGAATCTCGGCTTCACATCGCTGACGAACGCCGGCGGTGTGAACGACGCATCGTCGGCCACGGGGATCCCCATCACGAAGTAGCCCGATTATCGGTCTACCCCTAGATGGGTAGACCGATCAGGTCTATAGTCAGGGCTGTTTCAGTTGTGTGAACCCGAGCATGCTTCTGGTTGCCTCGATTCAACTGGATATCGCGATGTCCGCGCGTTTTGCTACGGGCACCCTCTCGACGACGCCGTGCGACCTCGCG
>JANOYC010000017.1:0-17783 GCA_031428675.1 Microbacteriaceae bacterium | reverse complement strand
CGCGGCCGCGGCGCTCGCTACGAGCCCACTGTCTTTCACGAAGATGTTGACGGTGCTCGTCACGTGTGGCTGCACCTCGAGCATCCGCGGCCCACGGTCCGCCAGCATCCACGACCCGGCTGCGCCGCCGCCAATGAGATCAAGAACCTCAGCCTGATCCAGGCCGAGTGCGGCCGCCAAGCTGAGCGCCTCCGCGGCCGCCACGATGTGCACCGAACAAAGGTGCTGGTTGACGACCTTGACGCTCTGTCCGTCGCCAACGCGTGACCCAACGACTCGAATGGTTCCGAACGACGTGAGCACTGGGGTGACCAAGTCGACAGTCGACGACTCACCCGAGAGGAAGATGACGAGTTCGCCGGATGTCGCCCGCGCGACACCACCGGTGACCGGAGCATCGGCGACGCGCGCACCCGCCGCGGTCAGGCGTTCGGCCTCAGCGGCGACGCTTTCTGGCCCGACGGTGGACATGATCACCCAGGTCTGACCGACCACGCTGGTGCCGGCTTGAGTCACCAATGTGTGCAGTTGCTCAGGAGTCGCCACCATGGCAATCACGAGGTCAGCCCGGGTCGCGTCGGCGATCGTGGGCACTACCGCAATTCCGATGCCGACCCCGCGCTCCAGCGCGGTCGGCATCGGGTCTACTCCGGCAACATCGTGGCCCGCCCGCACGAGCTGGGCGGCCATCGGCAAGCCGATCGCGCCGATTCCCACGAAAGTGATGGATGTCATGTCAGTTCTCCGCTAACGAGGTGGCGGCTGAGCGTCGCTCCAGCTCCCGAAAGACTCCGGTATGGTCGAGGCCGCCTTGTCCCGAGTCCACCAGCGCTTCGAACATGCTGCGCACGGTCTTTGTCAATGGGAGATCCACCCCGACCACCGATGCGGCGGCGAGAGCAAACCCGAGGTCTTTGAGCTGGTAGGCCGCAGTGCCGCCGGGTTCGAACGACTCGTCCACCCAATTCTGACCCTTTTGTCGCAGAATCTCCGACCCAGCGAGTCCGCCGCGAAGGATGTCGAGGAGCGCCGCCCGGTTCAGTCCGGCTTCGCGCGCGAGGATCATCGCCTCCGACACCGCCGACACGGTAGACGCGACGATCATCTGATTGCAGGCCTTCGCGAGTTGTCCGGAACCGACGGGACCCATGTGCCGCACAATCTGCCCCAACACCGCGAACACGTGCTGAAGTTCCTGGACGTCGGTGGGCTCGCCGCCGACCATGATGCTCAGCCGACCCTCCCGCGCTCCGATGACGCCGCCGCTGAGCGGAGCATCCACTACCCGGATGCCTTCTTCGGCCAGTTCGCTTGAGTACTCGCGCACGGCGACGGGGGAGACCGTGCCCATCACGACGAGTAGGGGTGAGCGGATGCCCGCCGTGCGCCACCCCGCGCGCAAGCCGGCGTGGCCGTCAACCACCGTTCGCACATCGGCGAGGTCGGGGAGAACCGTGAGTGTGATCTGAGCGGCGGCGTCCGCGGGTGTCGTAGCCACAGTCGCTCCGGCAGCGCGCAAGACCTCGGCCTTGGCGGGGGTACGGTTCCAGACCGTGAGCGGATGCTGCCCATGCGCGAGAAGAACCTCGCTCATGGGCAGCCCCATCGCTCCCAGCCCGAGCAGGGAGAGCGCGGTCATCGGGATGCCGGTACCGCCACGGTCGCGAGGGCTTCGGTCTCGCGGCGCAATTCGATCGCGGTGGCGAGGCTGTCGTCAATGACAACGTCTTCCCAACGCACGATGCCGCCCTTCGGGACGTCGTTGATGAGCTCGACGTGGTGCGCCATCGCCACGGGAAGGTGGCCTTCGCCGACGCTCTTCTCCGCCGAGACGAGCTTGCCCCACACCGTGAAGCCTCCCTCGCCGTCGAGGAACTCGCCAGCCTTCAGGTCTTTCTTGGCTGTCGCGACGACATCTGCGTAGAAGCCAATGGGCGATCCGGTCGCTACCCCGCGGAGAGCGGCGTTGGCGATCGAGATATTCAGCTCGAGGCCGACGTAGTGGTAGGGGCGGTACAGCGCCGCGTACTGCTTGGTCGGGTCGGGGTGCCAGGGGTATTCGTCGAAGCAGCCAGCCACGTACTCGTTGGTGGCCTTCACCACGACGAAGACACCCTCTTGAGTGTTGTGAGGGATCCATTCGCCCGCACGGGTGACGCTCGACATGACGTCGACTGTTCCCTCGTGCGACAACACTCCGCCGATGTCAGACGGACGGCAAATCGTCGCGATTTCCTCGAGGTCACCCGGGGTGAAGGTGAGGCCCTCGTCGCTCGGTCGCAAACCTGCAGCGTTGGCGACCGCAGCCATCTCGATGGCAGCTTTGGTCCCGTCCCGGAACGACGTGTGCATATACGGGTTGAGCTGCCCCGAGTCGGTGAGTTCCTTCGAGAATTCCCAGTTGTCCCAGACGTTATCGGGATTCATCTCGTGATAGTGCTCGAGGTACTTGGCGCCCTTGCCGGCGCACACGACGTCGAACCCGCTCGTGCGAGCCCAGTCGACGAGCTCCCAGATCAGGGCGGGCTGGTCGCCGTAAGCGAGGGAATAGACAAGTCCCGCCGCTTCCGCACGCTTGGCGAGTGCAGGTCCGGCGAGTGCGTCAGCCTCGACGGTCACCATGATGATGTGTTTGCCGGTTTCGATCGCGGCCAACGCGTGGTTGATGCCCACAATGGGGTTACCGGTCGCCTCGACGATAACGTCGAGCTCGGCGGCAAACAGTGCCGAGGCATCCGCGACGATGGTCGTGGCACGGCTGGAAATTGCGGTCTCGATGTCGTCGACGAAGGCGTCGGCCGGCCATCCGACAAGCTCGAGCGCGCCGCGTGCTCGCGCGGTGTTGATGTCGGCGATGGCAACGACGTGGACGCCGGGGATGTTGCGTGCCTGAGCCAAGTACATGGTTCCGAAACGACCGGCCCCGATGAGGCCGATTCGAATGGGACGGCCAGAAGCTTCGCGGTCCTTCAGCAGTTGGTGCAGGTTCATGTTTGAGCTTTCTTCTGAGAGGGATGGCGGGTCGAAGATCGACCCGGAGACGCCACTGTCTGTGTCATTGACTCTAAAGTGTAACCGATTCCATTTTGTTCCACAATCGAAACGGCATCATCCTCTAAGCTTGCGTAAACCGATACCGTTACTAGGGGGCAGATGTCCAAGCCAGCGACGATCCGCGATGTGGCGGCTGCGGCAGGGGTTTCGATTGCGGTCGTGTCTCGGGTGCTCAATGAGGGAACCGGACCTGTCGCGCCAGCCACGCGGCAGCGCGTGATGAAGGCGATGGAAGAACTCTCGTATCGACCGCGCACGGCCGCTCGCGAACTGAAATCGGGGCCGACTACCACTCTGGGTCTCCTTCTTGCCGATGTCACCAATCCGTTCTTCGCCCGGCTGGCTGACGCGGTCGTGCGCGAGGCGAGATCGCGCGGAGTGCAAGTGATCCTCATGACAACTCAAGAGGATGCGCGACTCGAGGAGGACGCGCTCGACACCCTTGCCGCCCGCCGCGTGGGTGGGGTGATAGCGACGCCGACCTCGACCAACGCCAAATCCTGGCAGCGCCTCATAGAGCTGGATACGAACATCGTCTTCGTCGACCGGTACGTCGAGGGCGTTTCGCGCGCCGATCTGGTGAGCATCGACAACGATCGTTCCGCCCGGGAAGCGACAGAGCACTTGCTCGATCTCGGGCACACTCGAATCGGCTTCATTTCCGGGCCG
Organism: Microbacteriaceae bacterium; assembly: GCA_031428675.1. Taxonomy (GTDB): domain Bacteria; phylum Actinomycetota; class Actinomycetes; order Actinomycetales; family Microbacteriaceae; genus JANOYC01. The sequence goes on along the minus strand of JANOYC010000017.1, from coordinate 14,060 downwards.
CTGTCGACCACCACCGGGCGCGCGCGGACCGACGGGCACCTGGCATCGCTTGCCGAACGGGGATTGCCCGCCGACCCATCGCTTCTCCGAAACATACCGTTTCGAGGCGACCAGGGTGCGGATGCCACGGGAAGCCTTCTCAGCCTTGACCAACCGCCCACCGCGATCATCGTCGCAAACACGGCCCAAGTGGCCGCGAGTGTTCGCCGGATACGTCAGTCGTCGGTGCGCGTTCCCGATGACTTGTCGCTCATCGTCTTCGATGACAACCCGTGGACGGAGCTGTACACCCCATCGCTCACGATCATGCGCCAGCCCACCGTGCTCATGGCTTCTCATTCCGTAGATCTTGCCCTTCAGCGCATCGGCGACGACTCTGATCCGCGCACGGTGGTGATTGAAGCCGAATTCGTTGTGCGCTCCAGCACGGGCGCGGTGAGATGAAAAGCGGAGCCTGGTTTCCCAGGCTCCGCTTTCGTCATCGGTCAGTGTCGTGGACTAGCCGCGAACTTCCTTGACCCACTCCTGAACCTGCTCCGGCAGCGCGTCGATGATCGGCTGAGACGCCTTGACCCACTTCGGAAGATCCTTGATCTCGTGGAACTCCGCTCCGGCTTCCTCAAGCTGAGCGCGGTAGTCCTCGGTGTTCGCGATCGTGGCTTCCGTGTAGTTCTTGCCAACCTCATCGGACGATTCGCGGATGATCTCCTGGTACGACTCAGGGAGCGCGTTCAGGGCCTCGGACCAGGTGATGAAGTGGTAGTTCGCGTACATGTGGCTGGTTTCACCGATGTGCGGAGCGACCTCGTGGATGCTGTTGAACAGGATGGCGTCGAGCGGGTTCTCCTGGCCGTCGAGCACGCCGCTTTCGAGCGCTGAGTAGACCTCGTTGAAGGGGAGTGCCTCGGCGCGGGCGCCGAGTGCTTCCCAGGTCGCCAGCATTGTCGGCGCGGATGGCGTGCGGATGGTCTTGCCCTTGAGTTGATCGAGCGTCTCCACCGGTTCCTTCGTGGTGAGCTGACGCGGACCGCGGTACATGTTTCCGAGCATCTCGTAGCCGGAGGCATCCGAAATCGCCTGTTTGATCTCCGTGCCGAGGTCGCCCTCCCAAACTTCGAAGAATTGTTCCTCATCCTCGTAGAGGAACGGAGCAGTTTCGATACCGGACAGGTCGGTGTAAGCCTCGACAGCCAACAGGCTTTCGATAACGATATCGACGGATCCGAGCTGCAGCCCTTCGACCATCTCCTCCCAGGTGCCCAGAGTCGATGCGGAGTGAATCTCCACGGTGATCTGGCCGTCGGACTTCTCTTCCACAAGCTCCTTGAACTCGAGAGCGGCGGTCTGGCGAGGGTCAGTTTCGCTGCCAGCGTGACCAAGCACGAGTGTGACAGGTTCCGCCGCCGCGGCCGGTTTGTCAGAGCCGGCTTCAGGGGCGTTGCTGGCGCAGCCGGTCAGTGCGAGAGCGCTGATCGAAAGAGCCGCGAGTACGATGTGCTTTTTCATTTCACTTCCTTGTGTTGTGTGTATTGCGGGGTTGTTAGGGAATGGATTGCTGCTAGGAGAGAAGGTTCGGGAGCCAGAGCGAAATCTGGGGAATGAAGGTGATCAGGAGCAAATAGATGAGACCCATGAGCAAGAACGGGCCTACCGCTTTCACCGCCTGGAGCATGCTCACTTTCGCGAGTTCTGCAGCAAGCATGAGACCGACACCCACCGGTGGGGTGAGCAGGCCAACGCTGAGGTTGGCGACGATCACGATGCCGAGGTGCACCGGGTCGATTCCCATCGACGTGGCGACCGGGAACAGAATCGGCGCGATGATGATCAGCGCGGCATTCGCCTCGATGAACATGCCCGCGATGAGAAGCACCCCGTTGATAAGCAGGAGCAGCACCAAAGGGTTCTCGGTGATCGAGAAGATGGCTTCGGCAGCGGCCTGCGGGACGAGCCCCGAGGTGAGTGCCCACGAGTAGATTTGTGCCGCCGCGAGCACAAGCATGATGAGCCCGATGATCAACACGGAGTCTGCGAGCGCGTAGACGAGCTTCTTCCAAGTCAGCTCCTTGTACACGAAGAATCCGATGACGAGGGCATACATGACGGCGATCGCCGCCGCTTCTGTCGGTGTGAAGATTCCGAATCGGATTCCGCCCAGGATGATGATCGGGAGCAGAAGGGTGGGAATGGCGCGGTAGAGCGAGATCAGGAACTTGGGGCGATCCTCCTTGGGGATCGTACCGAGCTTGTTCAGGTCCGTGGCTTCCTGCATCGCCTCTTTCGTGAATCCGAAACGCTTGGCCGTGAGGTGCACCGTGATCATGAGCATCACCACGTACAGCACCGCGGGAACGATCCCCGCGAAGAAGAGCGCACCGATCGAGGTTCCCGTGACTACGCCATAGACGATCATCGTGATGCTGGGCGGCATGATCGGGTCGACCACAGGGGCCGCTGCCACGACAGCCGCGGAGTACTCCGGGCGGTACTTGCGTTCTTTCATCGCCGGAATCACAATGCGGCCGAGGCTCGACACGCTGGCGACGGCTGATCCGGAAATGCCGCCGAAGAGCAGGGAGGTGATCGACATGGACTGAGCGAGGCCTGCGCGCATTCCACCGACGGCAGAGTCGGCGACGTCGAGCAGGCGCTTGGTCATGCCACCCTCGTTCATCACGGCGCCGGCGAGGATGAACAGCGGGATGGCGAGAAGCGGGAACGGTGTGATGCCCGCCACAATCCTCTGTGCGCCGATGCTGAGTGGGACGTCGGTGACCAGGGCGAGGGTGAAAAGCGAGGCAGCGGCGAGCGCAAAACCTACCGGCACGCGAAGGAGCATCGCGATTCCGAAGTTGCTCAAGATGAACGGGCCCATGTCTACACTTCTCCCTTGATGATGATGACGTCGTCGGGCTGATACAGGACCGGAGCGGTCAGGGGATCGACGCCTTGCGGCGCGTGGAAAAGTCGCCACCACGCCTCGATTGCAAATATGAGGGCGAACACAGATCCCACTGGCACGGCGAGTGCGACCCAGCCGAAGGGCACTCCCAGTCCCGGAGAGTTACGTCGGAACGACGGGGGGAGCGCCTCGAACCCGTACCAAATGAGGGCGGCGAGAACCGCGACGACGATGATGGCGGTGGCTGTTTCGAGGATGCGCATTAGCCAGCGCTTGTAGGGGATGTACTCCCAGATGTCGAGCACCATGTGCCGCCCGCGACGCACGCCGAGGGCGATGGCGATCATCGAAAGCCAAACGAAACTGTACGAGGCGAGCTCGACTGTCCACGATGCCGAACTGGCGGTGATGTAGCGCGACACCACTTGCCAGCTCACCGAAACGACGACAACGCCGAGCAAGAGCACGCACACAATTTGAAGAACCCGATCAAGCCCGCTAAGCGTGCGGTCGACCCATGATGGCGTTGTAATGGTCGCTCCTTTGCGATGGATGTTCGTGCAAAGCCCGATTCGAATCCGGCCTTTGGGTAAAGTGTAACCGATACCACTTTGTTTACAAAACGCGATTTCGATATTCGAACTTGGCGCGCGGGTGAACGCGGCAACGTACGGACAAAAGCGCCGACGATTCACCCCGCCAGCCGTGAATCATCGAAACACAAGCTTGTTTCATTGTCAACAATAGAACCGTCGACAGTTAACGTACGATATCACCATCCACGCAAAGGAGCGTCACATGTCACTGCACGCGTCGCCGGCTCGACCTTGCCGCCGGAGTCACCGATGATACGAGTCATCCGCACCCACTTCGTGCCGATTTTTCGCTCGGATCGCCATTCAGCGGTTCTCCTGTTGGCGGCGGCCGCGCTCGGCCTCGGCCTGGCGAACAGCCCGTTGCGTAGCGTTGTTGTCGACGTCAAAATGTCGCATTTCGGCCCGTCGGATCTCGGACTCGATTTTTCGCTAGGCCATTGGATCGCCGATTGCCTCCTCGTGGTTTTCTTCTTCGTCGTCGCGGCAGAGCTGAAAAACGAACTCACCAACGGTCAGCTCAATAGCGTGCGGAAGGCACTCGTGCCCACCATTGCCGCCGTCTGCGGCGTCGCTGGCCCCGCTTTTGTCTACCTGTTGTTCGCGGGGGCGGAGGCGGTAAGGGGGTGGCCCGTCCCCACGGCTACCGACATCGCGTTCGCCTTGGGGGTACTTGCGATCTTCGGTCCGGGCCTTCCCTCCCGTTTGCGCATCTTTCTGCTTGCGCTTGCTGTTCTCGATGATCTGATCGGGATCATCCTGATTGCCTTGTTGTTCTCGACCGACCTGAACGGGCCGGCGGTCGCCGGGGCAGTCGCCGCCATCGCCTGTTTTGGGCTCCTGAGCCGAATGCTTCACCTCCGCCCGCTGCCAGTGGGGCTGTTGATGGCGGCAGTCGCCGTGGTCGCGTGGTACTTCGTGGTGCAGTCGGGCATTCACCCGACACTTACGGGGGTGGGACTCGGTCTCGTTATGCGCGGTTCGCACGGACGCCGATTGGCCCATCATTTGGTTCCGTGGTCGAATGGCGTCATCCTGCCGCTCTTCGCATTCACCGCTGCCCTCGTGCCGCTGCCGCAGGCCCAGTCACTAGGCCCCGTGTTCGTCGGATTGGCGATTGCGCTACCTGTAGGTAAGGCGATCGGGATCACCGTGGGCGGGTTGATCGGTGCCCGGGTCGCGCGCAGGACGGGCGGCCACCCGATGTCGGTGTGGGACTTACTTGCTCTCGCGGTCACCGGCGGTCTTGGGTTCACCGTCGCGCTACTGATGAATCAGCTGGCTTTCGCAGAATCGCCGGAATTGATGGACCAGGGCGCATTAGGTGTGTTGGCCGGGTCCGCGCTGTCGCTGGTGGCTGGGGCCGCATTGATCGGCTGGCGTTCCCGCGTTCACTCGCGTCGAGATCGTGAAGGTTCGGCCACGGATACACGCTTGTTCGAGCCTCCCACTTGACGAATGGGCGAACCATTCGGCACACTGACCTTGGTCATACCATTTGACCTACGGTGGGTGGCACCCACACGCTACCGGGCAACGCCCACGAAGGAGTCGTCGTGAACCTGTATTCGCTACTGCAGCGCCGAACCGAGACCAGCGGCCCGATCCGCGTTGGCGTGATCGGTGCGGGAAAGTTCGCTTCGATGTTTCTCACGCAAGCACTCCATACCGAGGGAATCCACGTGGTGGGCGTCGCGGACATCAACGTACCCAAGGCCCGAGACGCGATGAGGCGCACAGGTTGGCCCGAGGAGCGCTACGCTGCCTCGTCACTCGCGGAAGCACTCCGCACCGGCGGGACGGCGGTCATCGACAGCGCAGACGATCTCATGCGCTTGCCGGAGGTCGAGGTCATCCTCGAGATCACCGGCAACCCGATCGTCGGCACCTACCACGCCCTCACCAGCATCGAAAACGGCAAACATGTCGTCATGGTCAACGTCGAGGCTGATTGCATGGTCGGGCCGATCCTGCAGCGGCGCGCTGCGGCCGCCGGAGTGGTCTACTCCATGGCGTACGGTGACCAGCCAGCACTGATCTGCGAACTTGTCGACTGGTGCCGCACCGTCGGATTCGACATCGTCGCCGCGGGAAAGGGAACCAAGTACCTTCCCGAGTACAACTACTCCACCCCCGACACCGTCTGGGACTATTACGGTTTCTCGGCCGAGCAGCTGGCCACCGGCGACTTCAACCCCAAGATGTTCAACTCATTTCTCGACGGCACCAAGTCAGCGATCGAGATGGCGGCCGTCGCCAACGGAACTGGTCTCATCCCGCAAGAAGAAGGGCTCCTATTTCCTCCAGCCGGGGTGGATGACTTGCCAACCGTGTATCGGGAGCGATCGCTCGGTGGGAGCCTGACGAGGCGCGGAACGGTCGAGATCGCGTCAAGCCTGCACCGTGACGGCAGAGAGGTAGAAAGAAACCTCCGATGGGGCGTATACGTCACTTTCGAAGCGAAGACTGACTATGCGGCACAGTGCTTCGCCGAGTACGGAGTCCTCACCGATGCCACCGGGCGCTACGGTTCGCTTTACCGCCCGTACCACATGATCGGGCTCGAACTCGGGGTGAGCGTGGCGTCGGCGGTACTCCGTGGTGAGGCGACCGGTAGTGCGACCGGCTTCCGGGGAGACGTCGTATCCACCGCCAAGAAAGACCTTCGGGCTGGAGACACGCTTGACGGCGAAGGCGGATACACAGTGTTCGGAAAGCTCGCCCCGGCGCATCTTTCGCTCGCGAACAACGCGCTTCCGCTTGGTCTGGCGCACGGGGCCAAGCTCATCCGCGACGTGCCTAAAGACCGCACGGTATCGTGGGACGATATTGCTGTCGATGAGACCCTCCTTGCCGTGCGGGTGCGCAAGGAACTGGAGGCGCAATTCCGCGCTGAATCAGTCGCCTCGGCCTGACCTTCCGACCTCGGCCTACGCTGGAACTCGCTTACGCTGAATTTTCCGAGACCTGGAGTTCTCTCATGTCGACAGCCGGTGGGTGGGAGCCCGTCCAACGCATCCGAACCTATGAACAAGTCATGGCTCAGATCGAGGAACGCATTCTCGACGGCAGGCTGGCCGCTGGCGACCACCTTCCCAGCGAACGCGACTTCGCGGTGCAACTCGGTGTTTCGCGGCCGTCGCTGCGTGAATCGCTACGGGTTCTCGAGGCCCTCGGCCTGGTCGACATCCGCCGAGGAGGGGGAGCTGATGGGGGTGCCGCTCTGGTCGGCACACCCGGTGCCGGTTTCGTCAACCTTCTCAAACTCCAGTTGGCGCTTGGACAATTCGACCAGACGGATGTTCTCGAGACGAGGCTCGCGCTGGAAACCTGGAGCGCGAGAGAGGCGTCGCTTCGCGCGACACCGGCTCATTGCGATGACCTCGCTGAAATTTTGGACATCATGGATGACCCCGCAGTGACGACCGCCGACTTCAATCGACTCGATTCCGCATTCCACGTGCGCATTGCCGAATCAACCGGAAACGCTCTCACCGCACACCTCATGCAATCGCTGCGAACAGCAATCAATCGACAAATGGTCGAAGCCTATGCGCGACTCGATGATTGGCGTTCGACTGCCGAGACAGTGCGTCAGGAACACCGGGACCTGCTGGCGGCTATTCGGCAGCGGGACCCGGAGGTCGCGGCGCAGTTGATGCAGAGGCACATCACGGACTTCTACGACCTAGGCGAGGTGGGGCGAACTTTCTAGGAGATAAGCTTCGACGCGGCCTCGTGCATGTGCGCCTCGATCGTCGCGCTCGCTCTTTCGGCGTCGCCCGAAGCGATTGCATCGACGATTTCGCTATGGCGGTTGACTCCCATGTTGGTGATAGCGCGCTCCGCGCCAGCGAACATGATCGACATCCGGATGGTTCCCTCGAGCGCCTGCCACGATCGGGAGAGAGTTTCGTTGCCGGCTAGGCGGCACAGCGTGCGGTGAAAGTCGAGGTCAGACTCGATGCGCGACTCCAAATCCCCGTGTGCAGCGCGATCCATGTTGTCGACGGCGGCGCGCAGCTCTGCAACAATATCCGTCTGGTCGGAGGTCGTACTCAGCGTGGCGGCTGCCAGTGATTCCAATGCGCCGCGCACGGCGAAGACATCGCGAATCTCTTTGGCGTCAATATTGCGCACGCTGAGGCGCCCTCGCGATCCTGCCGAGACGAGGCCTTCCTGTTGCAGTTCGCGCAGTGCTTCCCGCAGCGTGCCTCTGCTTATCTTCAGCATTTCTGAAAGTTCGGTCTCCACGAGGTGAGTTCCTGGCGGTAGTTCGCCGACGGAAATCGCACGGCGAAGGGCGTCGAGCGCTTGCTGGCGCAAGCTCGTGCGCTCAAGCCGGAGGAGAGATGCCGGTGCGCTCATGAATAACTCCTTCGAATTACACCAGTCGTCAACATTGAGCTGTCAACGGTCGATCCTATCGGGACGGCAACTAGCGCCAGCGAGCAGGCGCGCGGGCGGCCAACGATGGTTGTGCCGCCCTCAAATCCTCGCCTTCGAGGCGACGCGTGTCAACTGGCGACAAATCAATGTTGACTGTCGACAAAGAAATTCGTATCCTGTGTTTACGACGCCTACACCGGGTCGATGACTTTCGGAGGATCAATGACGATGTTTCACTCTCGCTTGGGCTGCTCGTCTATCAGCTTTCGGCACCAAGATCTCGCTACGGCGTTACAGACGATTCGCGACACGGGATTCACGGAGATCGATCTCGGCGCCCTTCCCGGAGTATGCGACCACGTCCCGTTCGTGCTCGACGCCACGGCGGTCGACAAAGTTGCAGCGACGGTGAAGAAATCTGGCCTACGTGTGCGCTCAGTGAACGGCGACATCGGGGACCTCAATCGCGTCCTCACGGAAGAGGAGCGGGCATCGAGGGCTGCGCACCTCGATATGTTGCTGAGTCTTACGGCCGCGGTGGAAGCCGAAGCGCTCGTCCTTCCCTGCGGGGCGATTGATCACAAGCCGATCAGAAGCCTCGACGAGGATCTCGACACGGTCGCATCGGAGTTAGTGACTGCTGCAAAATCGGCGGCTGCGTTCGGCGTCGAGATCTGGACAGAATCCCTCCACTTCTTCCGGCTGTGTTGGAACACCGAAAGAGCGGAGCAACTCACCGCTCGGCTCGAGGGTTCGGGAGTCCGGCTCGTCATGGACTTCAGCCACATCACGGCGTCCGGAGGTGACCCCGCCGATTACGTGGATCGTTTCGCGGGCAAGATCGCCCACGTTCACCTCCGTGATGCAGTTCCCGGCAACATCCACCTCAGCATCGGGAACGGGTCGGCCGACTTCGCCGGTGGCCTCCGAGCACTAGCTGCTTCCAACTACACGGGTCACTTTTCGCTCGAACTCGAAACTCGCGACATCGAAAATCCTGAACGTCCATCGGCGGCGGCGCGCGCCGCATCCCTCATCTCCGCTCTCATCGGAGTGTCGTCAGCAATCGCCCTTTTACGCACAACAATCCTGTCAGGAGAATCATGACCAGTACGATCCAGCGCACCGCCGTCCTTACCGGCGCGACCTCAGAACGGGGCATCGGCATCACGACCGCGCGTCGGTTCGCCCGCGAGGGATGGGCCATAGTCATCCTCGACCTCGACGGCGCACAATCCGCGGCGGTCGCAGCCAACATCGCCAATGAATTCGGTGTACCCGCATTCGGTCATCGGGTAGACGTCTCCGACGAGGGATCGGTTCTCGCGGCCCACTCGGCGGTAGCCGCCGAAGTGTCGGCCGGGCGACTCCCGGTTGTCGGGGCACTCGCGAACATCGCGGGCATCACGTCGCCGGTGCCGTTCCTCGAGACGAGTCTGGATTTGTGGAACAAAATCATGGCGGTCAATGCCACGGGCACCTACTTGGTGAGTCGCGCATTCCTGCCCGACATGATCGAGAACCAGTGGGGTCGCATAGTGAACATGTCGTCGGTGTCGGCGCAACGCGGTGGTGGCGTGTTCGGAAAGGTGCCATATTCGGCGGCTAAGGCGGCGATTCTGGGATTCACGAAAGCACTTGCCCGTGAGCTTGGCAGCAGCGGGGTGACCGTGAACGCAGTCACTCCCGGCGCCGTCGACACCGACATCCGAGTGGGGTCCACTCCCCAGATCGAAGCCGCCATTGCCGCTGACATTCCTGTTGGGCGCACGGCCTCTGCCGAAGAAGTTGCCGCCGTGATCACGTTTTTGGCGAGCGAGGATGCCAGCTACTTGACCGGCACCACCGTCGACATCAACGGCGGAAGCCACATCCACTAAGCCTCGAGGGCTTCGCGCCCTCAGCCAGAAAGCTGAGCACCATGACTCGACTCTTCAACGACCCGGCAGATTTCGCCGACGAAGCGCTTGCCGGTTTCTGCGACGCCCATTCGGCTCTCGTTCGGCAGGTTTCCGGTGGCGTAGTGCGCCGAACGCGTTCCGCCTCACCAAGAGTGGCGGTGCTTGCTGGCGGCGGTTCGGGGCACTACCCGGCCTTCGCCGGCATTGTCGGCGCCGGCTTCGCCACCGGAGCCGTGGTAGGGAACATCTTCACGTCGCCGTCGGCGCAACAGGCGTACTCGGTAGCGAAGGCGGCTGACGCGGGTGCGGGAGTGGTTTTCACCTATGGCAATTACGCCGGCGATGTCATGAATTTCGGCATGGCATCCGAGCGACTGGCCGCCGAAGGAATCAGCGTCGAGAACGTGATCGTGACGGATGACATTGCAAGCGCCTCCGTCGACGAGATCGAGAAACGACGGGGAATCGCCGGTGATTTCACCGTTTTCAAGGTGATGGGAGCCGCGGCTGAGGCAGGCGAGAGCCTTGCCGAGGTCGTTCGACTCGGACGCAAGGCGAACGCCAACACGCGCACTATCGGCACAGCGTTCCAAGGTTGCACGTTCCCGGGCGCCGACGACCGTCTGTTCTCCCTTGAGAAGGGTTCGATGGCGCTTGGTCTCGGCATCCACGGGGAACCTGGACTCCACGACACGGCTATGCCCACCGCGGCGGAGCTGGGCACCGAACTAGTTCAGCGTGTCCTCGCCGAAACGCCCGAAGGCGCAAGCACCCGGATCGCCGTGCTCCTCAACGGGTTGGGATCGAGCAAGCTCGAAGAGCTTTTCGTTCTCTGGCGCACGGTCGCCGCGCTACTGCGCGAGGTCGGCTACACGCTCGTCGCTCCCGAGGTGGGGGAACTGGTCACCAGCCTCGACATGGCTGGCGTCTCGCTGACCGTGACGTGGCTTGACGACGAACTCGAGAGGATGTGGCTCGCTCCCGCGGAGACGCCAGCATTCCGGCGGGGATCCATCGCGTCGACAACCGGTCCCGCAGCAGCGGAGAGTGAAACCATTGCCGCTGTCGTAGCGCTGGCTGCATCCACCCAGGAATCACGCGACTTCGCCGAGAATTGCCTCGCAGCGCTTGGTGTTGTTCGTGCAACGCTCCATGACGCCGAGTCCATGCTCGGCGACCTCGACGCCATCGCGGGCGACGGCGATCACGGCAGAGGTATGGTGCGCGGGATCGATGCAGCCTATGCCGCCGCAGCAGACGCGGTGCAACACGGCGCTGGTGCCGAATCCACTTTGGCCGCCGCCGGAGACGCTTGGGGAGATCGTGCCGGGGGAACGTCCGGCGTGTTGTGGGGAGCGGGATTGCGGGCACTCGGGGAGACGTTCGGGAACGCCGAGCGGGCGTCCGCAGCGCAGATCGGGGTCGGCGTCAACGCCTTTTCGGCGCGCCTCATCGAGCTCGGAAAAGCGGAACCGGGCGATAAGACGATGATGGACGCCATTGTGCCGTTCGCGACGACCCTCAATGAACGCATCCACGACGGTGATTCGCTCACCGATGCCTGGATTGCAGCGGCCGCCGTTGCGACGCAGGCTGCGAAAGACACCGCGTCTCTGGTGCCGAAGAAGGGTCGCGCACGGCCCTTGGCCGATAAGAGCCTCGGCACTCCCGACCCCGGCGCCACCTCTATGGGACTCATAGTGACCGCCATTGGGCACCACCTCATCCACTCCTCTACTCAGGAAGAACACTCATGAATCTCCGAATTATCGTTGGCTCCGACGAAGCTGGTGTCGACTACAAAAATCAGATCCTCGCCGACCTCGAGGCAGATCCCCGTGTGAGCGAAGTTCTCGACATCGGAGTAAATCGCACAGACGACCCGCAGGCGTTCCATAAGCCGTATCCGTTTGTCGGGATCGCGGCCGGTGAACTCATCATGGAGGGCAAAGCAGATCGGGCGATCCTGTTTTGCGGCACCGGAATCGGCGTCGCCGTCGCGGCGAACAAGGTGGATGGCATTCGTGCAACCCCGGCGCACGATTCGTTCTCGGTTGAGCGCTCGATCTTATCGAACGACTGCCAGATACTCACGATGGGCCAGCGCGTCCTCGGTCTGGAACTCGCTCGCCGTCTCGCGCGGGAGTGGATCGGCTACGAATTCGACTCGACTTCGGCCTCTGCCGCCAAACTCGAGGTGTTGGCGGAGTACGAGGGTCGCTAAACCGCGATCCCGGCCACCCCTTCCTCGACTTGCCCACAATGGTCGCGTGGAACCGTGATTTCGCGACCAAAGTGGGCAAGTCGAGGAAGGGGGGAGCCGTTGGCGAGGCCGATTCCCCCACTTGCCCACTTCGGTCGCGCGCGACGGGGATTTCGCGACGAAACTGGGCAAGTCGGGGTGTACATGTGCGAATTGTGGCCGCGCAGTCGCAGCACGCCTACGCTGAGACTGTCATCGATCAAAGGATTAGCAGTGACTGTCCCGTCCGAGAATTCACACCCGCACCACATTCCCGGCCCGGATGAGTCGTCGGTGCCCGAGCTCGAGGACGACCAGACCGTCGCCCCGCGTCCGGAGGAAGAAATCGCTGACGTGGTGCGGGCAGAGCCCGACGTCGAAGACCACAGCCAGCATCCGGAATAGAGTCAGCGCCGCAGCTGCGCCTTGGTCGTTGAGTCGCCCGTGTCTTCCGCCGGAACGGATTCGAGCTGGTTGAGGTACTGCTCAGAGATGCGGCGGTACGACGCCGTAAAGAACGCGCCGACGGCGGCGAGCGTCATCACGACACCCGCGACGAGGAACACGAGCGCGATGCCCCGCGCGACGCCGTCTCCTAATAGCCAGCCGAGACTGGAGCGGCCGGCATCCGAAGACATGAACGGGATGATGAAGAACTCGGCGATCGGCGCGATGAGGAATGCGGTGATGGGGGCTGCCGCTGACTCGAACGCCGCGGCGAACCCGAACACGCGGCCCTGCTCACGGAACGGCACCACCTTCTGAATTACGGTTTGCTCGGCCGCCTCGACCGCAGGGATGAGGGTCATGTAGACCCAGATGCCGGCTGCGTAGAGCCACCACCATTCACGGATCGTGAACAGGGCTCCGAGAATTCCCATCAGGATGACCAGCGCGAGCATGGTGCGGATCGGATTTTTCCCGAGGCCGAACCGTGCGATCAGCAGGCCGCCGATGATGAACCCGGTGGAGGAGACGCCGAGCACGATTCCCCACGCTTCGACGGGAAAGAGCTCAAGCCCATACGGATCCATGAGCGCCATGTAGACGCCGCCGATGAAGTTGTTGAAAGTCGAGAAGATTATCAGCGCGAAGAGCCCGGTCGCTGCGCGTACCGCCGTGACGCTGCCGCGGAGATCGATCAACGGGCGTCGTCCGCCATCCGGAATTGGCTGTTCCTCGGGGATCCGGAGAAACAGCAGGTGCAAGAGCGCCGCCGCCGACAGGGCGATTGCGATGATGAGCGTCCACCCCATGCCCAGCAGCCCGATCGCGAGCCCGCTGAAGACACTCGTCACCATAAATGCGAGACCCTGCACCGTGCCGACGAGCCCGTTGGCGTTTGCGTGCCGTTCGGCGGGAATGAGCAGCGTGACGACCGTGGATAAGGCGATGTTGCGCATGTTCTCGATAACCGCGCCGAACAGGATGATTCCGCTGAACAACCAGAACATCGGCCCAGCCATGTTGAGCAGCGTGGACTCGGGAAACACGAAATACAGCGTGGCGCTGATGCCGAACGCGACCAGGGTGACCGAGCCGGCGAACACCATCACCGCGTGCTTGCGATGCCGGTCGACGACGGTGCCGAACGCCATCGAGAAAACGGCGACGAGCAGCATGTATGCGCCGCCGATGATGCCGGTGGCAAGCACCGAGCGCGTCTCCAGGTAAACCCAGAACGTCAGGGCGAACCAGAGGAAACTCGTCGTGACGTTGGCGACCGCCGTGTTCACGAGAACTTGAGCGAAGGTGCGTGCTCCCGTGGGCGGGGGTGTGAGTTGCGGGGTGGGCGGGGGTGTGGTCTGCGACGAAAGCGCGGGTGTGCTCCGGGACGAGGTCGCGGCTGCTGCGTCGTCGGTCACTGCTTCGTCGTCGATGCTGGCCATCTCGTCCTCCCCATCGCGCGCGGAGCCGCCATCCTACGCGCCCCGTCACCCTCCATTTGCCCAGTTTGGTGGGGGGGGGGGGGGGGTGGGGGGGGCAACTTGGGGGGGGGGGGGGGGGGGGGGGGGGGGGGGGGGGGGGGTGGG
>JANOYC010000016.1:0-2497 GCA_031428675.1 Microbacteriaceae bacterium | reverse complement strand
GTCGCTCTCATGCAGCAGACCCCGGTCTACAACGCCATCCACGGGCAAGCGGCCACCGCGGCGACGTTCTATCGCGATACGTCCAGGGCCGCACCGCACAACGTGATCGTGCGCGCGCAACAACTGATCGGCGAACACGGCGACCTCGCCGCGCCTCGGCAGCACTTCGCTTTCGCGGTCGACGCCGCTTCGTCGACCGCGGCGAAAGACGGCTCCCCGACGTCGTCGATCAATCTCCGCTTCGGAAACCTCGGCGCACCGTCCTGGATATTCGACGCGGGGCAGGGCGTCTGGTTGCGATCGCAAGCGGGAGTCGTCGACACCGACCGTTCGGGCGCACAGCTCAAGGCTGTCAACGTCGTTGTCATCCGCGTTCCGGTATCCAACGACGGGGGCGTGCCGAAGACCGAGCTGATCGGCGGGGGCGAGGCGTGGGTCTCCAGCGCCGGCAAGACCGTGCACGGGCTCTGGTCGAAGGCGTCGAAGGAAGAGCTCATCCGCATCGTCGACGACAACGGAGTGACGATTCGACTTGCGCCGGGCAACAGTTGGATCGAACTCGTGCCAGTGTCGGGCAGCGCGGAGTTCCTCGCGCCAGCTGGTTGACGCGCACCGCTGCTGCCACCTCCTCCGCTCGGCTTGCACTCCCTTGTGCAGAGTGCCAATATTGTCTCTGGCACTCGCTTAGGCTGAGTGCTAAATCCAATGCTTGGAAGACGTCCGGGAGGGACGAGAAACACACATGGCAAAGATCATTGCTTTCAACGAAGAGGCCCGTCGTGGCCTCGAGCGCGGCCTCAACATTCTGGCTGACGCAGTCAAGGTGACGCTTGGCCCACGCGGCCGCAACGTCGTTCTCGAGAAGAAGTGGGGCGCACCCACCATCACGAACGACGGTGTGTCCATCGCCAAGGAAATCGAACTCGACGACCCGTTCGAGAAGATCGGCGCTGAGCTGGTCAAGGAAGTTGCCAAGAAGACGGATGACGTCGCTGGCGACGGAACGACCACCTCGGTGGTGCTCGCACAGGCGCTCGTTCGCGAAGGCCTGCGCAACGTCGCAGCCGGCGCTGACCCGATCAGCCTCAAGCGCGGCATCGAGAAGGCCGTCGCGGCCGTGACCGAAGCGCTCGTCGCTCAGGCGAAAGAGGTCGAGACCAAGGAAGAGATCGCGGCCACCGCATCCATCTCTGCGGGTGACCCCGAAATCGGCGCACTGATCGCCGAGGCGATCGACAAGGTCGGCAAGGAAGGTGTCGTCACCGTTGAGGAGTCGAACACGTTCGGCACCGAGCTTGAGCTCACCGAAGGTATGCGCTTCGACAAGGGTTTCATCAACCCCTACTTCGTCACCGACCCGGAGCGCCAGGAAGCGGTCTTCGAAGACCCGTACATCCTTATCGCCAACTCGAAGATCTCGAACATCAAGGATCTGCTTCCCATCGTCGACCAGGTCATCCAGTCGGGCAAGCAGTTGCTCATCATCGCCGAGGACATCGAGGGTGAGGCTCTCGCAACCCTCGTCGTCAACAAGATCCGCGGCATCTTCAAGTCGGTAGCCGTCAAGGCCCCCGGCTTCGGCGACCGCCGTAAGGCGCAGCTGCAGGACATCGCCATCCTCACCGGTGGTCAGGTCATCGCCGAGGAGGTCGGACTCAAGCTCGAGAACGCCACCCTCGACCTGTTGGGCCGCGCTCGCAAGATCGTCGTCACGAAGGACGAGACCACGATCATCGAGGGTGCCGGCGAGGCCGACCTCATCGCCGGTCGCGTTCGTCAGATCCGCGCCGAGATCGAGAACACTGACAGCGACTACGACCGCGAGAAGCTCCAGGAGCGCCTCGCGAAGCTCGCCGGTGGCGTTGCGGTCATCAAGGCCGGAGCCGCGACCGAGGTCGAGCTCAAGGAGCGCAAGCACCGCATCGAGGACGCCGTTCGCAACGCGAAGGCTGCTGTCGAAGAGGGCATCGTCGCCGGTGGTGGCGTCGCGCTCATCCAGGCTGGCAAGGTTGCGTTCGAGAGCGACGCTCTCACCTCGCTGACCGGCGACGAGGCGACGGGTGCGAACATCGTGCGCGTTGCCATCGACGCTCCACTCAAGCAGATCGCCCTCAACGCGGGCCTCGAGCCCGGCGTTGTGGCCGACAAGGTGCGCCACCTCCCGACCGGTCAGGGCCTCAACGCCGCGACCGGCGAGTACGTGGACATGCTGGCAGCCGGCATCAACGACCCGGTCAAGGTGACCCGTTCCGCGCTGCTCAACGCAGCGTCGATCGCTGGCCTCTTCCTCACGACCGAGGCCGTCGTTGCTGACAAGCCCGAGAAGGCTCAGCCGCAGATGGGTGGAGACCCCTCGGGTGGCATGGACTTCTAAGTCCAGACCCTCAGGTCGCTAAGGCGGTGGGCGGTTCCTTCGGGATCCGCCCACCGTCTTTTTTGTGGGTGTCAGCGGTGTCATCGGTTGTCAGCGGTGTCATCGGAGTCAGCTGTGTCAGCG
>JANOYC010000015.1:0-19079 GCA_031428675.1 Microbacteriaceae bacterium | reverse complement strand
ACAACGATGGCGACTTCGACCTCTTGAGCAGCAAGCGCAATCTCCTTGGCTAGTGCACTGACGACGTCGGGATTGACCCCGAGAGAACCACCGCCGAATGCTTCGCCCGATAGTTTCAGCAGAACGCGGCGCTTGCGGTTTTCGGTCATCATGTCTCCCTCGCTTGTGGCTCGATCAAGGATATTCGGTTCCGGCCGCAGTGCCGACCGCGGGGTGCCCGAACCGCCGCTGCCACGGAGACTGACTCGTTAACGAGCGAGAAGGCTCAAGACATCGTCTCGAGCCTTCTCGCCTGAATGGTGCTAAGCGCCGACCTTGAACCGGGCGAAGCCCTTCACGATCACGCCAGCGTCGGCCACCACCTGGGCGACGGATTTCTTGTCGTCGCGAGCGTAGGCCTGATCGAGCAGTGCGACTTGCTTGTAGAACGCACCGAGACGTCCTTCGATGATCTTCGGGAGAGCCGCTTCCGGCTTGCCCTCGGCGCGGGTGATCTCTTCGACGATACGACGCTCGTTCTCGACAGCCTCGGCCGGGACATCGTCACGGCTGAGATATTGCGGGTCGGCGAACGAGATGTGCTGCGCGATGCTGCGTGCGGTGGCTGCATCGTCGCCGGAATATGCGACAACGACGCCGACCTGCGGCGGAAGATCCTGGCTCGTCTTGTGAAGGTAGACCGCGAAGCTGTCGCCGCTGAGCGCGCTCACGCGGCGCAGTTCGATCTTCTCTCCGAGGATTGCAGCTTCATCATTGATGACATCGGCAACAGTCTTTCCCCCGGCGTCTGCAGCGAGCGCCTCGTCGACGTTCGTGGCGCCAGCAGCAACGACCGCGTCGAGCACGACGTTGCCGAGCGCGACGAATTTGTCACTCTTCGCGACGAAGTCGGTTTCACACGCGAGCTCGAGGAGGGTCGTGAAGCCGTCTCCTTCCTTCGCAGCGACGAGTCCTTCACTCGTGGAGCGGTCGGCACGCTTAGCATTGCTCTTCGCACCACGCAGGCGCAGGAGTTCGGTCGCCTTCTCGAGGTCGCCTCCCGCCTCGACGAGCGCGTTCTTTGTTTCGACCATTCCGGTGCCCAAGCGTTCGCGCAGGGCCTTCAGGTCAGCGAGGCTGAAATCTGCCATCGGAGAGTTCCTTACTTCGTGGTAGTCGCGGCGGCCGCGACCGGGGCGTCGGTGGTCTCGGCTGCCTCGGTGGTCTCAGCTGCCGGTGCGTCATCCGCAACAGCTGGTTCCGCGTCGGCTGCGGGTGCCTCTGAGGGCTCTTCGGACGCGTGGAGGAGTTCTGCCTCCCACGCGGCGAGAGGCTCGACCTCGTCGCCTTCTTCCGGCTTCTGGTGACGCTGGATCAGGCCCTCGGCTGCGGCGTCGGCGATGATGCGCGTGAGCAGTCCGACCGAGCGGATGGCGTCGTCGTTGCCCGGAATCGGGTACTGCACCTCATCGGGGTCGCAGTTGGTGTCAAGGATCGCGATGACCGGGATACCGAGTTTGTGCGCCTCGTCGATGGCGAGGTGCTCCTTCTTGGTGTCGACGATCCAGATAGCCGACGGGGTCTTCGTGAGGTTACGAATACCGCCAAGGCTCTTCTGCAGCTTCACGAGTTCGCGGCGCTGGATGAGGAGCTCTTTCTTCGTGTAGCCGCGCGTGGTGTCGTCGAAGTCGACTTCTTCGAGCTCTTTCATGCGTGCGAGACGCTTGGAGACCGTCTGGAAGTTGGTGAGGAGCCCACCGAGCCAACGCTGGTTCACGTACGGCTGGCCGACACGCGTGGCCTGTTCGGCGATGGCGCCCTGCGCTTGCTTCTTCGTTCCGACGAAAAGAATGGTGCCACCGTGGGCGACCGTCTCCTTGACGTAGTCGTAGGTCTTGTCGATGTGAGCGAGCGACTGCTGCAGATCAATAATGTGACTGCCCGAGCGCTCGGTCAGAATGAAGCGCTTCATCTTCGGGTTCCAACGGCGGGTCTGGTGCCCGAAGTGAACGCCGCTGTCGAGCAGCTGGCGAATGGTGACGACGGCCATGAGCCGTTCTCCTTTTCTGGCAGGGCGAAGCCTGCCACTCAGTTTTCATTCGCGACCGGATGGCCCGAATCCTGGTGCCCGGCACACGCCCGCCCGAACTGAATCGGGACTGAGTGGGAGTGGTGCGCGTCATAAAAGACGCAACAGGCACGCGTAGTCACCTCGGGTGACCGAGATGCAGGGAAGAGCCTACCACCGACGGTACAGAACTTCTCCCCCACAATCGCACTGCGGCGCCGTCTTTCTGGCAGAGGAGCCGCGCGCCGCGCGCACCCGTTCGCGGCTCGCGAAGGATGTCGGGATGACTCTCCGCTCGACGGTCCCCGGTGCCCGCCGTCACGCTCGTCGCGCAAGCGTCATCATTTCGGTAGCGTTCGCTGTCGTGATCGGGGGCGGGGCGCCGTTGGCTTCCACCGCGGCTCCCGAGGCGCGCCAGCGGTGGGTCTGGCCGACCGCCGAGCGCGGGGCAGTTCTCCGTAGTTTCGTGGCTCCGGCCACTCGCTATGCGGCCGGTCATCGGGGCATCGACATACCCGCGACCGGGCCGATCCTCGCTCCCGCTCCGGGCACGGTCTTCTTCAGCGGCTTCGTTGTGGATCGACCCGTGTTGTCCATCCGGCACGCTGGCGGCGTCCTATCCAGCTTCGAGCCGGTGAGAAGCGAGCTGCGACCGGGTGACCACGTGCGCGCCGGAGAAGTTATCGGAGAAGCCGTGGCGGGCCATTGCGCCCCTGCCTGCATCCACGTTGGGGTACGCAGAGACGGGGAATACGTGTCGCCCTTGATCTACTTAGGCAGCCTCGAACGAGCGGTGTTGCTGCCCACGCTCGCGATTCGGTGACGGTCAAGCGCGCGGGTGAGCGAGTCGGTAACTCTCCCGAAGCCGCTCCGTGGACACGTGGGTGTACAACTGCGTGGTCCCAAGACTCGCGTGCCCGAGGAGTTCCTGCACGGACCTCAGATCCGCTCCGCCGTCGAGCAAGTGCGTTGCCGCGGTGTGCCGAAGCACGTGCGGGCCCGCGGGGCCCGACCCGGGAATCGATTCGAGCAAACCCGCGACCAGCCGGTACACCGCACGAGGGCCGATCCGCGCACCACGCGCAGAGAGAAACACTGCCGCCGTCGCGGTGCCGGAACCGACGAGCAGCGGCCGAGCCTCGTGGATGTAGCGACTGAGCGCCCGTGAAGCCGGCACGCCGAACGGCACTACCCGCTCTTTCGATCCTTTGCCCAGCACCCGAACGGTCATCTGCTCCGCGTCGATCGCCGCCATATCCAGCCCACACAGCTCGCTTACTCTGAGCGCCGACGCGTACAGCAGTTCGGCGATGGCCAGGTCCCGAACGGCTGATGGCTCGCCCACCGTCGCGCGCTCGGTGAGGTCGGCGAGAATCGCCTCCATAGCTTCTCGAGTGAGCACGCGGGGCAAATGCTGGTCCGGCTTCGGCGCTCGCAGTCGAGCAGCGACATCGACGTCGACCCTTCCGTCCGCCGTGAGCCACGCGGTGAATGCGCGAGCCGATGCGGATCGTCGCGCGAGGGTGGACTTCGACAATCCGCCCTGCGAGCTTGCCCACAGCCAATCCCGCAGCAGTTCGAGACCGAGGTCGGAGACAGCGGGAACCGGGAGTTCCGGCTCGGATCCAAGCGCAGACGCTACACGCGCGGCGGAGACGAAATTGCTGAGCGCGGTCAGGTCAGACCGATAGCACCGCACGGTGTGCTGGCTGAGGCCCCGGTCGACGTCGAGATGGGAGATAAAGTCTCGGATAGCGCTGTCGAGATCTGAGCGGTTCATCAAGGCGATCCGAAGACGTTATTCCTCATCGTTCATGACATTGAACGACGACGACTTCGACGAGAACATGTCGAGACGTTCGGCGAAGCTCATGGATTCGATTCGAGCGCGGTACTCGTTCGAGAACGCAGTGACCTCCGGATGCGCGCCGATAGGGATAACCGAATGGACGAGTCGGTCGTCGTAGACGTGCACGATCGTCATTGAGTGACCGCCGTCGACACCGGAAAGCAGTCGTCCCTGTGCGCTGAGATCGAGGGTGTAGCACGTCGCGGCCGCCACCGAGACTGGTACACCGGCAAAAGTGCTGTGCCCGGAATAGTGCAGGTGACCGCCGAGAATGCCGCGGACGTCGGTGCCCTCGATCACCGACGCGAGCCGATCCTGCCCGTGCAGTTCGAGCATCTCCATGGCCCAGAGCAACGGCGTCGGCATGGGCGGGTGGTGGAGAGCGATGATAGACCCGTACCGGGTCGGGGCGGACAGCACCCCGCGCAACCAATCGAGTTGAGCATCCGAGAGCGAACCATGGTGATACCCGGGAACCGATGTGTCCAGGGCGATGACACGGAGACCATCCAGATCGTGCACGCGGTCCTGCGGCGCATCCGTCGGTGCCTCGTCGAACAACTCGGCAGCGAACCTGTCGCGTTCGTCGTGATTGCCCATCACCCAGATGAGAGCGGCGCCCAGCCGGTCGGCTACCGGTTCGACGGACGAACGAAGCGCCCGGTAGGCGCCACTCTCCCCCAGATCGGCGAGATCACCGGTGAACACGAGGGCGTCCGGGCGAATTTCCGAGCCTTCCAATTGGGCTAGTACCCGCTCCAGGTTGGCGGCAGTATCGACGGCGTCGTAGAGCTTTCGTCCGTCCGCCAAGAAATGAGTGTCGCTGATATGTGCGATCGTGCGCAGTGGCGGCGGGTATTGGCCGAGTTGGATCACCTGTTCACACTATGCCTGTCGGCGCGTGAGCGAAGCTTTCACGTCGCCGAAACGTGCCCGCCACAGACCGTGCGTACCTTTTGCCCAAGGAGCCGCTCATCCTCGCGGCGGTTGGCAACGCCCGGTGAGAGGCACACCATGAATTGTCGCCGACGATCTGTGGCCGCTTCAGACATACCAGGAAATGCTCTTCATTCGGTAGGCAGACAGCCGCATCGTAACGCTTCGGCGCGATGGCATTTGCCTTGTGGATGCCCGGGCGGGTCACGCGGAGACCGCGCTGTCGACGCATCTCATTCGACCTGGGCTAGGCACGCGAGCGCACCCAGCCGCGATCGCGTTGCGTGACCGATCCGGAGAGTTCGAGCGCACCCAGACTCGACTGCACGTCGGCGATGGCGAGTCCAGCCCGCCCGGCGATGTCGTCGACATTGCGGGCGGATCGATCGCTCATGGCATCGAGCACCCGCACGTGATCGGCAGGCGGACGGGATGGCTGCGGAACATCCGCGCGCACCGGCAACTGATCGATCGGTGCAAGTTCCGCCATTTCGTCGGCGTTCGTCACACACACCGCGTCATATTCGCGAATCAACCGGTGGCACCCCGCGGATGCCGCCGACGTCACCGGACCGGGCACCGCGCCGAGCGGGCGGCCGAGAGTCGAAGCATGACCGGCGGTGTTCAACGAGCCCGACCGCCAGCCCGCTTCGAGCACTACGGTCGCCTGCGTCAGTGCGGCTATCAACCGGTTGCGCTGCAGAAAGCGCCACTTCGTGGGACTCGCACCACACGGCAGTTCGGAAACGACAGCGCCGGCCTCAGTTATGCGTGTGAGAAGCGCGTCATGGCCGCTCGGGTAGAAGCGGTCAACGCCCCCGGCCAGAACGGCGACCGTGAAGCCGTGGCTTGCAAGCGCCGCGCGGTGTGCCATGCCGTCGATGCCGTATGCCGCTCCGGAGACGATCGCGTAGCCTCGATCGACGAGACCTGCCGCGCTCTCCATCGTCACGTGTTCGCCGTAACCGGTCGCGGCACGTGCGCCCACCAGCGCTATCGACGCACTCGTTGCGTGGAGCGCCGCATCGCGACCTCGACGCCAGAGTGCCACCGGGGCGTGATTGTCCAAGTCGTCGACACCGGCTGGCCAGTCGTCGTCAGCGGGCACCATGAGCCGAGCGCCACATCGTGTCGCCTGACGGAATGCGAGCATCGCCGACGCGGAGGTCAGTCGAGGAGCCCACCGAGCTAAGGCCCCGTCGACGTCGGCTTCGTCGATGGCAACGCCGTGATCGCGGAGGTCGGCGCGTAATCGGTCGGCGCTCCGATGCTCGACAATCGACTCGAGGGTGGCTGCCGCGCCGAGCGAGCGCACCATGACGCCGGCGACGACGTCGCCGGGCTCAGCGAGCCCGGTCATCACCCCGCGAGCGAAGCGGTCGGCGATCGCGTCGCGATCGAGATCGAAGTCTCCATGGCTTACTTCGCGCACGAACTGTGCGACCGGCGCCTCTTTGAGGCCGAACATCGTCACGATTCCATCGCCTTTCTCAAATACAACGCTTGACCCACGTGATCTGCGCTTGGTTTCGCTTCTTCTGCGAGGTCAGCGATCGACCACGCCACCCGAAGGACTCGGTCGTAGCCGCGCATGGTGATTCCTCCGCGCTCGAGCGCGCGGTCGAGGGCAGCTGTCGCCGTCGGCGGGAGGCGAAGCCGGTGAGCTCGCAGTAGCGATCCTGGAACGTCGCCATTGCGTCGCCACGGGGTATCAGAGAGCCGCTCGGCGGCCGCCCGCCTCGCCCGATCGACACGGGCCCTCGCGACCGCGGTCGTGACCCGTGGTTCGGTGCCGCACACGCGAAGTGCCGCGGAGGTCACTCGACGAACTCGAAAGCGGATATCGACTCGATCGAGAAGCGGACCGGACAGCCGACCAAGGTAGCGGCGACGCACATGCGGTGTACAAACACAAGCGGTGTCCCGCCCGCCGAATTGGCCGCACGGGCACGGGTTCGCAGCGAGAACCAGTTGAAAGCGGCCCGGAAAATGCGCGATGGCGTTCGCTCGATGGATGCTGATGATCCCCGATTCGAGCGGCTGGCGGAGGGCGTCGAGGGCGCTCATCGTGAACTCGGGCGCTTCATCGAGAAAGAGCACGCCACGAGTCGCCCGGGCTGCCGCTCCGGGGCGCAATTGACCGCTCCCCCCGCCGATGAGAGCCGCGGTGGTGATGGTGTGGTGCGGGGATTCCCACGGCGGGCGGGTTTCGAGCACCCCGCCGATTGCCATTCCCGCGAGCGATCGCACCGACGCAACTTCGAGCGCGGCCTCCGTGTCGAGTTCGGGGAGGATTCCTGGGAGTCGCGCTGCCAACATGGTCTTACCTGCCCCGGGAGGACCGAGCAGGAACACGTGGTGGCCGCCTGCTGCCGCCACGAGCATCGCCTCGACGGCGTCGTCGTTGCCGACGACATCCGCGAGGTCGAGGTCGGCGAGTGATAGTGACGGCACCGCGGGGGCGGCTACCGGTTCGACCGGTATCGGATCGAACTGGCCGCCGTGCCAGATGGCAGCGTCGCGCACGGACGCCACGCCGACCACCCGGATCCCTGGTACGAGCTGAGCCTCTCGCTCGTTCGCGATCGGTACCATCACGATTTCGACGCCAGCCGCCACCGCCGCTGCGACGGCAGGCAACACCCCCGCGATAGGGCGCAGACGTCCGTCGAGACTCAGTTCGCCGAGATGCACTGTGCGTTCGACTGATGAGGTGCTGACTTTGTCGGCCGCCGCGAGAGCGGCGAGGGCGATGGCGAGGTCGAACCCCGACCCGTGCTTGGGCAACGATGCCGGGGACAGGTTGACGGTGATGCGTCGCGCCGGAAGGTCACAGCCGGAGTTCGTCGTTGCCGCGCGCACCCGATCTTTCGCCTCTCCAAGTGCGGCGTCGGGCAGTCCGATGAGGACGAAGCTCGGAAGATTGCTGGAGATGTCGGCTTCGATGTCGACGATGGTTCCGCGGACGCCGAGCAATGCCACCGACCTCGTGCGACCGATCGCCATCAGAACACGCGCCGCAAGTGCTCAATCTCCGGCTGAACCCCTGGCGGTGCGATCACGCTGACAGCATCGATCCGCACGCGCGCGCCGTGGCCGGGGTGCGCGCGGCACCACGCAGCGGCGAGTGCTCGCAGTCTCGCGAGCTTTCGGGTGGTGATTGCTTCGAAGGGGTGCCCGAATGCAGTGCTCGAGCGCGTCTTCACCTCGACGAATACGAGTTCGGTGCCATCTGCCGCAATGATGTCGATCTCGCCGCTCGCGCACCGCCAATTGCGGTCGACGATCGTGTAGGACGCGGCGACCAAATGGTCAACCGCGAGCTGTTCGCCCCTCCTGCCGAGCTCGTCTTTCGCTGCCATGAGCACCTCCACGACCGATGTTCGCGGTCACGGACTGCGACGGGGCATGTTATTGCGCGGTCAGTGTGGCGCGAGCACTATCCACCGGGTGGGGAGGAGGAGACAGCGGACTCCACGAATCATGGAGCCGTCTCGAGAGCTACTCGTCGAGCGCGAGTTCCTTGGGCAACTCAAGCTCTTTCGACGAGAGCTCTTCGACGTTGACATCCTTGAAGGTGAGCACGCGGACCGATTTCACGAAGCGGTCGGAACGATACACATCCCACACCCAGACGTCGTGCATGGTCAGTTCGAAGTAGAAGTCGTGCGCGGTGTCTTGCCGAACGAGCGTCACATCGTTGGCAAGGTAGAACCGACGTTCGGTTTCAACCACGAACCGGAACTGGCTGACGACATCCCGGTATTCCCGATACAGCGCCAGTTCGACCTCGCGGTCGTAGTCTTCGAATTCGTCGTCGTCCATGTCGCGTCAAGTCTACGGCCTACTCCGACGGGGTCGGCGGAGTTATCCGATAGCGACGACGTCGTCGGCACGCGCCGACTTCAACCACGTCTTGCGGTGGAAGTCGGTGGCCCCGTGTTCTCGAATTGCGGCGAAATGCCCCACGCTCGCATAGCCCTTATTGCCCGCCCATTCGTAGACCGGGGTGGCCGCATGGGCGGCGATCATCAGGCTGTCCCGGTGCACTTTGGCGATGACAGACGCTGCGGCCACCGATCCGCAGTCCCGATCGGCCTTCACCCGGGTGCGGATGCTCAGCGGACTCGCGAGGGCGGGAGACAGCCAGTCGTGGGAGCCGTCGAGCAGAACGATGCTCTCGCGCACCGGCGCCCCGTTGTTGTGCAACCCGAGGAGAGCGCGTTTGCCGGCCAGGCCTAGGGCCGCGATGATGCCGACGGCGTCGACCTCGTCGGCGCTCGCGAGTCCCACCGCAGAGAAGGCGACCCAAGCGGCCGCGAGCGGAGCGAGGTGTTCCCGCCGTTTCTCGCTGAGAAGCTTCGAGTCACGGATGCCGGGTGGCAACGCCGCGCAATCCGCTCCGACCGCCGCAAGCCCAACGGCTACGGGACCAGCGATCGCGCCGCGGCCGACTTCGTCGCATCCGATGACGAAGCGCGCTCCGTGCGCGAAGAGTTCGCGCTCGACGTCGAGGGTGGGGTCGGCGGGCACGGTCAGTCCTTCGACGTCGTTTCAACGGCGACCCCAGCGTAGACGCCGGGATAGTTGTCGAGCCACTCCCAGCGGTTCACCGGCCAGGTGACCACGACGGCGCGGCCGACGACGTTTTCGAGCGGCACGAAGCCGCCCGTTGGTTCGTTGCGGTGGAAGGCCGAGTCGGCGGAGTTGTAACGGTTGTCACCCATGACCCACAAGGCGTCGTCGGGAACCGTCACCTCGAAGTCATCGCGAGTGACCTTAGTCACACCGTCGGGCAGCGTGATGTACGGCTCCTCGATCGGAACCCCGTTGATGGAGAGCCTGCCGAAATCGTCGCAACACTCGATGACGTCACCGGGAAGCCCGATCACTCGTTTGATCAGGTGATCGTTGCTGTCGGGTGCCGCGAGACCGACGAAGGCGAGGAACGCATCCAGAGCCGCCACAATCGGATTCTGCTCAGGCGCGGATTCGCCGGTAAGCCAACCTCCCGGGTCGCGGAACACGACGATATCGCCGTGGGACACAGGAATCAGTTTCGGCTCCAGTTGATTCACGATGATGCGGTCATTGCGCAGGAGGGTCTGTTCCATCGACTCCGACGGAATGTAGAACGAGCGGACGAGAAACGTCTTGATCAGGAACGAGATCATGAGGGCGGCAAGAAAAATCAGGAAGATGTCGCGGAGGAAGATGCGAATGCTTCGCGACTTGTTTCGCGCAGGCGGTTCGACCGCGTCGACGCGCGCCGACGTACCTTCATCCACCATTGTTCCCCTGAGCTCCCAGCCCAGTGTAAGCGGCGGAGGCGTTGCCCGGAGTGTCGGGTCAGGACTCCGCGTTCGTCGCCAATTCGACAAGCGTGGATTGAATGGCGATTGCGGCGGCGCCTCGCGCCCACTCTGTGAACCCGCTGTCTTCGACATGGATGCCAACCGGTGCGGCTTCGACATTTCGACCCGCGAGAACTGCGGCCCTCATCTGATCGCCTCCCACGCTGAGCATCCCGATTCCCTCGCCCGCGAGAATCACGTGCTCCACCATGGCGAAGTTCGCCGCGTGCGCGATGAACAGGCCGAGGGCGCGGCAAGCTTCGACCACAATCTCGGCGGCCACAGGCTCACCGGCCTCCGCGAGCGAAAGCAATTCGGGATAGTCGACGGACCGACCGAGGAGAACGCCCGCCCGAGAGCACATGCTCGGAATGGTGAGCATTCCCGTCGCGCAACCGTGGTGCCCGAGAAAGCACAGCGGTCCGGACCGGTCGAGCGGGATGTGCCCACCGAGCCCCAACCCGGTGTCGGCGGTTTTCACCACACGGTCCCTCAACACAATGCCATAGCCGACACCAGCGCCGACCGTGATCACGGCGAAGTTCCGCAATCCACGTCCGAGGCCGAACCAGTGCACCGCAGCGGTCAGCGCAACGAGATCGTTCTCGACCGCGGTGGAAACACGCACGCGATCTTCGACGGCCTGACCGAGATCGACGTCGGCCCACTCCAAGAACGGCGCACGGCTGACAATTCGACCGTCGAGCACGCTACCGCCGACGCTGATGCCGAGACCAGCGATCGACTCGCCACCCCCGAACTCATCGACGATCGCAGCGATGACAGAGACGACGTCGTCGACGTCGGTCGAAGCGAAGGGAACTTCCAGATGTCTGATCTCGTTCGCTCGCATGTCGGTGAGCGCCGCGATGGCAGTATCGCCCGTGAGTTTGATGCCAACGAATTGACGTGCTTCGGTGCGAATGTCGACGGGCCGTGCAGGGCGCCCGATAGCACCGTCGGACGGCTCGACCTGCTCGACCACGAGTCCCCGCTCGATGAGGGGGGTGAGCAGTCGCGTGAGCGTCGCGGGCGAGAGCCCGAGCGCGCGGGAAAGTTCGCTGCGCAGTATCGGACCGTGGATCAGGATCTCTCGCGCGATATCGCTAACGGGCGATCGCGATTTCGGAGCAAAAATATCTGCGGGCGACATTTGCGGTGATCCTCTCGCAAGCCGAGTCTGGCCAGAGCACCGGCCGCCGGCGATGTCGTTAGGCGACTCGCTCCAACTCGAAAAGAATAGCGTTCTCTGGCCACAGCATGGGGGGACGCAACCCGATGTCTGCAAGCGCCGCGCCGGAGAGCTCGGTGCCCGCCATCCACGCGGGTGCAGCGAGTTGCATCACGGCTGGCGTGCCGGTCGGTTCGACGACCCTCACCCGGTAAAACGATGCGCGATCAAGACCCTCGATCCGGAATCGGGGCGGGTGCACTGTGCGGGATGCCATGAGTTGCACGTAGGCGAATACTCCCGCAGAGCCGTCGTGTGCCATCACGCCGTGAACCAAGGTGTCGTCGTCTCGCTGATTGCCTCGGATCATCCGCCCAGAGTGCAGTAGCTCGCGCTTGGCCTTGTAGTACCGGGCCCACGACGCCAACTGTGCGCGCTCCTCGGGAGTGGTGACCGTGATGTCCCATTCGATTCCCGCGTGTCCGAACAAGGCTGTGATGGCCCGGAACGACAGCGGAGCGATGCGACCGGTGGTGTGTGATTTCGTTGGACCAATGTGTGCGCCGAGCAATTCCGGTGGAATCGCGAAACCGGTATAGCGCTGGATCTGCTGGCGTTCGAACGCATCGTTCGAATCGGAAGACCAGAACCTATCGGCGTGCATTGCCATACCCAAATCGACACGGCCGCCGCCGGACGAGCACGATTCGATCTCCAGCCCCGGATGCCGCTTCTTCAATTCATCGAACAATCGGTAGATGGCCTCGGTCTGCCGCCTCACGCCCGGGCGACCGAGGTGTGCAGGCTCGATCAGGGTGCGGTTGTGGTCCCATTTGATGTAGTCGATGTCGTATTCCGTCAGGATCGCGTCGGTCTGGTCGAGCACGTGCTGATACGCACCGTCATGCCCCAGATCGAGCACCTGCTGGTGCCGCCCCTCCGGCGGAATGCGACCACCGGCCTGGAAGATCCACTCCGGGTGGGCGCGATAGACGTCAGAGTTGACGTTGACCATTTCGCCTTCAAACCACAGGCCGAATTGCATGCCCGCAGCTTTGACCCGGTCGATGAGCGGAGAAAGTCCTTCTGGCCAGACAGCCTCATCAACCACCCAGTCGCCGAGGCCCGCGTGATCGTCGCGGCGGCCGAGGAACCAACCGTCATCGAGCACGAAGCGCTCGACTCCGACCTCGCTGGCTACGTCGACGAGGTCGCCGAGCTTTTCGAGACTGTGATCGAAGTAAACCGCTTCCCACACGTTGAGGGTAAGCGGTCGCGGCGAGATGTTCGTCGGGTGTTCGGGGCGCGCACGAAGCCACCGGTAGTAGCGGTCAGTCATCCCATCGATGCCGGCATCGGAGAAGGTGGCGGCCACCGGCGGAGCGGCATAGGTTTCACCGGCTTCGAGCACGGCTTCCCCCGGCAGCAGCAGCTCTCCCGCCCCGAGCGACGTGGCGCCGGTGGGAAGCCGTTCGACGAAATGCTGCGTATTTCCGCTCCAGAGCAATCCGGCGCTCCACACCGACCCCGATGAGTAGTTCGCGCCCGTCGTCATCGCCAGCTGGACAATCGTGTGGTCGTGACCGCTTCGCCCCTCGCGGATCTCCCGCGACCACATGCCCACTTCGATCTCCCGCCGCTGCGGTTGACGCTCCTTGGGCCACCGTCCGGTGAAATCCATGGTTTCAGCGACATGGTCGGCAAGGGGCAACCACGTGGTGAGTTCATTGAGAATGAACGCGTCGGATCCAAGATTGGTCAGTTCCTGCCGAATCAGAATGACTCCGCCTGTCTGCAGGTCGAAGCTAATGGCAACGCGGATGCCCGCCGCAGAATCTTCAGAGACGACGCGGAGCGACGAGCCAGTGGCCTCGACATCGACGATCTCGAATTTCTGCGTCCAGTCGAGTCCGGCCCGGTGGCCGAGCACAGCTGGTCGCCCCAGGAAACCCCGAGCGTTCTCCCGCCAGAGACCCGGCTCGTAGAACGCGTCGAGGCCGGATTGCGGCACTCCGTCCCGAAGAAGCACGTGTGCCTGCTGCCCGGCTGTCGAGCCGAGGTCGCTTCCCCAGTGCAGGATTGCGGGTGTGCCGGTCGATGTGTCAACAACGAGCGACACGCCGTCAATCGAGAGGTGATGGACAGCCTGAAAGTGGGTCACGGCGATTCCTAGCGGTTGGATCGACGACCGACGATGATCGCTGTTCCACATACTTTCATGATGGAAGTAAAGGTGTCAAGCGTCCGCGAGGGCGACTACTCGGAGACCGCGAGCCACACCGTCGTGTTGCCCGGAAGCATCCTTCCCGGGAGTGGAGAACTCGCCATAATGACGTCGCCGTCGGGAAGTTCAACGTCGGTGTCCCCGAAGTTCGTGATGCATTTCCACCCGTTGCCGCGCGTGAAATACACCACGTCGGTCGACGGCGATTCGAGCCAGTCGAGTTCCTCGCCCCCGATCACACGCTTGCGCACGGCTAACGCGTCTCGGTACATCTCGAGCGTCGATCCCGCCACTCCGTCTTGAACATCGACGGCGTAATCCGCGAACCAGTCTGGTTGCGGCAGGTGCGCTCCGTTACTGCCGAATCCGAACGACGTCCCAGTGCTCGTCCACGGGATCGGGACGCGAACTCCGTCTCTGCCCTTCAAGGTGCCGAGATTGCGCTCCCAAATCGGATCCTGCAACTGGTCAACCGGCAGATCCGCGACCTCGAGCAGCCCCAGTTCTTCGCCTTGGTAGATGTACGTCGAGCCAGGCAGGGCGAACAAGAGCAATGTCGCCGCTCGTGCCCGTCGAACGCCCAGTTCGGCGTCGAGCGGAATCGTGGCACCGTCGGCAAGCAGCCACGCGTCGAGGTCGGTGCCAACCGGGAGGCCGTACTTGGTCGCGTGCCGCATATTGTCGTGGTTGGAGAGCACCCAGGTGGATGAGGTGGCGGCGAGCGCTGCAAGGGCGATGTTTTCGGAGATGATGCGCGAATAACTTGCGGCGTCCCAATCGGCTCGCAACAGATCGAAGTTGAATGCCTGTCCTAGTTCGTCGGCGCGTGCATACAAGACGCGACGCTCCGCCCGCACGTAGGCCTCGGCGACGGCCGTTCGTGGTGGCGAATACTCCTCGAAGACCCGACGCCAATCCCGGTAGATGTCATGGACGTCGTTGCGATCGAACAGGACGTCGTCGCCGGTAAGGGGGTTGTCGAAGTCGACGAACTTCGGCTTGCTGCGCAGCGGCTCCGACAGATCCTTTTTCAGAGCGTGCGCAACGTCGATGCGAAAGCCGTCAACTCCGCGGTCGGCCCAGAATCGGAGCGTGGTGCGGAAGTCCTCGTGCACTTCCTCGTTGTCCCAGTTGAAGTCAGGTTGCTCCCGTGCGAACAAGTGCAGGTACCACTGGCCCGGCGTGCCATCGGGGTTCGTCGTGCGCGTCCAGGCGGTGGGGCCGAAGTGCGACGGCCAGTCCGATGGCGGGAACTCGCCGTCTGCCCCGAGTCCGTCACGAAAGACGTAGCGCTCCCGCGCCGGCGAACCGGGCGGGGAGGCGAGTGCCTCTTGGAACCACGCGTGGCGGTCGGAGGAGTGGTTCGGAACGATATCGACAAACACGCGGATTCCGCGACCGTGCAAGGCCTCGACCATCTCGTCGAAGTCGGCAAGGGTGCCGAGTCGGGGGTCAACGTCTCGGTAGTCGTCGACGTCATAGCCGCCATCAGCGAGCGCCGACGGGTAGAACGGACTCAACCACACTGCGTCTATGCCGAGCGATGCCAGGTATGGAACACGCGAGGTGACCCCACGAATGTCGCCCAGCCCATCACCATCGGCGTCGGCGAAGGAACGCGGATAGATCTGGTAAATGACCGCCTGGCGCCACCAGTGCGCGTTGTTGGACAGCGGATCTGACTCGGGGCGTGGTTCCACGGTGCTCCTTCTCGTGCGGGTCTGCGGTTTCATCTTGGCACCGAAAAGCGAAAAGACCGGACCCATGTCTAGTGGATTCGGCCTTTTCGGGAAACGTCCGACTAGCGGTCGCGCTTCTCCTTGATCTTGGCCTTCTTGCCGCGGAGGTTGCGCAAATAGTAGAGCTTCGCACGGCGAACGTCACCGCGGGTGACGACCTCGATGTGGTCGATGACGGGAGAGTGCACGGGGAACGTGCGCTCGACACCCACTTGGAAGCTCACCTTGCGCACGGTGAAGGTTTCGCGAACGCTGTCGCCTTGGCGGCCGATGACAACGCCCTGGAACACCTGGATGCGCGAGCGCGACCCCTCAACGATGTTCACGTGCACCTTGACGGTGTCACCGGCGCGGAACTCGGGGATGTCCGAACGAAGGGATGCGGCATCCACTGATTCGAGGAGGTGGCTCATTGTCTTTTCTCTCTGCAACCGCCACAGGTCGACCGCGGTCTAGGTGGTACACACGAAAGGGATGTGCGCTCGAATGTCGGGGCTCCCCTGTGGCAGAGCCGCGCCGTGGCACAATCGTCTATTCTGCCATGTCTGAGCGGTTCATTGCAAAGCGATCAGTGTTTCTCGCGGCCGGGCTTCGGGCCGTTCGGTTCGATCACGATGACATCGCCGATGTTCTTCTGCCGCGGAGTCGAGGGGCCCTGTGCCTGACGCTCGAATTCGGCGAGAACCGAGCGAAACCGCCGGCGGGTGTCGGTGAACAGCTGGCCGATGGCGAACCAGAACGCGGCGATACCCCCGAGCACAATGAGCGCGGCAAGGACGGGCTGAGCGAAGAGCCCGTACACCGCGAGCACGAGATACCAACCGGCCAACAATGCGACATCGATCCAGGAAACCTGTCGCTGCTCGCGAACGCTGCGGCGAGCGAGGGTGAGGCCGGCCACCGCGAGCATGGCGACCGAAAGAATCGGGCACGCGATGAGATAAACCAGAAACTCCCACCCGATGTCGTCGGCCAGCATGCCGCGCGCGATCAGAATCCACGTGGGCAGGATGATCGCCGCTGGCACCTGGGCAAAGTAGAACGCGCGCCTGAGCAACATGCCTTAAGGGTATCTTCGCTTGAGGTCATCCCCACCGAATTGGAGTCATTCCCCATGATCGAGTTGCGCACCCCCGCCGAGATCGACGAGATGCGCGTCGCCGGCGAATTCGTCGCGAATGTGCTCGAGGTGACGTCAGCAGCAGCCGGTGTTGGCGTCAATCTCCTCGAGCTCGACGAAATCGCTCATGGAATGATTCGGGAGCGTGGCGCAGAAAGCTGCTACATCGACTACCACCCGTCGTTCGGGGGAAGCCCGTTCGGGAAGGTCATCTGCACCTCAGTCAACGACGCCGCACTTCACGGACTACCCCACGACTACGCGTTGCGCGATGGGGATCTGTTGAGTCTCGATTTCGCCGCGTCGGTGGACGGGTGGGTGTGTGACTCCGCGATATCGCTCATCGTAGGAACTCCCAGGACCGAGGACGTTCGACTGATATCCGTGGTCGACGAGGCGCTCGCTGCCGGCATCGATGCAGCGCGCACGGGCAATCGGATGGGCGACGTCTCCGCAGCCATCGGCGATATCGCGCATGCACACGGTTTCGACGTCAATCTGGATTTCGGCGGCCACGGTGTGGGCCGAACGATGCACGGCGACCCGCATGTTCCCAACGACGGACGCAGAAAGCGCGGCATCCACCTGAAGCCGGGACTTGTATTCGCGATCGAGCCGTGGCTCATGCTCGGAACCGACGAGATCTACACCGACCCCGACGGATGGACCCTCCGCAGTGCCGATGGGTCGAGAGCTGCTCACGCCGAACACACCGTCGCGATCACCGATCACGGACCCATCGTGTTGACGGCACGAGCGCGCCGAACCGCCTGATCGCTGGGCCGCCAGCCTTCGTCAACCTAAACGATGGCAGCGATTTCGGCGTCAAACGCTCGCCGGATCGCCAGGGCCGCAGCTCCTCGCGCCCAGGAGGTGAAGTCGCTCTGGTCGACAGTCAGCTGGATGGGGCGGGCATCCGGATCGCGATCGGCCGTGATGGCTGCCCAGACGTCGTCTCGGGCGACGTCGTAGATCGTCGTGCCCTCGCCTGCCAAGAGCACATCCGCCACCATGCTCAGATTGGCGGCAATGGCGATGAATCTGCCGAGGGCACGCGCCGAGTCCCGAACAACCTGGTGGGCCAGCGGATCGCCGGTGGATGCGAGTTCCAGAATCCGCTCGTAACTCAAGTGCTGGCCCGATGCCGCCTCCACCCGATCGCGAATCGCGCTAACGGTGAGCATCGCCATGGCACAGCCTCGATGGCCGTTCGGGCATGCTGGCCCGTCGTCGTCGAGCGGATGGTGTCCGACTCGGTCGACCCCCATGTCATCCGGTCGAACAACCTTGTGATCGAGCACGAGCGCGTATCCGATACCTGCTCCGATCGTGACGACGGCAAAGTCAGAAAGGTCACGGCCTGAGCCGAAGAATCGCTCACCTTCGACAAACGCGGCTACGTCGTTGTCGACCATCACGGGAAGTCCAGTGCGCTCCTCAAGGAGCGCGGCAAGCTCGACATCCGACCACTCGAGCCACGGCGAGTACCGGACTAAACGATGATCGGCCACCGTTCCAGCCAGGGTGACGCCCATCGCGGTGATGGCAGCGCCGGTTTCCGCCGCGAGTTCGTCGACGAGCGAGACGATGCGGTCAATGACGGCGTCCGGATCCCGGCGCGGCAGTGTGCGACCGGCGAACCGGACGACGCTGGTGCGCTGGTCGGTCACGACCGCGAGCACGTCATCCTGAGTGATCTTGACGCCCACAAACCGCTTCATGTCGAGCGGTACGTCGATCGGCAGAGCAGGACGACCGAGGGATGAATTCTCGACGTCAGTCCGTTGCATCACCTCGACGACGATTCCGCTGTCGATCAATGGTTTGAGGAGCCGGGTCAACGTCGGCGGTGACATACCGAGGCGTCGCGACAGTTCGGAGCGACGGATGGGGCCCCTCGTCAACACTTCCCACGCGAGATGATGAGTGGCCGAGTCCACCGGTTCTGGACGCGCGGTGGCGTTTCGCCGCCCCCCAGTTTTGCCGTACATGCCCCGACGCTACTCGGAGTCGAGCAAGTCTGGGCGAACTCGATGGGTTCTGTCTCGCTGCTGTTCCAGTCGCCACGAAGCAATTGCGCCGTGATTGCCGCTCGTGAGCACTGGAGGCACAGCGTGACCACGCCAGTTCGCTGGCTTTGTGTAGCTCGGGTACTCGAGGAGGCCGTTCTCGTGGCTCTCTTCGGCCAAGCTCTCCGGGTTGCCCACCATGCCGGGAACGAGCCTGCCGATGGCCTCGATCATCGCCATCGCTGCCACCTCGCCGCCGTTGAGCACGTAGTCGCCGAGACTGATCTCGCGCACCGTCGCTATCGTCGCGGTGTGATCCGCAACGCGTTGATCGATGCCCTCATATCGCCCACATGCGAACACCAGATGCCGTGCCGACGCCAGCTCGCGAGCGAGAGCCTGGCTGAACCGTTCGCCGGCGGGCGTCGGGAAGACGACCACGGCATCCGGGTCAAGAATCTCGTCGAAGGCCTCGCCCCATGGCTCGGGTTTCATCACCATTCCTGCGCCGCCGCCATAGGGCGTGTCGTCGACGGTGCGATGACGATCGTGGGTGTATTCACGCAAGTCGTGCACCACGACGTCGATCAGACCCGACTGGCGAGCCTTGCCGATCAGAGACACGTCGAG
>JANOYC010000014.1:0-3447 GCA_031428675.1 Microbacteriaceae bacterium | reverse complement strand
CCGACGCCGAAAACAGCGTCACCATCGATATCACAGTTCTGGAAGAGAACGGCGAAACGTCCGTGCACACCCTTCTCCTCAGCCCTGCCAGCCAGTTCGATGTCGCCGATGTCAGTGGCATCAGCCCCGAGGATGAAGCCGCGCGGTTCCCCGTGCCGGATATGCCGCACGTGGGAATAAAGGGCAAAGTCGAGGCGAGAGACGGGCGCGCTGAATCGGCGAATGACTTCAACGCGATGATGAATGAGATCGACGAAGGATTGGGGCAGTAAACATGGGCAAGTTCATCTATGGAACACCGGCTATCGCTGTCGACTTCGACGATCGCGTTCTCGCGCACTTGAAGGTCGTCATACTCGCCAAGGTCCGCCGCGGCGAGAGTTTCTCGTTCTCGTGGGAGTACGCGGCCGCCTCCGGCAGCGGCCACAGCTCCATCTGGATCCACCCCACCATCCCGCTGCAGTTCGACTTCCTCGGCGGTCGCGAGCCGCGGTTGAACCGGGCGTGGGTAGAAGAAATGGTGAAGCTATCGAACACACCTGCGGGTCTGCGGGTCATACCGGAGCCGGCCGAGACAGACGGGTAATCCACGGCGAGACCTCGCTGCCATCACCGGAGAAGTGTGACCGACATTCACAAACCCGCGACGTTTAGCAGAGGCTCCCGAGTGGTATCGGGGTCGCCGGACCAGTCCAGGC
This sequence comes from Microbacteriaceae bacterium, assembly GCA_031428675.1. Lineage (GTDB taxonomy): Bacteria > Actinomycetota > Actinomycetes > Actinomycetales > Microbacteriaceae > JANOYC01. The sequence goes on along the minus strand of JANOYC010000014.1, from coordinate 2,749 downwards.
TGCCGGCGGCCAGCAATGCGGCCTTCACGTCGGCCGGTGAGGCCGACGGATGCGTCGCTCTGTACAGCGCAGCGGCTGCGGCCACATGTGGGCTCGCCATTGACGTGCCCGAGATTGTGTTGTACCCACCGCCTCGCCACGTCGAGAGCACGCAGACGCCCGGCGCGGTGAGGTCCACGTCCGGACCGAAGTTGGAGAAGGACGCGAAGGTGTCGTCGGTGCCGATCGCGCAGGTCGGGGCGCCCAGGCCGCCGGGCCTACCGTCGAAGTCGGTGATCGCCGAGACGGTGATCACCTCGTCATAGGTGGCCGGCACGAAGAATCGCGCGTCCGCGGAGGAGTTGCCCGCCGCCACAACGTAGGTCACCCCCGCGGCTGTCGACCGGCAGATCGCCTGCCGCAACCCGCCATCGGTGCAGGAGCCCTCGGGCCCAGATCCGCCGAGGCTCATGTTGGCCACCTCGATGCTGCTCGCGCGCTGGGTGACCCAGTCCACCCCGCAGATGATCGAGGACCAGGTGCCAGAGCCTTGACTGTTGAGCACCCGGACCGCCCACAGCCGGGCACCGGGGGCGACCCCGACCACTCCGATCCGGTTGTCCTTGGCACCGGCGATCCCTGCAACGTGGGTGCCGTGGCCGTTAAGGTCGTTGAATGACAAGCCACCGGGGATGCAGTTGACCCCGCCCACCACGTTTAGGTCGCGGTGCTTGGTGTCGATGCCCGTGTCGATGACGGCGATGTCGACATCGACCGTTCCACTCCCGTCGCCGGCCGCTGTTGTGCTGACGTCCGCATCGACCCGGTCGATGCCGGGCGGGAGGACCTGAGCGCTGGCGCTGACCCTCCGGTCCTGGATAACGGAGGCGACCCTGGTGTCCGCGGCGATGCGGGCCGCGGCCTCCGAGGACATCTGCGCCGCATAGCCGTGCAGGGCGTAACGGTAGACGTGGTCGATCGATGCGCCCTGTCGGAGCGCGTGGTCGCGCGCAACGGCATCGGGGTCGCCCGCCTTGAGCGTCACGATGTAAGACCCGGGAACGACGCCATCATCTGGTGGCTGGGCCGATGCCCCGGGCGCGGCGACCGCGGTTGCCGCGGCTACGACGAAGGCCAGAACCATTGCACGCACCAGGGCCATGACGACCACCTCGAAACTCTCGACCGACGGTGTGATCACGCTACCGCGCCCGGAGAAATACTGCTATGAGCGCGGGTCCCGGTTGCCCCAACAAAACGCCTCGTCGAGGGTCTTGTGCCCGGAAGAGTTCAGCAATACCGTGAGTCGACTGGGAGCATTCGCTCTCTTCGAAGGGATCCCCATGATCCATAGGCGACTTGCGGGAATGTCCGCGGTGACCTTCACCACCATCCTCGCCGCCATCGTAGCGACCGGCGGTCCCGCGTTCGCCGCGGCGCCCGGCAACGACACTTATCCTGGCCGCACGATCGTTGGAGCCATCCCGTTCACCGACCAAATAGACACGACGGGTGCGACCAGCGATGCCGACGACGCTGAGATCGCGGCGCAGTGCCTCGGCGTCCCGGCCTTTGACGCCTCGGTCTGGTATGAGGTCACCGCGACCTCAGACGCCGGACTGGCCGCTGACGTGTCCGCTTCGAACTACAGCGCGGGCGTGTTCGTGGCTACGGGCGGCCCCGGCAGCTGGACCATGGTGGCGTGCGCCCCCGGCGCCGTGGGTTGGGCGACCACAACAGGTCAGACGTACTCGGTGATCGCCTTCGATGACCAGACCGACGGGACCGGAAACGGAGGGGTGCTCCAGATCACCATCGACGTCATCCCTCCGCCGCCGACCATCGACGTGACTGTCAACTCGACCGGGGTCGTCAACACCAGGACCGGTGCCGTGACCGTCAGCGGCAGCGTGACCTGCACCGGAGAGAGCCAATTCGCCTTCCTGGAGGTGCAACTGTCCCAGAACGTCGGCCGGTTCATCATCCGAGGGTTTGGAGGCACCGACGTCATCTGCGACGGGGCGACCCGGCCGTGGAGCATGCAGGTGCTCGGCGACAACGGCAAGTTCGCCGGCGGGAAGGCCCTCAGCGTGACGTTCGCCGTTGCCTGTGGCGCGTTCGACTGCGGAGTCGACTTCGAGGAGCGCATCATCCAGCTCAAGGGTGGCAGGCGCTGACCTGACGGGGGCGGCGCCAAACCTCCGCACCTGCACGTCGAACGATTCAATTGCAGTAAGACTTCTATGATGGGGGTACTGCGAAGTTACTGCAATCGAGTGAGTCAGACTTCTGACCTCTGTTCCGTTATGGATGAGGCCTTGTCTAGCACCCCGCCCTTGCGAACTCGCTCCCCTGGTGATTCTCCGCGCCCGAAGAAGCTTTCCTCATCCATTGTATCAAAGCTGGTTTTGGCCTATTCAGAAGGAATGGCTATCCACGCGATTGCTACGGAGTTCAAGGTCAACCGAGTCACTGTAAGCAAGCACCTCGAGCGGGCCGGCGTCACCAAGCGACCACGGAGCATGGGCCAGGTGCAGATCGACGAAGCAGTCCAGTACTACGCCGCTGGCCAGTCCCTGGAGACGATCGGCAATAGGCTCGGCTTCGATTCGACGACTGTTCTCAAGGAGCTCCGACTTCGCGGTGTGCAGATGCGCGATACTCACGGTCGCGAACGTGGGTAGTTAGGCACCGAGCGGCTCGAAGGACTCGACGCAGCAAGGCGGCACCCTGACTACGAAGGAGCCGCCGATCGCTCACCCGATTCGAT
>JANOYC010000013.1:0-1801 GCA_031428675.1 Microbacteriaceae bacterium | reverse complement strand
CGGGGATGGAGTTGGCGCCCGGAGGATCCACAGATCGGTGCCGCCGCTAACCGCTGGAACGGCACCCGGCGGCAAGGAAATAATGGCTACAAGCGCGCCCGACGCAACCAGGTCGTCTCGAACGCGATCGTCGCGCCTCGTGATCGCCGCCGACGACGGCATTGCGACGTACGCCGTTCCCGACTCCGCCAGATACGCGATGGCGATCTGGGCCCAATAGAGATCACCCGCGGACGGGCTGATTCCCTTGGCACGGAGACCTGGATCGATGTCAGTTCCTGACCCGCGATAGCGCCCTCGCGGTCGATCGATCACGACAGTGTCCGCCACTACCGAGGTTGAAGGCAGATCTGACGCCGAGTCGGTGGGTACCGCACGTGGCTGAAGTCCGGCGAGGACTGCGCGCGCGGCGAAAAGACGTAGCGCGGCCTGATCGAGGTCATAACCCACAACCTGTTGCGCGGCCGTGGCGCGGGCGACGGCGATTGCGAGCTCGCCGCCGCCGACGAGGGGATCGAAGACGACGCCACCGGCTTCGGATTTCGCGAGCACCTCGATCAGGCTCGGGGTGAGTAGTGAACCACCGTGCATGGCTCGGGTCGACGCACGCCCTTTCGTTTGGTCAAACACAGCCTCCAGCAGTCGGGCCAGATCCTCGTCGGGGGCCACGTCGCCGCCGATAAGCTCGACGATGGACGCGAAATCGTCGTCGTACCCGGATGGCGGCACTTGCAGAATCTCCGGCAACGGCGCTGATATTCGTTCAGCGTGCAGGTGAGCGATTGCCGCAGCGAGAACGTCAAGCATGTCTTTCGCACCGACGCGAGTCCTCAACATGTTGATCAGCCTCGACGCCTTCGCGCGCGGTGTGTCGGACGGCATGGAGTCTTCGCCGAGGCGGCCGGAGTCTTTCAGCCAAGCAACGACATCGGCCCGCCGGAAAAGAGGTCGCGACACGGTGCCGGCTACTTGCTCCGGAAAAGTGCCCTTGTCGCGCTTGCGCCAGTTGCTCACCGTGGACGCGCCGACGACCGCGTGCTGGGCAATCCAGCCGAGTGTCACGAGTTCGCCGTCCTCGCTAGGGTTCATGTAGTTGCGAATTGTAACTGTGAGATCATTCATGTGAACAATCTAGGCTTAGTTCACATTCCCGTCAACTCTGTGAACAAAAGTTTGTGAACGGATTCGCACGGTGCCAATGCACCTTCAGAAATGTTGGGCGCAAAGCCGATCTACCCGGCCAAACGTGATGGATTGTCAGTCGGATGTGCGACCATCGGTTCCATGGCAACGAACGACCTCGACACAGCGGTCATTGAGCTCCCGTCGTCACTCTCGCATCCCGAACCAGCCTCCCTGCTCTGGACCGCCACGAACCGTCTCCCGCAATATGAGCAACTCGCGACGTGGCTCGAGCTCGACATACTGCTCTTGCGTTTGGGGCAACCCGGCTTTGATTTCGTAATCGTTGACGACACAAGCGCACGTCGATTTGCGCAAGCCAAGGGTGGCAGCGACGGCATGAACGTCGAGGTCTGCGACTACACGGCCGGCGACGACCCGGCCGTCTGGCGATTGCGTCGCGCAAGCGAAAACCGGCTCGCCGATGCCGAACTCACGACTCACCTCGTCGACGGCGACGGAATGCACACCGACACGCTGTTCACGGCTACCGAGGCGGCCTCGCTCCTCAAGGAGTGGCTCACAACTGGCACGATCGCCGGCGTCGCCGTCGATGCCGTCGACCGACGCGACCGCTGAACTAGTCGGCGACGCCGATGAACCACGGCGGATGCACGGC
>JANOYC010000012.1:0-4806 GCA_031428675.1 Microbacteriaceae bacterium | reverse complement strand
CGGGGATGGAGTTGGCGCCCGGAGGATCCACAGATCGGTGCCGCCGCTAACCGCTGGAACGGCACCCGGCGGCAAGGAAATAATGGCTACAAGCGCGCCCGACGCAACCAGGTCGTCTCGAACGCGATCGTCGCGCCTCGTAATCGCCGCCGACGACGGCATTGCGACGTACGCCGTTCCCGACTCCGCCAGATACGCGATGGCGATCTGGGCCCAATAGAGATCACCCGCGGACGGGCTGATTCCCTTGGCACGGAGACCTGGATCGATGTCAGCTCCTGACCCGCGATAGCGCCCTCGCGGTCGATCGATCACGACAGTGTCCGCCACTAACGAGGTTGCAGGCAGATCTGACGCCGAGTCGGTGGGTACCGCACGTGGCTGAAGTCCGGCGAGGACTGCGCGCGCGGCGAAAAGACGTAGCGCGGCGTGATCGAGGTCATAACCCACAACGTGCTGCGCGGCCGTGGCGCGGGCGAGGGCGATTGCGAGCTCGCCGCCGCCGACGAGGGGATCGAAGACGACGCCACCAGCGTCGGATTTCGCGAGCACTTCGATCAGGCCCGGGGAGAGTAGTGAACCACCGTGCATGGCTCGGGTCGACGCGCGCCCTTTGGTGTGGTCAAACACAGCCTCCAGCAGCCGGGCCAGATCCTCATCGGGGGCCACCTCACCGCCGATAAGCTCGACGATGGACGCGAAATCTTCGTCGTACCCGGATGGTGGGACTTGCAGAATTTCCGGCAACGGCACTGATATCCGTTCAGCGTGAAGGTGAGCGATTGCCAGAGCGAGAACGTCAAGCATGTCTTTCGCGCCGACGCGCCTCCTCAACCTGTTGATCAGGCTCGACGCCTTCGCGCGCGGTGTGTCGGACGGCATAGTGTCTTCGTCGAGGCGGCCGGAGTCTTTCAGCCAAGCAACGACATCGGCCCGCCGGAAAAGAGGTCGCGACACGGTGCCGGCCACTTGCTCCGGAAAAGTGTCTTTGTCACGCTTGCGCCAGTTGCTCACCGTGGATGCGCCGACGACCGCGTACTGGGCAATCCAGCCGAGTGTCACCAGTTCGCCGTCCTCGCTAGGGTTCATGTAGTGGCGAATTGCAACTGTGAGATCATTCATGTGAACAATCTACACTTAGTTCACAACCTCGTCAATCTTGTGAACAAAAGTTCGTGAACGGAGATGCACGGTGCCGATGGGAACGCACCTCTAGTGTGGAGTTCTATCGAGTTCGGTTCGGATCTGAACGGCGAGGGCGTGGATATCCACTGGGTGGCTCGTGTCGACGTCGATGAGCGGTCCGGCGTCGAGGGGATGGACAGGCGATCCCCACATTTCTTCGACGGCGCGAAGGTCGTCAAGGTGTCGTCCATCGCGCACGCGGGCGCGGAACCGAGCCTGGACGATCGGGAGAGGAGCATGGCAGCGGACCTCGACGTGGGTTCCCGGCAATCGAGCCACGAGCGGCTTCGTGTAGTCGAACCAGGTGCTGTCTATGACGGCGCCGGGAACATCTCGGGCCGTCCTGAGGAGGGCGTGTACGGCCGCAACGCCGAGGCGCCGAGATTCCTCGACAGAGGCTGGTGTCCCCAGCGCGTCCATTAGCGCTTCCTTGATCGCGTCCTTGCTGAGCAGGCCCAGGCCAAGCTCGGCGGCGAGCGCCGAGGCGAGCGTTGATTTGCCGGACGCGGGCCAGCCGCCGACAAGCACATAAAGCGTAGTCATTCTGCCTCTCAGGTCCCCGCCCTCAACGACTAGTCTGCCTGTCGCGTCGGATCGGAACAACGGATCATAGCCAGCGCACTCCTATTTGTCATGGTCGCGCCAAACAACTACCGATTCTTGTGGCCAGCGGCCGTGCCCTGGTCGCCCGAACTATAAGAAATTTCTCGCTGTGTTTGGGCCTCATCTTTCCGATGTAAAGTTGTCAGTGTACAGTTGGGCTATGGATCAATATCATCATGGAGATTTGAGGCGGGCGGTTCTGGATCGTGCCCTTGCTGTGGTTGGAACGGACGGCGCCGCGAACTTGAGCCTTCGTGCCGTTTCGGCGGACATCGGTGTGAGCCATACAGCGCCGCGGCACCATTTTGGGTCCAATGCGGGGCTACTGACCGCTATCGCAGTCGAGGGGTTCCACATTCTGCGCGATCGGCTCGCGGCGTTGCGTCAGGATGGAGAGCCGTTTCTCGAGCAAGGTGTCGCTTACGTCGAGTTCGCTGTCGCGCACCCGGCTCATTTCGCGGTCATGTTTCAGCCGACGCTGCTGGAGCTCGATGACCCGGCGTACGTCGACGCGTCGACCGGTGCTTTCGCCGAACTCCGGGCAGGGGTGGATGCGCTTTCCGCAAGCGGACCTAGGGCGGATGCGGCGGCAGCGGTCACGGCGGCGTGGTCGCTGATGCACGGTCTCGCGACTCTCGAACTGACCGGCAACCTCGAGCGCTCGAAGATCAGAGGACTTCTCGAAACGGACGATGTCGCGTCCATCGCACGTCGGGTTGGATCGATGCTCTACGGCTCATCGGGGCGCGAGCGATGAACAGCCGGCGCTCGATTACACGCGGGCTGCTCTCCGGCACCGCTGTTTTCCTGACCGCCACGGGTGTCATGATCCTGAGTGCGAGCCAGCTGTCGAACTGGCAACCGCCATCACCGCTTGACCCGCTACATCCCCATCGCATCACGGACGCGCCGAGTGAGGCCCCGGCGCAGATCACCAGCTCCACACTTGCCTTCGACATCAAGGGCCGCGCCACACTTGGCCTCCTCACCGCGCCGGCACAGGACGCCGCGGTGGGAGTCGTGCTCGTCGCCGGTGCTGGCCGCTCCGACTGCCGCAGCCTCCTGCCTCTAGCGGAGGACTTGGCCCGATCCGGGTTCGCGGTGCTGACCTACGACAAGCGCGACGTCGGATACTCCGCACTCCATCGCGATTTCGAGCAACTCGCCGACGATGTCCTCTTCGCGGTGACGGCGCTGCGCGAAGCAACCGGCATCACGCGAGTCGGCGCCCTGGGAGTGAGCGAGGGGGGTTGGGTGGTGTCGGCGGCCGCCGGACGGCCGGGTACCCCGCTGAGCTTCGCCATGCTTGTGTCAGCCCCGATCGTGAGCCCACTCGAACAAGTCAGTTGGGTCGCCGACAGAGCGCTCACAGAAACGCCGCCGGTGATCCGTCGCGCCAGCGCGACGGTCCTTGCTGGCGGCCGCACCGTCGTCGATTACCTTGACTTCGATCCCCACCCCGCGATGGCAGCGACCGATGTCCCTGTGCTGGCCCTCTGGGGCGCGCAGGACGCGACCGTGCCGGTGAATGAGGCCTACCGGCGACTGCGTTCAGCGCTCGGCGCTCGGCTCAGCGCCCACATCGTTGCCGAAACTGGCCATGACCTCCTGGCCAACACCAAGTCGTGGCTACCTCGGATGGTGCGATGGATGAGGGAACCTGGTGGCTCGTCTCTCACCGGCGTCGAACCCGCCCAGTCCCTGGGGGTCGCCCTCCCGCCACAATCGTTGTGGTTCACCGACCCCCGGCTTCATCTTGGACTCTCCGTGGGGATGGCTGTCATCACCACTCTTGCGGTCCGGCAACGGGCCAAACTCGACCGCGGAAGGTCAGCCTCGTGAACAGCATCCAACTCATCACGGCAGGAGTGGTCCTCCTTACCGTCGTCGGGATCGCCTATGGCGGCGCCTTCCTTCTGCAAGTCGTCGGCGGAAAGGTACCGGTGAACGATCTGCAGCGCTCCTACTTCCGCGCCGGGCACGCCCACGCGGGAGTGCTCGTAATCCTCGGGCTCTTGATCATGCTGCTGGTGAGCCTCGCCGGTATTGACGGGCCGCTCGCAACGCTCTCCAGCGGAGTGCTCTGGGCGGCGATCCTCATGCCCGCAGGCTTCTTCCTCAGCGTGACCGGCCGCAACCCGACCCAACCGAACCGAATGCGGTACCTCATTGGCGCCGGAGGAGTCGTACTCACGATCGGGCTAGTCGCTGCGGGCATCGCACTCATCACCGCCGGCATCGCGCAAAACTAGGCCCAAGCGCGTCGCGATAGCCGATCCGCTGGACGAACTACTCTTCGTTCCCAAAAGACACTGGAAACACCTCGGCCGAACCCTGGATACAGACGACTTCACCGACGCCCCAGCCATCGCGGCGATCGAACGCATCACCCGCCACGAATTGCTCAACTCCACACACCCTCAGATCGGGCGCAAAGCCGATCTACCGCGCCCCAAACGTGATGGATTGTCAGTCGGATGTGCAACCATCGGTTCATGGCAACGAACGACCTCGACACAGCGGTCATTGAGCTCCCGTCGTCACTCTCGCACCCCGAACCAGCCTCCCTGCTCTGGACCGCCACGAACCGCCTCCCGCAATACGAGCAACTCGCGACGTGGCTCGAGCTCGACATACTTCTCGTGCGACTGGGGCAACCCGGCTTTGATTTCGTGATCGTTGACGACACAATCGCACGTCGATTTGCGCAAGCCAAGGGTGGCAGCGACGGCATGAACGTCGAGGTCTGCGACTACACGGCCGGCGACGACCCGGCCGTCTGGCGATTGCATCGCGCAAGCGAAGACCGGCTCGCCGATGCCGAACTCACGACTCACCTCGTCGACGGCGACGGCGACGGAATGCACACCGACACGATGTTCACGGCTACCGAGGCGGCCTCGCTCCTCAAGGAGTGGCTCACAACTGGCACGATCGCCGGCGTCGCCGTCGATGCCGTCGACCGACGCGACCGCTGAACTAGTCGGCGACGCCGATGAACCACGGCGGATGCACGGC
>JANOYC010000011.1:0-4573 GCA_031428675.1 Microbacteriaceae bacterium | reverse complement strand
GCTGGCCTCGGCAAGGAAGCTCGACCCGGCATATCCGCCGCCGGTGAGGGCGAGGGTTGCGACGAGACCCCAAGCGAGGTTCTTCTTGATGCCGACCGCACGCTTCGCGTCTTTGATCTCCGGTGGCAGGAGGTCGGCACGAGGTGAACGCCCGTAGGCGACGGGCTCTACTTTGCGCTTCGACGTTTTCATGCCGCACTCCCCAGTGCCAGGCCGAGGGCGACCGTCATGGAATCGCGAGCGTCCTCATCGACAGGGTTGGTGCCCTTTCCGTAGGGAATGTTCGCGAACGTGTCGTTGGTGATCACGGGAACGCGAGTCAATTCGCCGAGAGCCGTGGCGAAGCCGTCGAGACGACCCCCACCACCACCGAGAACGATGAGTTCGACCGCGTCCTGATCGCGCGTGTTGTCGAAGTAGCTGATCGTGTTGCGGATGCTGTTGACGAGATCCGACATGACGCCATAAATGGCGTCCACGATTGGTCGTTGCTCGGGCGTGGCGCCGCGCGCCGTTAGCCCGAGTGCAACCTTCGCGTCCTCGGCGACATCCGCATCCAGTTCAGCTTCCGTTTGAATGGCACGAGTCACGTCGTTGCCACCGACGGGGATAATTCGCACGAATTGCGGAATCCCCTCGGTGACGATGACGATATTGGTCGTCGACGCTCCCACCTCGACGATCGCCGCGGTGCGCGAGCCCGGCAGGCACCGCATGTGCGCTCGAGTGAGCGCGAACGGAATCAGGTCGACCTCAATCGGCGACAATCCCGCCAGGCGCACTGCGTTGACGTTGGCGACGACGGCCGTCTTGAGCGCTGCGACGAGCAGCCCATTGACCACCGGCCCGTTGTCGCCCTCGGCCTCGTGCAACGGGTAGAAATCGAGAAGAGCGTCTTCGACCGGCATGGGCAGCATGTCCTGCACGTGGAACGGGAGCGAATCACGCAGCTCGTTCATCGACATCTTCGGCATGCTGAAGTCGCGGGCGAGAACCCGCTGGCTTCCCATGCCGAGCACGACGTTGCGGCTCTTGAAGCCACCGGTCGTCCACAGTCTCTTGAGCGCGGATGCCACGGTATGCGCCTCGAGGACTTCGCCGTTCTTGGCGGCGCCCTCCGGCAACGACATTTCGTGATACCGCACGACGGTCGCATCCGCACGTCCAGCATTCTCGACTTCGACGGCGCGAAGACTCGCGCTGCCGATGTCAACACCGACGATTGTCTTACCCATTCTTTGTCTCCCCCTTAGTTGTGCGACGCGATTGCGCCGTTACGCGATGCCGACCAGGGACAAGTAGCCCGCCCAGGCCGGTTCTCCGATGAAAAATGAAACGAACGCCCCGAGGAGCATCCACGGTCCGAACGGAATGCCGCTCTTACGGGTCGCTCGGCGCGATAGCACGAGCGCTACGCTGAACAGCCCGCCGAAGAGAAACGCTGCGAAGGCGCCTACGGCGAGCGACCCCCAGCCGAGCCACCCGAGATAGAGGCCGAGCACACCGGCGAGCTTGACGTCGCCTAGCCCCATCCCTCCCGGGTAGGCAATCGCCATGATCAGGTATGCGACGAACAGGATGCCAGCTCCCATGAGCGCCCGGAAGAACGGTTCGAAGTCGCCACTGAGCACCGCGGCGGTGACCAACAACAGACCACCGACGATGTAGGCGGGGAGCACGATGACGTTTGGCAGCGTGTGAGTATCGAGGTCGATCGCAGCGAGCGCCACCGCTACTGCGGCGACATAGAGGAACGCCACCAGCACGATCAAGGCCGCGATCGTTGCCGTTGTTGTCGACGCGTCGATGACCGCGGGGCCGAACCGAAGCGCGGTGAGCATAAGAAGTGCGCCCGTTGCGACCTCGACGAGCGGGTAGCGAGCCGATATCGGCTCAGCGCAGTTGCGGCACTTTCCGCGTAGCGCCAGCCACGAGAGCACAGGGATGTTGTCGATCGCTCTGATGGGCGATTCGCAACCGGGACATGAGCTCGCCGGCGCCACAACGGACTTGCCGATCGGCACTCGGTAGATCACGACGTTGAGGAATGACCCGATAAGGAGTCCGAACACCGCCGTGAGAGCCACGATCATTGTGAGCACCTCTGCGCTTGCGATGGCGGTCATCTCGCAGCCCCCGTCGAGTCGAACACGGGCTTGACTTCGATCCACACGTTGACTCCGTACGTCGTCGACACCGGTGAGATGAATTTCGGTGGTGCTATGTACCTAAAACGCGAGTCGAAAACGTAGTGCTTGACGTACCCGTTGGTTCCGCTACGCACGATGCCCCGGAATTTCTGAGCGATTGCACCGGTGACCGCGAGGGTGCCTCGGTCACCGCCCTTGTTGTAATTCTGAAGCTGGAAGGTGTGAGCGACGGAAACGATGGCAGCGTCGATGCGACGGCCCGTGTTGGCGAGGATGCTTGATCCGTTCGCCCTGACGGGGTTCCACACCCACACCGAGTTGTTCCCGACAAGGCCCAGGATGTCCTTGGCGCGGTCGTTGTAGACGAGGTCGCCAGTGACGTATACGTAGTTCTCCGATGCAACCGTGACGGCGCCACTAACGGTGCCCTTTACGAAGGCGTCGCCATTTCGGCAACCGTAGGAATCGCTCGACGGCGGAACCTCTTGAACTGTCGGGAATCCGATGCCGTTGCCAGCGCCGCTGCTGGCTCCGTCGCCGCGGCACGCCAGCTCGTTCGGGAGAAGCTTCGGAGGCGTGAAGTTCGGGTCGGTCGCCACTGTCGGGACATTCTGAACGTAGATCAGGTTGTCCTTGGGAACCGTAATTGTCGCCCCGTTGGCCGAGCCGAGGGCGTTGATGCTCCCGCACTCTGGCGGCGTCGTGCCGCTGGTAGCCGGATCGCCGGCCACGCGTGTCTTGACCGACCAGGGCGAACGCACCGTCATGGTGCCATTCGCGTTGAAGATGATCTGCGTCGGCCCGGTGTAAAGACACCCAGGATCCGGAACCTCGGCGGGAATGTCAGTGCGGATTTCCTTCTTCATCTGCGAGTTCGTCGGCGGCATACCGACGACGGGGCTGTACGCGGGGTATCCGGGCAATTCGAACACTTGGCCGCTGCAGTTGACGTTGTTCGAGTTCTTCGGCGAGTAACGCAAGCCCGACGACGGGTTGTAGCTCGTAGTCACCTTGCCGGTAAACGTCGCGTTGCAGATGCGCATCGTGTCGTTGGAGTGGGCCGGGCCGTCGACAACGTCGTTCGCACCGAATGCGATCTCACTGCAGCCCGTTGCTGGGCGACCCGCCCAGGCGTAGCGCTGGCATGTCGCCACGCTGACCCCGCTCTGGATCGGGTCTTGAATCTCGTAGTCCGTGAAATAGAGGAAATCGACGAAGCCCTGCTGGCGCAAGTCAGCAACGATGCTTCGCGTCTCGTTACCAACTTTGCCCGTCGCGCGGAGTCGGAGCGTGCCCGTTTTCAAGTAGTTTGCGTTATCTACTTCGTAGCGGAATGCGGACGCACCGGCGCTGCCGGGAACGGCGGCCCACGTGCCGGCGGTACCGAGACCGAATGCCGGGTTCGACGAGGCCCCGGTCGGCAGGGTAACTCGAGACGCCGCGCTGAACGACGATGCAGGGTTACCATAGCGGTAATAGGCGGTGTCGTTGGCGAGTCTCGATTGGTACTCCTCGATTCCCGCGTAGGCTGCGGCGAGCGCGGATCCCCATGACTCGTCGGTCGTCGACTTCTTGAGACCACCAAGGGCGAACGCCGTGGCCGCCACGACGAGAATGGTGAGTACGGATCCGATCGCGATGACCATCACGAGCGCCATTCCGCGCTCATCGCGACTTCCGACGCCCAGCCTCTTGTGCATCCAGCGCATCATGACGGTCCTACTCTCGAGATGCCCAAGTTCGGGATTCCAACGGTGTTCTGCAACGTGACCGGGTTGGCACGAGCTGTCTTGTCAGCTTGGACCGACATCGTGACTTGGACCGCGGCGATGTTGCGACGCTCATTGACGGTGAATTCACCGCTCGCGGGAACGACCAGCTCGGAGCCGTCGGCCTTGTAGTAGGTAAACAACGACTTTTCGCCGGCCGCGGGCACCACTACGTATGACGTGATGATCCGGCTTGATTGCTCAGCAGTCTGAAATCCCCAGTATCCAGCTGGCAAGGCGTACGACGCCCATCTGGTCTCGACGAGTTTGCGGTCTGCATTGATCGAGAAGCGCACCTTAACCGGCGCTGACGTGATCGAATCGGTATCGATGAATGCATAGAGCGTCACCGACTCTTTGCCTGCGCTGACGAACACGGGGTCATTGAGCAGCGAACCTGCGATGGCAATTTCGGTGCCCGACCGGATCACCCGAGTAATCTCGTTCATGCCAAGGGCGGCGGCGTTTGTGCTGTCCGTGGCCGAGTTCTCACGGGTGAAAATGCGCGAGACGTTGGTGAACAAGGTAACAACGAGGGTCATCACGATGCCGGTGATGAAAATCGTGACCACGAGCTCGGCGAGTCCGAAACCGCGATCGTCTCCAGCGGTGGCGCGAAGGCTGCGACCAATCACGGCTGCACCTCGCGCGGGT
>JANOYC010000010.1:0-4309 GCA_031428675.1 Microbacteriaceae bacterium | reverse complement strand
GCAGATGACGCCGGGCTCGACGTTTTCGGAGTCGGAGAACACCACCGCGAAGACTTCGCCGTGTCGTCGCCCCAGATGGTGCTCGCGGCCGCGGCCGCCCAGACGAAGCAGATCCGCCTGACCAGCTCCGTCACGGTGCTGTCCAGCGCCGACCCCGTTCGGATCTTCGAGGAGTTCGCGACCCTCGACCTCATTAGCTGCGGCCGTGCTGAGATCATGGCGGGCCGCGGTGCGTACGTCGAGTCGTTCCCGCTGTTCGGTCAGTCGCTCGATCGCTACGACGAATACTTCGACGACCATCTCGAACTGCTGCTACTCATCCGCCAAGAGAACCCATTGACGTGGACTGGCAGTACGAGGCCGCAGCTCACCGACGCCGGCATCTGGCCGCGACCCGTGCAAGAGATCCTGCCGGTCTGGATCGCCGTCGGCGGGACACCCGCATCGGTCGTGCGGGCCGGGTCCCTCGGCCTCCCGCTGTACTTTGCTATCCTCGGCGACCCGCAGCGTTTCGCGCCGCTCGCCGAGTTGTACCGGCACGCGGCGGCCGAAGCCGATCGCGCGCCCGAGCGGATCGGCGTGACCTCGCACTTCTACGTGGAAGAAACGTCGCAGGGTGCAAAGAACACGTTCTATCCGCACTACGCGTCGTACATAGGTCAGAACATGCCTCGCGTGGGTCGGCTCGACCGAGATTCATTCGACGTCTGGTCGAGCCCGCACGGCGCGCTGTTCGCCGGAAGCCCCGCCGAGATCATCGACAAGATCCTCTGGGAGCACGAGACTCTCGGCCACACGCGCTTCCTCGCCCAAGTTGGTCTCGGCGGTTTGCCGCAGGCCGATACGCTGCGATCGATTGAGATGCTTGCGACCGAGGTGCTGCCCGCGGTGCGGGCCGCCACCAGCTAGTCGATCGAGCAGGAAAGCTGAGGGACTGGTGGCGCGTTTCACTGACATGTTCACCGAACTGGTGCGGCTAGAAATGGAACTCTGGAACGGACTCGACGCCACCCGGGCAAACTCCGGCCAGGCACGGGTGCAGGACGTCTCGTGCCGGATGGCGATCACGGTCGGTGCGACCAGCAAGGTCGTTGACCGGTTGGAGCGCGACGGGCTCGCCCTGCGCACCCCGCACCCGACCGACCGCCGCTCGTCGATCGCCTCTCTGAGCGACAAGGGCGCCGCTGCCTTGAAGAGTGCGGACGACGAGGCCGAGAGTCACCTTCGCGATGAGCTGGGCGGCGTGCTGTCCGACAACGACGCGGGTCGCCTGCTCGGCGATTTGATGTTGCTTAGGGCGCAGTCACGTGCGGCGGTCGTGAAGTGACCGGGACAATGCGGGCGGTCGTCGTAGCCCAGCCAGGCGGCCCCGACGTCCTACAGGTGAAAAATGTACCGATCCCCGTTCCCGCGCCGGGCTGGATTCTCGTCCGTGTCGAAGCCTTCGGGCTGAACCGCTCTGAATTTCACTTCCGTTCCGGCGTCGCGTCGACCGGCAGCTTCCCACGCATCCCCGGCATCGAGGCCGTCGGCACCGTTGCGGAGGCGCCCGGCGGCGAGTACGCCGTCGGTGCGAAGGTCGCCGCGATGATGGGCGGCATGGGCCGGTCCTTCGATGGCGGCTACGCCGAGTACGTCGCGGTTCCGGCAAGCATCGTGGTGCCGTTCACCAGCGAACTCGGCTGGGACATTCTGGGCGCCGTGCCCGAGATGCTGCAGACCGCTGCCGGCTCCCTGCGCGTTGGACTCGAAGCCGTCGACGGGCAGAGCCTGCTCATCCGCGGAGGAACGTCGTCGATCGGCCTGGCCCTTGCCACCCTCGCCTCGCTGCGGGGGATGACCGTACTTTCCACGACCCGCAATTCATCGAGCCGAAAGCTGTTGGAGGAAGCGGGCGTGGACCACGCCCTCATCGACGACGGCGAGGTATCGGCGCAGGTCCGGCGGATCGTGCCAAAAGGCGTCGACGGTGCGGTGGAACTTGTCGGCGTCAACGTGTTGCGGGACACTCTCCGCTCTGTGCGCACCGGGGGAACCGTCTACTTCACCGGTATGCTCTCCGACCAGTGGACTATTCCCGAGTTCTACCCTATGGACTGGCTGCCGAACGGTGTGCGCCTCACGGCGTACTCGGGCGAGGCGACCGACCTGACTCAAGCTGAGCTGCAGGGGTTCCTCGACGCGGTGGCGGCTGGCCACGCTCGCGTACCGATCGGTCGCGTCTACCGGATGGACGAGATCCAGCAGGCCCACACCGACATGGAGCGCGGCGTCGCGGGCGGCAAACTCGTCGTTCTCGCCCGGTGAGCACCCAGCTCTCACGCGCTCCGACTCGGAATGATGTTGTGGTTGTGGCGGAAGACATTATCCGGGTCGTACCGATCTTTCACCGTCACCAAGCGGGCGTAATTGTCGTGGCCGAATCCGGCTACAACGCGCTCGCGCCCCTCATCACCGATGAAATTCAGATAAACAGCGTCGATAGCCCACTCGCTGACGTCAGCCCGCGCATCTCGCGCCCACGCGCGCGCCCGGTCGTCGTCGGCGGGGTCGTCCCACAACCCGAAGGGGTGTATCACCCACAACGCCTGGCGCCACGGCACGGGATAGATGGTCGGGCCGGAGGTGACCGCTCCACCTTGGGGAAAAAGGGCAAACTGTGACGGCGACGGAACCACCATTCCGTCGGCACGCGCACAAAACGCATCGATTGCGCTGTCTGGTAGTTCACGCAAATACTCGGCTGTCCAGTAATTGCGGTACCCCGGCGGATCGTCGAGAGCAGAGTTCAGGTCGGCATATGGCAGTTCCATCACGAGTTCACCAACGTGACCCAGATCGAGAAGCGGTGCCATCACCGACCTCGTGGTCGACTCCGTGCCGATAAAAGTCACGAGTATGGCGGCAGTCAGCTGACCTCGAAGTTCATTCGGAACGAATTCGTCGTCCGGCCCGGTGAGAAACACCATGCCACCACCGAACTCATCGGGTGCCTCGTCTTCGATGAAATCGCGATAGCGCCGAAAGACACGCGGGGCTTCCGCTGGTGGCCACAGCAGAATGGCGAGGGTTGAAACCGGCACCGAATGCAGCGCGAGGGTGAGCTGGGTAACGATGCCGAAGTTACCGCCGCCGCCGTGCAACGCCCAGAACAGATCCGGGTGCTCGTCAGCGGATGCGTGAACCACGTCACCCGAGGCAGTCACGACTTGCGCCGACACCAGGTTGTCGCACGCGAGTCCGAAGGTACGGTCAAGCCACCCGCCGCCGCCGCCCAGCACGAAGCCGCCGACGCCCGTCGTGGAGACTCGCCCGCCGGTCGTGGCAAGTCCGAACGGCTCTCCCGCGCGGTCGAGGTCTCCCATGGTCGCGCCGCCGCCCAACGTGACCGTCATTGCGTCAGGGTCGACAATGGCACTGTTCATCCGTCGGAGGTCGATCACGAGCGCATCGTCGGCGACCGCGAGACCCGCGACGCTGTGCCCGCCACCGCGCACCGTTATGTCGACGCCGGCACGGCTCGCGGCGCGGACAGCGCGAACAACGTCGTCGGTCGTCGCACACTGGGCGATCACCGCAGGACGTCGGTCGATCATCCCGTTGAAAACCGTGCGAGCACTCTGGTAATCAGGGTGCTCCGGAGTGATCAGCTCACCGGAGAATTGAGGTTGCAATTCGGCGAGTAGCGATTCGAGTGCCATGTGCGTAACCCGTCTGTCGAACAGTGACTCTTGCTCGGCCCACAGATTACGCCGAACAGCGCCGCCCGTATGCCCCCCATTTCCTGTGCCAGCGCGCACGCTGCCACAGCTTGTCAACCCCTGACACGACGGCGAGCGGTTGACTTAGCGTGGCTTCGACCGCATCGCCAATCGGAAAGGCCCGCCATGAATTCGCCGAACGCAGCAGATCCGCGCACCCTTCACAGCACCGAGGCATTCCCCGAGCAAGAGCAGGATCAGCCCGGACTTACCTCCGCGATGACGCCCAAACCCGACCATGGCGAAGACAGCTACGTCGGCGCCAAGCGTCTCGACGGGCGCAAGGCTCTTATCTCCGGTGGGGACTCGGGAATCGGCCGTGCGGTCGCGATTGCCTTCGCCCGGGAAGGTGCCGATGTGGCAATCTCCTATTTGGCCGAGGAACAGGCGGATGCCGAAGACACCGCCTCGTGGATCGAGAAGGCCGGGCGCACGGCGACACTTCTGCCGGGTGACCTGCGCGAGGAGTTCACGAGTGAACAGGTCGTGCGCGATGCGATTGCAGCGATGGGCGGGCTCGACATCCTCGTCTTGAACAGCGCGTACCA
>JANOYC010000009.1:0-16435 GCA_031428675.1 Microbacteriaceae bacterium | reverse complement strand
CGGCAACGAGGGACCGGTGACGGTGCTCGCCACCGGCGGGCTCGCACCGCTGGTGGTCGGTGAGTCGTCGACGATCCAGCACCACCGGCCGGAGTTGACCCTGCTCGGATTGCGGCTGGTGTTCGAACGCAACAGCTGACTGCCAGCAGGATGTGTCAGCAGGATGTGTCAGGCGTCGTCTGCCGGGCGGTTGTGAGCAGCCGGTGTGGAGTTCGTAGGCTTTTCCCGTGACCGAACAGCCAGCCGCGCAGCAGCTTCCCGCCGATGCCGCCGTCGATGACCTCCCTGAGCAGATGCGGATCCGCCGGGAGAAGCGTGAGCGGCTGCTGGCCGCGGGCGGCGATCCCTATCCGGTCGAGCTGCCCCGCACGCACTCGCTCGCCGAGGTGCGCGCCGCCCATTCCGAGCTCGGCGTCGATGCGGCCACCGGGCAGGAGGTGGGCGTGACCGGTCGGGTGATGTTCATTCGTAACACCGGAAAGCTCTGTTTCGCGACGTTGCGTGAGGGCGACGGCACGGAACTGCAGGCGATGCTGAGCCTGGACCGGGTCGGCGCGGATGCGCTTTCCGCCTGGAAGGGCGATGTCGACCTGGGCGACCACGTTTTCGTGCGCGGCGAAGTCATCACTTCCCGGCGCGGCGAGCTGTCCGTTCTGGCCGATGAGTGGCGGTTTGCCGCGAAGTCGTTGCGGCCGTTGCCGGTGGCGCACAAGGAACTGAACGAAGAAACCCGCATTCGGCAACGATATGTCGATCTCATACTTCGTCCGCAGGCTCGCGACACGGTTCGTGGCCGGGCCGCCGTGGTGCGTGCGTTGCGCGACGGATTTCATCGGCGCGGCTACCTCGAGGTCGAGACGCCGATGTTGCAGACGATCCACGGCGGGGCCGCCGCGCGGCCGTTCGTGACCCACTCCAACGCGATGAACATGGATCTCTACCTGCGGATCGCGCCGGAACTGTACTTGAAGCGGTGCGTGGTCGGCGGCATCGAGAAGGTCTTCGAGATCAACCGCAACTTCCGCAACGAGGGCGCCGACTCTACGCACAGCCCGGAGTTCGCCATGCTGGAGGCGTACCAGGCCTATGGCGACTACCACCAGATGGCCGACCTGACCCAGGAGCTCATCCAGAACGCGGCGCTCGCTGTGACCGGATCGCACGTCGTCACGTGGGCCGACGGCACCGAGTACGACCTCGGCGGCGAGTGGGATCGCATCTCGATGTATGAATCGCTGTCGGCGGCAGCGGGAACCGCGATCACGCCGTCTACGCCGCTGCCCGAGCTGCAGGCGCTTTCCGACTCGGTCGATATCGACATCGCGCATCCCCTGCACGGCAAGTACGTCGAAGAACTGTGGGAGCACTTCGTGAAGCCGTCGCTCGTGCGGCCGACGTTCGTGATGGACTTCCCTGTCGACACTTCGCCGCTCGTGCGGGCGCATCGATCGATCGAGGGCGTCGTTGAGAAGTGGGATCTGTACGTTCGCGGCTTCGAACTGGCAACGGCGTATTCGGAGCTCGTCGACCCTGTCATCCAGCGCGAACGGTTCGTGGAGCAAGCAAAGCTTGCAACTCGCGGTGACCTGGAGGCGATGCAGCTCGACGAGGAATTCCTTCGCGCTCTCGAGCACGGCATGCCGCCCAGCGGCGGAATGGGAATGGGAATTGATCGCCTGTTGATGGCAATAACGGGGCTTGGCATCCGTGAGACCATCCTGTTCCCGCTGGTGAAGTAGGGTTCAGGCATGAACGACCTGAAACTCCCCGGTGACGACGAGAAGAAGAAGGGCGAGGTGTCGTTCGGACGCATCGCCATCTGGGTCATCGTCGGCGGGATCGGCGCCTACCTTCTGCTTTCCGGTGTGATCGGCATCCTCGTCAAGGGCTGACATGGACCGTCGCTCCTCGCGCATCATTATGACGGTCGCGCTCGTCGGCATCATCGTGCTGGTCGCGGTCGTCACGCTCGCGGGGCGCTGAAACGCCACCGGGCGACACGTGCCGCGCTGGGTTACCCTGTATCCATGCCAAACGAGTTCTGGGCCAACGCGTTCTACTCCTTGACGCCCACCATCCTCGTCGGTCTCGTGTTCTGGTTCATCATGCGAGCGATTCTCCGCGCTGACCGCGTCGAACGCACCGCCTATTCGAAGATCGAGGCCGAGGAGCGAGCCAAGCTCGCGACCGCCACTACTCCCGAGGCTTGAGCCGCACGGTCGGCAGTTCGGGTGCCCTCAGCGGAGGGCCGTCGTAGCCATCGACCATGCCGAACATCCCGGCGGGGTCGCCCTCGTCGATCACGTCGAGCTGCCACCGTTCGCGAAACGCGACGATCTCGTCGTGGCTACGGCCGATGAAGTTCCACCACATGACGATGCGCTCGCCGAGGGGAACGCCGCCGATAATGAGCGCCCTCACCTCCGACTCTCCGGCGGTGAGGGTGATCGTCGCGCGGCCTGGTGCGAGGTAGGCGAGGTGCGAAGGCGCAACAGCCTCGCCCTCGACAAGGAGTGATCCTGAGTCGTTCAGGATCCCGTGCTCGAAGGTCGCATCGACGACCAGCCTGGCGCTCTTGCCAGCGGGCAGGTTGACCTGTGCGCCAACGAGCGCGGAGAACGCCGTCACGGGTGACGAGCTGCCTGCGAGTTCCCCTACGAACACGCGCACCGTCGCACTGCCGACCACGACAGGGGCGGGGGAGTGGTGTTCGAAGAACGGCGGATGATGCCGGGCGCTTTCGGGCAGAGCAATCCACAATTGGGCGCCGTGCAGCGTCGTCGCTTCCGGAGTAGAGACCTCACTGTGCTGGATGCCTGCGCCGGCGGTCATCAGATTGATCTCGCCGGGAATGACCGATGCGTGAGCCCCTGTGCTGTCTCGGTGCTCAATCTCGCCGGCGAAGAGCCAACTCACGGTCTGCAGCCCCGTGTGCGGATGCGGCGGCACCCGCATCCCGTTGCCGTGCCGCACCGGGTCGGGTCCGTAGTGATCGAGAAAGCACCACGCGCCGATGAGACTGCGCGAGCGCTGGGGTAGCGTGCGGCGCACGGTAAGCGCTCGGGGACCGCCGAGCGGAACTTCCCGCGGTGCCAACAGCTCGATGCGCCGCCCGGTGTGCGGTTCGGCGCACACCACCTCGTCCGGTTCCACCTCGAGGTTGCTCATGCTCGCATGCTAACCCGGAGGCGCTCCCGAATGCTCTGCGCGTCGACCACCATCGCGGCCGCGAGCTGGGCCTGATTGCTCGCGATGTTGCGCCACCAATAGTCACGGTTGTCGGGCGAGTTCTTGCCGAGCCAGGTCGCGACGAGGATGCGCTGCGCGAGTCGCGCGTTCACGAGCGTCGGCAGAATATCGAGTTCGATGTCGCTGATCCGAATGCGCTCGTGATAGCCGCGGGCCACTGCGACGAGTGGCGCCCAGGGGTCACCGGTTGGTGGCAGCAGATAACTGAGGCTCACGGCGAGGTCGACGATGCGTGTCGTCGTGATGGTGTCGCCGAAGTCGAGAATGCCGGTCACGAAGTCGGGGTGCCGCGAGTCGGTCACGATATTGCCCGGGTTGAGGTCGTTGTGCAGTACTTGGCGGGGTAGCCCCGCGAGAATGCTGCGGGTCGCGGCGTAGTCGTCGAGCACCCGTTTGATCGTGGACGCGTCGGGTGTGATGTCGAGCAGCGGCCGAAAATCGTCAAGGTAGCCGAGATCCCACGGCAGGCGGCGATCCGCCGCAGGGTGCCGGAAGTCGGTGAGCGCGAGCGCGAGCCGGGACTGCATTGCTCCGAACTTCTGCAGGGACACCTCGGTGAGCTCTGCCGCGAACAGGAGCGTTCCGGGCAGCCAGGTCAAAACTCGGGCGACCCGCTCGCGGCCGTCCACGCCCAGCACGAGCGGCTCGATCTCGCCGTCGACGGTTGCGAGGATACGCTGCAGCGGTAGCCCCGGATCGACGTCATGGGCGTGGGCGACGGCAGCCGTCTGTAGATTCACCACGAGTGGATCGTCGTCGGGGTGGGCAATCTTCAGGAGGAACTCCAGTGCCTCGCCATCGACGCGCACATGGAACGAATCATCCTTTGCCGTGTCGAGCGCTTCGATCGACGTCGGCCGAATTCCGTAGCGCTTCGCGAGCACGTCGGCGGCGTCGCCGGGCGTCATCCGCTGGAATGGCGCCGCCAGCTCACTCGCAATTGAGAGCACTCGCTCACAGTACCGAGCAGAGCCCGGAATGGGCCGACGCCGGGCGCTTAACGCCCACGGCGAACACGGGCGATATTCCGGATGCGCGTGGCTACTCTCGATACATAGGCACCGATCCCTGCCCGGTGTCCTGAGGAGTGAAAATGTTTGAGAGATTCACCGACAGAGCTCGCCGTGTCGTCGTCCTGGCCCAGGAAGAGGCCAAGATGCTCAACCACAACTACATCGGCACCGAGCACATTCTGCTTGGCCTCATCCACGAGGGCGAGGGAGTCGCCGCGAAGGCGCTCGAATCGCTCGGCATCTCGCTCGACGCCGTGCGCGAGCAAGTACAAGACATCATCGGCCAAGGCCAGCAGCAGCCGACCGGGCACATCCCGTTCACGCCTCGCGCCAAGAAGGTGCTCGAGCTGAGCCTGCGCGAGGCGCTGCAGCTCGGCCACAACTACATCGGCACCGAGCACATCCTGCTGGGACTCATCCGTGAGGGTGAGGGCGTGGCGGCCCAGGTGCTCGTGAAGCTCGGCGCCGACCTCAACCGGGTGCGTCAGCAGGTCATCCAGTTGCTCTCCGGATACCAGGGCAAAGAGGCGGTCGCCGTTGGCGGCAACGACCAGGCACCCGACAAGGGCAGCCAGATCCTCGACCAGTTCGGCCGCAACCTCACGCAGGCCGCCCGCGACGGCAAGCTTGACCCCGTCATCGGCCGTGAGAAGGAGATGGAGCGGGTCATGCAGATCCTCTCTCGCCGTTCCAAGAACAACCCCGTGCTGATCGGTGAACCCGGCGTCGGAAAGACGGCCGTCGTCGAGGGGCTCGCGCAGTCGATCGTCAAGGGTGACGTGCCCGAGACGCTCAAAGACAAGCAGCTCTACTCCCTCGACCTCGGATCGCTCATCGCCGGCAGCCGCTACCGCGGTGACTTCGAGGAGCGCCTCAAGAAGGTCACCAAGGAAATTCGCACGCGCGGAGACATCATCGTCTTCATCGATGAGATTCACACCCTTGTCGGCGCGGGAGCCGCAGAGGGCGCGATCGACGCCGCCAGCATCCTGAAGCCACTGCTCGCCCGCGGCGAGCTGCAGACGATCGGCGCCACGACCCTCGACGAGTACCGCAAACACTTCGAGAAGGATGCCGCGCTCGAGCGCCGCTTCCAGCCGGTGCAGGTGCACGAGCCTTCGATCCCACACGCGATCAACATCCTGAAGGGGCTGCGCGACAAGTACGAGGCGTTCCACAAGGTGTCGATCACCGACGGCGCGATCGTCGCCGCGGCAAACCTCGCCGACCGTTACGTGTCTGACCGCTTCCTCCCCGACAAGGCGATCGACCTGATCGACGAGGCCGGAGCGCGTTTGCGGCTGTCGATCCTGTCGGCACCGCCCGAGTTGCGCGAATTCGACGAGCGCATCGCCGGTGTGCGCGGGCAGAAGGAGGCCGCGATCGAAGACCAGGACTTCGAGAAGGCAGCGTCTCTGCGCGATGAAGAGAAGAAGCTCCTGGGCGAGCGTCTTCGCCTCGAGAAGAAGTGGAAGAGCGGCGAGGCCGGAGCAAGCGGCACGGTCGACGAGGGTGTGATCGCCGAGGTGCTGGCGCAGGCCACCGGCATCCCGGTCTTCAAGCTCACCGAGGAGGAGTCGGCTCGGCTCATCTTCATGGAGAAGGCGCTGCACCAGCGCATCATCGGTCAAGAGGAAGCCATCTCCGTGCTCGCGAAGACCATTCGCCGCACGCGAGCCGGGCTCAAAGACCCGAAGCGGCCCTCCGGTTCGTTCATCTTCGCCGGGCCCACCGGTGTCGGAAAGACCGAGCTCGCCAAGGCGCTCGCGGAGTTCCTGTTCGACGACGAGAACGCGCTCATCTCTCTCGACATGAGCGAGTACGGCGAGAAGCACACCGTCTCTCGACTGTTCGGTGCCCCTCCTGGATTCGTCGGATTCGAAGAGGGCGGGCAGCTCACCGAAAAGGTTCGCCGCAAGCCGTTCAGCGTCGTGCTCTTTGACGAGATCGAGAAGGCGCACCCCGACATTTTCAACTCCCTCCTCCAGATTCTGGAAGAAGGGCGACTGACGGATGGCCAGGGTCGCGTTATCGACTTCAAGAACACCGTGATCATCATGACCACCAACCTCGGCACCAAAGACATCTCGGGAACGCCGATCGGCTTCACTTCCGATTCCGATGTGTCGACGAGCTACGACCGCATGCGCGGAAAGGTGGTCGAGGAACTCAAGAAGCACTTCAAGCCAGAGTTCTTGAACCGGGTCGACGAGACGATCGTCTTCCCGCAGCTCACTCCCGATGAGTTGCTGCAGATTGTCGACCTCTTCATCAAGCGCCTCAGCCTGCGCATGATGGATCGCTCACTGACCATCGAGCTGACGGTCGACGCGAAGAAGCAGCTCATCAAGCTCGGTTTCGACCCGGCTCTCGGTGCCCGGCCGTTGCGTCGCGCCGTGCAGCACGAGGTCGAAGACCGGCTGAGCGAGAAGATCCTGCACGGCGAACTCAACGCGGGCGACCACGTGAACGTGCACTTCTTCGACGGCGAGTTCATCTTCACGACCGGTCGCCAGGCGGGGCTCCCCGAGCCGGAACTAGCGCCGATCGAGTCGTAGCTGCTCGCTTCGCCTGCCCTCGGGCGCTCTGTCGCCCGCGCGCCCGCCCGCTCGCCCGCCTGCTCGCCCGCTCGCCCGCCGAGGCGGGCGGGTTCGGCGTTTTCGGGTTGCCGCGGCGGCCCGCATCCGCCGCATTGGCCCGGATGTCGACGTGAGGGATGTGGCCGCGGTTCCTTAGACTCGACGGGTGACCTTTTCCGTCCGTCGCGCCCGCACGAGTGACGTGCCCGCAATTCAGGCTGTCGTCGAGCCCCTTGTGCAGGAGCGCATCCTGCTCGGCAAGGATCGCGTCGTGTTCTACGAATCGGTGCAGGAGTTTCGCGTAGCAGAAGCCGACGACGGCACGTTGATCGGTTGTGGCGCCTTGCACGTGATGTGGGAGGATCTCGGCGAAGTGCGCACCCTAGCGGTCGCGCCCGAATGGCTGCACCGAGGAGTCGGTCACGCCCTGCTCGACCACATCGAGCGTGACGCGCGCGACCTAGGCCTTCGACGGTTGTTCTGCCTCACGTTTGAAACCGAGTTCTTCGGCAAGCACCAGTTCCGGCCGATCAGCGAGGCCATTGTGGCGCCGGAGGTCTATGCCGAACTCGTGCTCTCGCCCGACGAGGGCGTCGCCGAGTTTCTCGATCTTTCGCGGGTAAAGCCAAACACCCTCGGCAATACCCGGATGCTGAAGCACCTGTAGTTACCCTTGCCGTATGTCGACGATCAAGCATCCCGTCGGCCCGCAACCGAGTCGTGTGTACTGGCGCCGTCGCCTAGTCGTCGGGCTCGGATTGCTCGCCGTGATCATCATCGTGCTCCTCATCGTGGTGCGTCCCGGATCGGGTGACCCGTCAGCAGGCGGCACCACAGATCCGGGGAGCGTCGCATCGCCCGAGTCGACAGACCCGGCGAAACCACCCACGCCGCCTGCGTGCGATCCGGACTCCGTTCTCGTCGAGGCCGTCACCGACAAAGTCAGCTACAACGACGGCGAGCAACCGCAGTTGTCGCTCACGATCACGAATCAGAGCGAAACCGCGTGCAGCGTCAACGCGGGCTCCGACGTGCAGGAATTCATTGTTCTGAGCGGCGCAGAACAGTACTGGAGCTCGAAGGATTGCCAGAGCGACCCCGTCGCGACTGAAGCGTTGCTGCAACCGGGCATGCCGGTGTCAACGCCCCCGATCTCGTGGGACCGCACCCGGTCATCCGCTGACGCGTGCGGTGATGTCGAGCGCGAAACGGTTCCGGCCGGTGGGGCGAGCTATCACCTTGTTGTGAGTGTCAACGGGATCGAGTCCGACACGCGCCAGTTCCTGCTCTATTGATGGCGGCATTCTGACGTGGTGGCAAAGAAAGTGCGGCCGCACGACAAGCAATTCCGCTCGGTCGAGTTGGAAGCGGCCCTCGAAGCTCAGGATGCGGTGCGCGTCGCATTCGCCTTGCGTAACGACCGGGTCGCGGTGCCGTTGCTCGACGCGCCGGGCCCCGACCAGGTGCGGGTGTTCCGGCGCGGCGACTCCGACACGTACATGCTGCTGCTGTTCTCGTCGGCGTCGACCTACGTGCAGATGGTTCCCAGCGAGTCGAACCAGCGCGTCGTCATGTATGACGCCGTCGAGCTGAGGGCGTTTCTCGAACAGAACATCGGGGTGCTCGAAGCGGTGTGGTTCGACGTCGCCGGTCCGCATCCGATGCAATCCAGCCCGACAGACGTGCTTGAGGCGCTCGCCCTCGAGAACGACGCCTAGCGGGCGGAAGGCCGGGGCCGGCTAGAAGATCGGTGCCGAGATCCGCTCAGCCGCGTCCGCCGCGAAGGCGAGTCGAAGTGCCTCGCGCACATGGATCGCCTCAGAATCGAGCACACTCGTGAATCCCAGACGACGCGCCTCCGTGGTGCGCTGTTGAGCAGACGATGCCGGGCGAATCTCACCGGCGAGACTGATCTCGCCAATGGCGACCAGCTCGAGCGGAAGCGCGACGTCGCGGTAGGCGCTCGCGATGGCCAGGGCGATCGCGAGGTCGGCGCCGGGTTCGGTCAAGCGGATGCCGCCAACCGTCGAAACATAGACGTCGAATCCTGACAGCGGCAACTGCGCGCGTCGCTCCAGCACCGCGAGCAACATGGCCACCCGTGACGAATCGACCCCGTTCACGACCCGGCGCGGCTGGGGCGCGGATGTCTTCACGATGAGCGCCTGCACTTCGACCGGCATGGCGCGGCGGCCCTCCATCGCGACCGTCACGCACGTGCCGCTGACCGGCATCGTCGCACGGGAGAGAAAGAGGCCCGATGGGTCGGCCACCTCGGCGATGCCGTCGCCGGTCATCTCGAAGCAGCCCACTTCGTCCGTCGGTCCGAACCGGTTCTTGAGCGCCCGAACGAACCGCAGCGCGGTCTGGCGGTCGCCTTCGAACTGGCACACGACATCCACGAGGTGCTCGAGCAGTCGGGGGCCGGCGATGGAGCCGTCTTTCGTGACGTGCCCGACGAGCAGGATGGGCAGGTGCGAGTCTTTCGAGACACGGATGAGAGTGGATGCGACCTCCCTCACTTGAGCGGGCTGCCCGGCGAGTCCGTCGGACAATGACGACGACACGGTCTGTACGGAGTCGACGATGAGGAGGTTGGGCCTCACCGCATCGATCTGGCCGAGAATGGTGGCGAGGTCAGTCTCGGCTGCGAGGTAGAGCGTGGGTTGGAGCGCGCCGGTGCGTTGGGCGCGCAGCCGCACTTGGCTCGCGGACTCCTCGGCGCTCACGTAAAGCACGCGCGCTCCGGTTTCTGCGGCGCGCGAGGCGACCTCAAGCAGGAGCGTGGACTTGCCGACGCCGGGCTCTCCGCTCAGCAAAATGGTGGCGCCGGGCACGATCCCGCCGCCGAGCACGCGGTCGAACTCGTCGATGCCGCTCGGCCAGTGCGCAACGGAGTCGGCACCGATCTCGGTGATCGGTCGGGCAGCGGAGGTGTCGCTCACCGGCACGGGTTGCATTCGTTTGGCCAGTCCCACGATTTCGGATGCTTCGATGACCGTTCCCCAGGCCTGGCACTCCCCGCACCGGCCGGCCCACTTAAGCGTCGACCAGCCGCACTCGGTGCAACGGAAGTTCGACGACGTTTTGGCCATGCGCCACAGCCTAGGCGAGGGTTCCGTCATCGCCCGCTGGGTGTGCACAGTGGCGGCGGATCCGCTGAGAACCCGGGAACGCGCGTCGCGCGCGGCGGTGAGGCTAGCTAGAGTTCGAGGATCATGAGCACCGAGCAGCCGAGCCACGATCCGCGCTATCCGTCGGCGTTCCAACGGGGGTTCGGTGGTGCCGAGCCCGAACACGAGGTCATCTCGGATGTGACGGTCGGTGCGGACAACAATTCGGCTGGTGCTGGTGCTGGTGCTGGTGCTGGTGCTGGTGCTGGTGCGTCGCCTCCTGACGAGCACGAGGTCGTATCGCGCTCGGGCGAAGAGCCGACGGCGATGGCGATGGCGCGGAATTCGTCGCTCCGTGGGAATCCGTGGGTGGTCGCGCTCTGGGTCGTCAGCTCCGTATTCGTTCTCAGCGGACTGGTCGCTCAGTTGCTGTCAGGACAGTACCTGCTCAGCACGGTGGCCGAGGATTTCGCCTTGCATTACGTTCTCGGCGCGGTCGGTCCGGCGTTTCTCATGGTTGGGCTCGCAGCGGCGGTAGCGGTGATGCTCCTGCATGCGAGCCGCTGGCGGCCCCGCGAATGACTCGCCGCGAACGAGGCGTCGCACTCGTGATCGCTGGCGCGATCGCGGTCGTAACCGGGTTGGGCTGGGCCACTGCTGCCGCGATCGAATGGGCGACGCATCCGAAACCGCTCAACAGCTTCAGCCCGATGCGTGTCTTCGAATCCGCGCGCGACGGGCAGGCATACTCCTATCCCAATCTCGAGTTGGGCCTCGCTCCGACGCTTGCCGCGCTGGGTGCCGCGGTTCTTGCGGTGGGACTCGTGTATCTCGCGGCTATCTGGCGCCGGTCGCCGGTTTAACGCATCGCTCGTCTGTACTAGGATCATTCGCGGAACCGTGTCCGAGCGGCCGAAGGTGCAACTCTCGAAAAGTTGTGTGGGTGAGAGCCCACCGTGGGTTCAAATCCCACCGGTTCCGCTCTTGTCATTCTCAGTCCCCGCGACGCGAGTTGCCCCATTCCGTGGTTCGCGGGGCGTGTGAAGCACGATTTGGGGCAACTCGCCGGAGAGAGAGTGGGGCTTGGACGGGCAGCGGAGGAGTTGTGGAAGGGCGAGCGCTCTAGGGGAGGCTGAGCAGGCGGAGGCCCGCGGCGGCCGCAGCTCCCACGAGCACGACCATGAGGAATGGCGCTTTCAACCACAACGCGATCGCTGCCGCCACTAGGGCACCCAGCCGGGAGTCGACAGCGAGAGCCTGGCCGGTTGCTGCCGCGTTCACTGCGGTCAGCGCCGCAAGCAGGCCGATCGTGAGCGTGCCGGCGATGCGTGTGGCACGCGGGTTCGCCAGCCACGATCGCGGCACGAGGTAGCCGAGGAGTTTGGTGAGGTAAGCGGTCACGCACGCCGCCACGATCCAGAACCACGTGCTCATTGGCCACGCTTCCGTTCATCGCGAATGGTGCCGTCGACGGCGCGGCCGGCATAGGGGTCGATGTCCGGTTCGAGCCCTTCGCCCTTAGGTGATCGTCGCGACCCGAACCAGCTGAACAGTCCGGCCACAACCGCGGCCACCAATATGGGAACGCCGGGCGCGACGAACGGCACCACCACGAGTGTCGCCACTGCGCTCACGACGGCAACAGCGCCGGCTTCGCGCGATCTGAGCCGCGGCCACAGCAGGGCGAGGAACGCCGCTACGGCAGCGCCGTCGAGCCCCCACTGTTTGGGATCGCCGATCGCGTTACCGAGAAGTGCTCCGATGAGCGTGAAGGCGTTCCAGAACACGAAGATGCCGAGGCCCGCCACCCAGAAACCGCGCGCCTGCTCGACGTGCTCCGTCTGGCCGGTGCTCGTGGCGAGCGACTCATCAATGGTGACGTGTGCCGCTGCAAACCGGCGCCAGCCTCGGGGGTGCAGGAGCGCGTTCAGCTGCATCCCGTATACGGCGTTCCGGATGCCGAGTAGCGCCGCAGCCCCGGCCGCCGCCGCGGGGTTGCCACCTCCGGCGATCACGCTCACGAATGCGAACTGTGATCCGCCAGAGAACAGCAGAAGACTCAGAACGGATGTCTGCCACACGTCGAGCCCGGATGCCACCGACAGTGTGCCGAACGAGATGCCATAGAGCCCGGTCGGGAAAGCGATCGCCAATCCGACTCGCGCTCCTGAGGATCGACGTAGGGGGAGCGGCACCGAACAATGCTACGGGCCCAGCGTGCCGTCGGCCGCGCGCTACTCCACGTCGGCTGGGTCGGGCCGTTCCTCTTCGGGGGAGCCGAACTGGGTAGCGTCCGGCATCACCTGCGGACCATCGAGGGTGGCGAGGCCGTCGGGATCTTGCGGGTCGTGCACGCCGGTCATCCTCTCGGCTAGGTCCGACTTGGCTTCGTCCGGTGAATCCGCGCTGTACGCCTCATCGCCAGGCTCAGCGGTCGAAGGCTCATCGACTGCGTCCGCCAACGTCTCCTCGGCAGGCTGGTCGAACGGAACTTTACGATCGAGGGGCCACCGCGATTCGTCGGTCATTCGGGGTTCTCCCCTGACACGAGGTCGGTGTTCGACGGGTCGTCGGCTGGATCGTAGTCGGCGGGCGGCGCGACGGAATCGTCGGTGAACTTGGCCTCTTCGACAGAACGGGCGTCTTCACCCGACGTGCCCTCGCCCGATTCCTCGCTGCCGTCGTCGGTCTCGGTCATGCCTTCGTTCGACGTTTCGCCGACGAAGCGCTCGGGTTTATTTTCGGACGGCAGGTCTGCCGGGTATTCGGCAGCTCGGTCGGTGGCAGGTACCTCGCCGGAGTGCTCAGTCATCAGTTCCCTTTCTGCCAGTGTTGGTTCTTTCGCACGCTAGAGCGGCGAGGTCGATTGCGGAACGGGGTTGACTCGCTGCGAGAAATGAGCGTCTCACCCAATTGGGGGTGCGCATGCGTGGATGATCCCCACCCAGTTCTGGGGAGTCCCCCTATATGCCGACATCGAGATATGGTCGTAGACGACGCACCGCTGACCCGAACCGGTGGGTGGGACGCTCAGCGATGACCGACGAGGCTGCACCCACAGCCATATATGTCGTGAGTCGCGCACGTCCACGGTCGAATGTCGATACCCCTGAGCGATATTCGGTGCCAGAGTGCCCGGTACCGTCTTTCCCCCCGAGGCGGTACCGGGCCAACCCTCAGTCTTCACTCTCACGCACCACGTCGTCCGCCTCCTTGTCGGGCCGCCACCCGCGCCAACTCGCGTGCCGCAAGCGCCCGCTCTCGGTCCATTCAGCGAACTGCACTTCGCCCACGAGCGACGGCGTGACGAATCGAGCATCCGAGGCATCCGCGTCGGGCAAATCGGTGAACGGGCTCGTCTTTCGCTCGATTCCCCGCAGTTTCGTCGTGATTGATTCGATGTCGCGTTCGCTGAAGCCCGTGCCCACTCGGCCGAGGTAGTCGAGACCGTCGGCCCCGGGGATGCCTAGTAGCAACGAACCCATTCGATCGGAGCGAGAGCCCTTGCCCGCACGCCACCCGCCCACCACGACTTCTTGGGTGCGGATGTGTTTGATCTTGAGCCACGACGGCGAGCGGCGTCCAATCGCATATTCACTTCCGCGTTTCTTCGCGACCACACCCTCTAGCCCGAGCGAGCGGCTCATGTCGATTGCCTCGCGCACGTTGCCCTCAAGCGCCGGGGGAATCTGGATGCGTGACGTCGGCGACAGCGCGCCGATCAATGCCGCCCGCCGATCGTCATAGCTATGGTCGATGAGCACCTCGCCGTTGTGCTCGATGATGTCGAACAGTAGGTAGTGCACCGACACCGTCTTCATCGCCTTCTGCACGTCGAGGGCCTTGCGAAG
This sequence comes from Microbacteriaceae bacterium, assembly GCA_031428675.1. Taxonomy (GTDB): domain Bacteria; phylum Actinomycetota; class Actinomycetes; order Actinomycetales; family Microbacteriaceae; genus JANOYC01. Next base: position 2,630 of record JANOYC010000009.1, on the reverse strand, counting down.
TCCCATCCGGCGCTGGAGGAGTCCGAAATCCGGGCGACCGCGGGAGTCGAGCGCCACAATTTCGCCATCAAGAATGGCGTTGCCGGTCACGGCCTGCGCCAGCTCGGCGAGCTCCGGATATGACAACGTGAGATCGTTTCCGGCGCGGCTGACCAAGCGCACGGTGTCGTCGGCGACGGTAGCAATTGCTCGGATGCCGTCCCATTTCATCTCGAAAGCCCAATTGTCGTCGGCGTGAATGTCGTTCTCATTGCCGAGGGTCGCAAGCATCGGGCCGCGCGTTAGGATTCCTGTGGACTGCGGGGTGTCGGCACGCGTGGACGACAATTTGTTCGCCCTCTTCGTTGTCGCCCCGTCGTCGGCCATGAGGTGAATAAGCCAGTTGTTGGCGTCTTTTTCGGACTTGCCGGTGTGGATGAGGGCGTAACGGTGTGACCCGTGTCGCTCGCCGTGCACGGTAACGATGACCTCCTCGTCGTCGCGCCATTTTTCGAGTTCGTAGCTACCCGCATCCCAGATCTCGACATGTCCAGCGCCGTATTCGCCCTCCGGAATCTCGCCCTCGAAATCGCCGTATTCGATGGGGTGATCTTCGGTCTGCACGGCGAGGTGGTTTCGGTCGGTGTCGGTCGGCACACCCTTGGGCAGCGCCCAGCTTACGAGCACGCCATCGTGCTCGAGACGGAAGTCCCAGTGCAGTCGACGAGCGTGATGTTCTTGAATCACGAAGCTCTGGCCGGTGGTCGCCGCAGGCGCGGCGTCGGGTACCGGTTCTGGGGTCTTGCCGGCGGTGCGCATGCTTCGGTACTTCGTTAGGCGGTCGGTCGACGCATCGCCGCGGCCTTCGGCGGGGTGGACGGGGCTCGCCACGGCCGCGTCTCCGCGCGCGCGGGTGAACCGAGCCATCCGCTCCTTCGTCGGTTCGAGCGCGGCGAGTTGGCTCGCGGCGAGCGGGGCGAGGAGATCGCCGTGCTCCGCGAAGCGCGCGAGCACCTCGCCGAACTCCAGTTGGCCGAGCGCGCTGTCGTCGAGCTCGTCCCAGCTGCGCGGCGCAGCGACCGTCGGGCGCATCCGGCCGCGCAGCGAATACGGGGTGATCGTCGTCTTGTTCTCGTTGTTCTGACTCCAGTCCACGAGCACCTTGCCCTCGCGAAGCACTTTCTTCATGTCGCTCACGGCAAGGTCGGGATGGTCGGTTTCGATCGCGCGTGCGAGTTCGTGGGCGACGGCCGAGACCTCCGCGCTCGTTTGTTTGCCATCGAGCGGCGTGTAGAGGTGGATTCCCTTGCTGCCGCTCGTCACGGGGAGCGGATCGAGGCCCATTCCCCGGAGGATTGCCCGGGCGATGCGCGCAACCTCCGCGCACTCAGCGAGCCCGGCGCCCTCGCCAGGGTCAAGGTCGAGCACCATGCGGTCTGGGTTCTTGTGCACGCCCGTTCGGCCGAACTTCCATTGCGGAACGTGGATCTCGAGTGCGGCAACCTGGCCGAGCCAGGTGAGTGTTGCGACGTCGTTGACGAGCGGGTAGTCGTTGGCGTGTCCACGGTGTTGGATGCTTCGGCGTCGCACCCATTTCGGCGTCGCGTCGTCGAGGTTCTTCTGGAAGAACATCGCGCCGGGCTCGTCGGCTGTGCCGACACCGTGCACCCAACGTTTGCGCGTCGCCGGACGGTTTGCCGCGTGCGGAATGAGCGCGTCGGCGATACGCGCGTAGTAGTCGATGACGTCTCCCTTGGTCGTGCCGGTCGACGGATAAAGCACTTTCTCCAGATTTGTGAGGCGGATGCGGTGTCCGCCGACGCTCACAAGCTGCGGTACCGAGGCCATTCCCCCATCATGCGCTCGCGGGAGTGTTGGGGAAAGGGGCTGGCGTGCGCTCGCTATCTCGGTGTGTACTGAACCATGCGATCCATTTGGAAGGGCGCGATCACTTTCGGGCTCGTCAATGTGCCGGTGAAGGTATACAGCGCGACTGAGGATCACGACGTTTCGTTGCATCAGGTGCATGACGAGGATGGCGGGCGGATCAAGTATCAACGCCGGTGCGAGGTGTGCGGAAAGATCGTCGAGTACGCGCATATCGACAAGGCGTACGACGACGGTGGACGAACCGTGGTGCTGTCTGACAAAGACTTCGCGGCACTGCCGGCAGGTCGAAGCCGCGAAATCGACGTTGTGGAATTCGTGCCGAGCGAGCAGGTCGACCCGATCATGTTCGAGAAGACGTACTATCTCGAGCCGGATTCCGCGTCATCGAAAGCGTATGTGCTGTTGCGGCGCACCCTGGAGGAAACCGACCGCACCGCAATCGTGCAATTCGCGCTTCGCCAGAAGACTCGACTCGGGGCCCTGCGGGTGCGTGGCGACGTGATCATGCTGCAGGCGTTGCTGTGGGATGACGAGGTGCGCGAGGCGAGATTCCCGACGCTGGAGGAGTCGGTGCGCATCTCGGCGAAGGAAATGGAGATGTCCGAGGCGCTGGTCGCGTCGTTCGAATCCGATTTCGACCCTTCGAAGTTCAGCGACGAGTATCAGGAGCAGTTGCGGCAGCTGATCGAAGCGAAACTGGAGAAGGGCGATGCGATCGACACCGCCGAGACCTTCGGTGAGGAAGGCGACGACGAAGGCGG
>JANOYC010000008.1:0-8184 GCA_031428675.1 Microbacteriaceae bacterium | reverse complement strand
ATCGAGAGTGGCCACGTTGTGGGCTCGGTGGTCCCGGCCGGCCAGATCCGGGCACGGATCGTGGTCGGGGCGGTGCCGATGGCTTGCACGCGCAACTGGAGCTGGGTGCCTGGGGTGTAGCTCAGCCCGGTGATGTCCACGTTCGAGAGCAACGTGGATGATCCGCGCATGAGTTGCAGGGCAACAGCGCCGGTGCTCTGGAAACGGGCGCGGACCTTGTAGTAGTCCGACCCGACTTTCCGCACCACAATGCCGGCGTAGGTTCCGGATCCGGTCGCGGCCTTATCGACCGAGAGGTGCACTGTTGCGTCGACATCGCTCGCCGATACCCCGTTCAGGTCGGCGCGTTTGGTGTTTCCCGCGCTGTGGGTGAACGCCCCGGAACCGGAGCCGACCGAATACCCGGTCGTGCCTGAGATCGTCCACGCACCACCGGTATTCGCGGAGCCCCAACTCGAGGCGAGGGTGCGTTCGAAGGTATCCGTGGCGATCGAACCACCCGGGGGTGGCGGAGGTGCCGTCACCGTCACGGATTTCGAGACAGCCCCGGTCGCGCCGCCGTTGTCGGTCACCGTCAGAGTGACCGTGTAGGTTCCGCCGGCGGCATAGCTGTGGCTCGTGGTGGCCCCGGTTCCGGTCGTGCCGTCTCCGAAGTTCCACGCCCACGAAGAAATCGTGCCATCCGAATCCGAAGAACCAGTCCCATCAAACGACGCCGTCAACCCCGACGCCGACGACGTGAACGACGACGTCGGCGCCACATTCGACGGCGCTCCGGTGCCGAGCTGGAAATGGCTGAGCACGCGGGCAGCGGTCAGCGGCGACTTGTAGACGGCAACCTCATCGATGGCGCCGGTGAAGTCCTTGTTCCCGGCCCACGTTGCGTCGCCGCCGATGTGCAGGTCGCCCCAATATCGAAGCCCCAGGACGGTTTGCGCCCGAGTTGCCACGAGGGTGCCGTCAACGAAGAGCGACATTCCGCTCGGACTCAGCGTGCCTACAGCGTGGTGCCATTTGCCGTCGTTGAAACCAGTCGCGCTTTGCACGATGCGCGCGCCGGTGTCGTAGACACCCCACACCACGCGGCCGCCGTTCAGGTAGAGGTGTCGGTCCACGCTCGTCGAATCGGTTGACGACGAACTCGTGCCGAACCCGGCAATTTTGCCGCTCGATGTCGTCGTCTTGAACCATGCTTCTACCGAGAGTGAATCGTCGGAAAAGATCTGCTTGGTGGTGTAGACACGGTTGGTCGAACTGTTGTTGAACAACATGGCAGTGTCTGCATCACCCGTGATGGCGCCAGCTTGGTCGCGGGTCGCGCCGGTGCCGACAACGGCATCCATCTGTTGGGTGATTCCCGCTTGAGTGGTGTTTGCTGTCGGGCCCGCCCAGTTGACCGCGTCACCAGACGACTCGCCGAGGCGATAGTAGAAGGTCGGGCTGTCAGCAAAGACTCCCTTGGCGTAGTCGCTCAGCGTTCCTGAGGTGCCGGCGGTTGTTGTGACTGTGCTGCTCCAAGCGACATTTCCGAACGGGTCGGTCGCGCTGACTCGATAGCTGTGACTCGAACCCGGTGCTAGTCCCGAATCCAGAAAGGTAATCGTCGGTCGATCCCAGAATGCGGATCGAACGGACGTTGTGTATATGGGAGCGGCCGAGTTTCCATCACGGACGATGCTGTACACGAGCAGCTCGTTGTCTCGATCGAAGTTCGCCGGGATGGATACCCGCACGCTCCCCGTGCTCACTGCCGTGGTCGCAGGGGTCCACGCGTTGCCGGCTAGTTCCGGGGCATCCTTGTTGGGGGCGATTGTCTTTACGGCGAAACGGGACAGACCCTGTTGAGGCTGGCCGTTGATCTGCGTGAATTCGCCTGCGTATACGACGTAGTTCGCGTTTCCTGCAACGCTCCATGGTCCTTGTTCTTGGCCCGTGAACGTTCCGAGGTTGATGTTGGGATAGAAGTGCAGGATGTCGGGCTTCGGCTTGCCCCACATGTTGCCAGCAGGAAGGGTTCCTGTTGCGTTGGCAGTGAACGCCAGTCCACGATGCCATGTCTTGGGAACGGTTTCAGGGAATCCGCCCATGTTGGTGCACATATGAGGATGGCCGGCGACGTACACGGCACCCGCCGCCGCGGCGATGGAATATTCGTCGCCACGACAGTCTTGGAGCCACTCGAGAGCGCCGGTAGACCACGAGGCCTTGAACGCGCCTTCGAGGTTGCCGCCTCCGCCTCCGACGGCATAGTTGTAGCCAACCCCGTAGACGCTGTTCGCGTCTGAATCGAGGTTGTACACCGCGGAGGTGGGGCCTGCGTTTCGCACGATCGATGCAACGGCCCACGGCAGGTTGGCGCCCGTATTAGGGTCGACAGCTCCTAGACCATAACCGGGATCGCTACTGCCGTTAAGCGTGGTGAAGTTGCCGGCGATCACGACCTTGGAGTTGTCGGGCGCGACTTCCATCGCGAACGCGCGTCCGTTTTCCAACATCGGCGCCCAGGGAAGCAGGGCACCTGTGGAGGCGGTCACCGCGGCGGCGCGTCCGGGGCGCGCGACTCCGGAGGTCTGACTGAAGGTGCCGCCGAAGTAGACGGTCGAATTGCTCGCGGTCACCGCGTAGACAGGGGCGTTCGCAGAGCCGGCGAACGACGTTCTCAAGGCGCCGGAAGGCAAGTCGAACGCGGCGATACGGTTCTTCGTGACACCGTTGACCAGCGTGAAGTCACCGACGGCATAAAGGCGAGTGCCGTCAGGAGAAACGTCGAGCGCGCGGACTTGAGCATTGATGGTCGGAGCGAACGACGTGAGCACTCCGGTCGAGAGCGTGTAGGACAGCAGGTGGGTGCGTGTGACCTCCTGGGTACCCGGTGCGGCACCCGCTGGTCGAGCCGTCGTGAAGTTGCCGGCGGCGAACACCGTGTCGCCGACGACCACCTGGTCCCAGACGACACCGTTGATTTGTGCGGTGGGCAGCGAATCCGTGGTTACTGTCTCAGTAGTGCCGACGACCGGTGGCGCAGTATCAGCGATCGCTGGTTGGCTCATAACGAGCATGGAACCAGCGATGGCGAGGATTGAAATCATCGCGGGCGCTCGAAAATCTCGCTGGGCAAAAGGGTTGGGTAGACCCATGGCGGTGCCTCAATCCAGTTTTGGTGGCGACTCAGGGGGTTTCGTCACCTCGGGTGAGAAAAGCTTACTCTGCGCGCGACCGATTCCGCCGGGAGCGCCCAGCCCCCGTTCGGGGGGCCTGGCGCTCCAGCATGATGCTCATCCTCTACGGCGCGATGACCGCGAAGTTGTCAAATCGAGCCGTGACGGATGCGGTTGCCGAGCCGGAGAGGTAGCTTTCGATTCCCACCGTGCCAGCCGCCTGAAGAGCTGGCGCGCTGTCCGTCACGGAAAGGGTCCAGCTATTTGGCTCGGGCGTCCCAACGCGCCATGCCTTCGCATTGATCAGCGTGGGGCTTGTGCCGACGGTTTGCATGCGCAGGCGGATCTGCTGGCCCGGCAGATAGCTGATCCCGGCCACTGTTGTGTTGGCAAGCACCGTGGACGAACCGTTGAGGATCTGCAGTCCGATGCTTCCGTTCGCGAGGAACCGCACGCGCGCGTGGTAATACGCGGTGCCGACAGATCGACCCACGGCCCCGGCGTATGCCCCGCCCCCCGTCGCGGGAGCGTCAAGCGAGACGTCCACGAGAACGTCGGTCGCATTCGCGGTGACATTGCTCAGGACCCCGCGCCGCGTTGACGCTGGCGCGAGCACACCCGCTGCCGATCCGTTCGAAACGAAGTAGTTCGCGTTTGCGGTTGCGCTCCACATTCCACCGACGTCGGAGGCTCCCCAGCCAGCAGTTGTTACCCGTTCGAATCCGTCCCGGGCTATAACGTTTGCGGGGGGTGGGCTCGCTACGGCGACGGACTGCGTTGTCGTTGCGCTCGCGCCAGCGTTGTCGGTGACGGTCAACGCAATGGTGTAGTTGCCCGCGGCGAGGTAGCTATGCGCAACGGATGGGCCCGTAGCGCTTGTGCCGTCGCCGAAGTCCCACGCGTATCCGGTGATGGTGCCGTCAGGATCTGTCGACGCCGAGGCGTCGACAGTTACGGTGAGGTCACTCGACGATGCGGAGAATGTTGCCGTCGGGGCCTGGTTCGGCGCGGGCGTTGGAGCGGGCGGTACGGGGACTGTTGCGAGGAAGTCGTCGAAGATTGCGGCGACAGGCGCGTTCGTCGCGAGGCCGGAAAGGTAACTCTCGACGCCGACGCCTCCGCCATATTGGAGCGATGGTGTGGCGTCTGTCGTAAGGAGCGTCCACGATGCCGGCTCGGGAGTGCCGACGAGCCATACCTTCGCCTTCAGCGTGGTCGGAGATACTCCACTGGCTTCGGCCTTGACTCGCAGTTGCTGACCTACGGCGTAGCTCAGTCCCGCGACCGTGGTGTTCGCCAGAATTGCCGACGATCCACGAAGCAACTGCAGACCGATGGTGCCGTCGCTGGTGAATCGCGCGCGTGCCTGGTAGTAGTCGGCCCCGACTTGCCGAACGACAACGCCCGCGTAGTTCGAGCCGGCGACCACGGACTTGTCGAGCGCAACGGATGCCTGGACCTGGGAGTCGGTCGAAAGCACGGAGTTGAGCAGGCCACGGCGCGTCGTTCCTGCGGTGTGCGACGCCGCAGCGATACCGGAGGAGAGGAGGTAGCTCGTCCCTGAAGCGACTTTCCACGCTCCGCCGGTGGGTGCGGTACCCCAACCGGATGTCGTGGTGCGCGTGAAATCGTCTGCGGCGAGTGTGCCGCCCGGCTCGACGGGCGGAGGAGTCGTCACGGAGATCGTTTTCGACGTCGTCGTCGTAGCGCCGCGGTCATCCGTCACGGTGAGTGACACCGTGTACGTGCCTGCGGCGGTATACAACTTGTTCGTTGACGCGCCGGAACCGGAGGTACCGTCGCCGAAGCTCCAGGAATAGTCCGTGATCGATCCATCGCTGTCGGTAGAGGCGGTGGCATTGAGCGTCGCGGTGAGGTTCGACACGCTCGATGAGAACGACGCTACCGGCGGGATGTTCGCGGTAGCAGCACCGATGCCGAGTTGGAAGTGCTGCACCACCTTTGCCGGAGAAAGCTCGTTTGCGTACACCGCCACTTCATCTATGTCGCCGGTGAAGTTTTGATTGCCGGCCCATGTACTGTCACCGCCGATGTGCCAATTGCCCCAGAATCGTTGCCCGAGAGTGGTTTCGGGGCGAGTCGCGACGAGTTGACCATCTACGTAGAGAGCCATTCCAGCCTTGCCGAGCGAGCCCACGACATGATGCCACTTGCCGTCGTTGTAGGTCGAGGTCGTCTGCACTGTGCGGCTTCCGGTGTCGTATACGCCCCAGATGACGCGACCGTTGTTCATGTATAGGTGACGATCGTATGTACCTGAGCTTGCCGACGTCGAGCTGCTACCGAAGCCGACAATTTTTCCGCTCGAGGTGGTTGTTTTGAACCAGGTCTCGACCGAGAGGGAATCGTCGGACCACACTTGTTGCGTCGTGTAGGTGCGAGCGGTTGTGGTGTTGTTGAAAGACATCGCGCCGTCAGAGTCGCCAGCGATCGCCCCGGGACGGTTGCGTCCGGCTGCCGAGCCGACCACGGCATCCATGCGCTGGATGACGTTTCCCGCTTGCGTGGTATTGGCGGTCGGTCCGGCGAAGTTGATCGCGTTGCCCGACGACTCACCGAGGCGATAGAAGAACGTCGGACTGTCGGCGAGCACGGCTTTTGCGTAGCTGCTGACCGCGCCGGTGCTGCCGGCCGTAGTGGTGACGGTATTGCTCCAAGCGATGTTTCCAAAAGGGTCGGTGGCACTCACGCGGTAGTTGTACGTCGCGCCGGGAGTGAGGCCGGTGTCAGCAAAGGTGATCGTCGGAGCGTTCCAGAATGAAGAATTCACGGTCGTGGTGTACACGGGGAGTGCGGTGTTGCCGTCGCGAACGATGCGGTACGTCAACGTCTCATTGTCGCGGTCGGTGTTCGTGGTGATCGAAACGCGCACGGCACCTTCCGCCATCGGCACGACATCGGGTACCCACGCGGCGCCCGAAAGTTCGGGGCCGTCTTTATTCGGTGCGATGGACTTCACCGCGAAGCGAACGAGCCCCTGTTGCGGTTTGTAATTCACTTCGGTGAATTCGCCGGCGTAGACGACGTAGTTGGAGTTCGCCGCTACGCTCCACGGGCCCTGAAGCTGGCCCGTGTGTGCACCCTGGTTGATATTCGGAAAGAAGTGCAACGCGGTCGGCTGGGGCTTGCCCCACAAGTTTCCGGCGGGCAGGGTGCCGGTCGTCGCGGCGGTGAACGCGACTCCCCGATGCCACGTCCACGGCTGGGTCTGCGGGAATCCACCGACGTTTCCGCAATTGTGCGGGTGGCCTGCGACGTACACGACACCGCTCGCGACGGCGATGGAATACTCATCGCCTCGGCAGTCTTGAACCCATTCGAGTGCACCGTCGGCCCAGGCGGCCTTGTACGCGCCTTCGAGGTTTCCGCCCGGACCGAAGGTGTACACCGAGGAATACACGCTCGAGGCGTCTGAGTCGAGGTTGTAGACCGCGGCGTCTTTGCCCGCGTTGCGAATGATCGAGTTGACAGCCCACGGAAGGCTCGCGCCGCTCGACGTGTCGACGGCGCCCTGACCATATCCCGGATTGCTCGAACCGTTGAGCGACGTGAAATTGCCGGCGATGACCACCTTCGAGCCGTCGGGCGAGACCTCCAGAGCGAAGGCGCGGCCGCCTTCAATGCTGGGCGCCCAGGGCAGAACGGCACCGGTCGCGGCTGAGAACGCTGCAGCAGTACCGGTGCGCTGAACGCCGGATGCTGCCGTGAAGGTTCCGGCGATGTAGACGGTCGAGGCCGATGCAGTGACCGCATACACCTGTCCGTTTGCGGAGCCGGCGAACGAGGAAATGACGGCGCCCGTCGCGGTGTCGAACGCGACCACGCGGTTGCGGGTCACTCCGTTGACGCTCGTGAACTGACCGACCGCGTACAACCGGGATCCGTCAGGGGAGACGTCGAGCGCGCGAGCTTGCGCATTGAGGACGGGCGCCCACGAGGTGAGCACACCCGTCGAGAGCGTGTACGCCAGCAGGTAGCTGCGTGGTACTTCCTCAGTGCCCGGGGCCGCTCCGGCAGGTCTGGCCAGGGTGAAGTCGCCGGCGACGTAAACAGTGTTGCCAACGATCACTTGATCCCAGACGACGCCGTTGATCTGCGCGGTCGGGAGCGCATCCGTCGATGCCGTTTCGGGTAGCGCGGTGACAGGCGGTGCCGTGTCCGCGATAGCCGGTTGCACCGCAGTGAGCAGGGAAGAGAGTACCGCGATCGTGCCAAGAATGGCGAGGGATCGCAGTCGTCGCGTCGGGTAACGGACGAGAGCCATGGGTGCCTCGTAAATGGGGGTAAGCAGCGGCGTTCGGGTACCGCAGGGGGTAGGGAAATGCTATGGGGCCAGCGACGGCGGGCGCTCCCGGTCGCTGGCCCCAGTTGGGGGGTGTCGCCCACCCCAGAAGAGGGGGCGCCCGCGGACTACGGGGTGTTTGCCACCAGATTGTCGAAGCGAACGGTGAGAGGGGCGTTCGTCGCGGATCCGGACACGTAGCTTTCCAAGCCAACGGAGCCGGCCGATTGCAGTGCTGCCGTCGAGTCCGTTGTCGTGAGTGTCCACGTTGTGGGTTCGCTCGCGGATGCCAACCACGCTTTGGCGCTGATATTCGTCGTGCCTGAGCCAGCCGTTTGCACTTTCAATCGGATCGGTTGCCCTGGCGAATAACTCATCCCGCTGATTGTCGTGTTGGCGAGAACGGTCGAAGATCCATTGAGGATCTGCAGGCCGACGCTCCCGTCGGCGTTGAATCGAATGCGAGCTTGGTAGAACGCCGATCCGATTATGCGTCCGAGTACGCCGGCGGAGATCCCGCCTCCCGTGGCTGCCTTGTCGACCGATACGTCTACGGTGACCGTGGAGCTCGCCGCCGACGTGGATGTGAGCACCCCGCGTCGCGTGCTTCCGGCAGTATGCGACGCCGCAGCGGACCCGGATCCGACAGAGTAGCTCGAGCTGGTCGCACTCCACGGTCCGCCCACCTCGGCGGTGCCCCATCCGCTCGCAACAGTTCGAGCG
>JANOYC010000007.1:0-45827 GCA_031428675.1 Microbacteriaceae bacterium | reverse complement strand
AGCTTGAGATTGATCGCGAAGAGGGTTACCAAGCCGAGGGCCACCAGAAAGCCCGGGATGGCGAAGCCGAGGATCGACACGACTTGAACGGCGCGATCGACCCAGCCGCGACGCACAGCGGCCCACACGCCGATCGTTACTGCGATCAGCGCACTGATGATTGTCGCCCCGATAACGAGCGAGAGGGTCACCGACAGCCGGGTCGAGATCGCGGTGGTCACGAGTTGGCCGGTGAACCACGAGTTGCCCAAGTTGCCCGTGACCGCGTTGGAGAGCCAATCGCCGTATTGCACAAGCAGTGGGCGATCGAGACCGAGGCTGGCTGCTTTTGCCAGCACGTCATCCTGGGTTGCTTGCTGGCCGAGAATTCGACGAGCGATGTCACCGCCGCCAAGGTACAAGAGAAGATATGCAACGGTCGAGATGACGAACACGAGCACAACGCCCGATGCGACTCGACGAAGAACGAAAGAGAACACCGTAGTTCCTTAGGTTGTGGGGTGCTGACCGGGAGGGCTGAGCCGTCGAGGGTCGGGGTGGTGCGGGGGCAGCGCCGCTGGCGCAGCCCCCGCACTGTTCGTCACGGGATCGTAACGGTGCCTGGCGGCGACTACTTCGGGAGGATGTTCCAGAGGTAGGGGTACGCGTTGCCGGCCTGAGGAGTCACCGACGTCTTGCTGTCGGTGGCTACGTTCAGTTCGATGCGGTACCAGGGCGCGAACCAGGCCTGCTCGACGATGTATTCGTTGAGCTCCTTCGTCGCGGCCTCGGCTTCATCGGTGGATCCGCTGTGGATCGTCTCGATCAGTGCGTCGACCGTCGGATCCTGGTACTTCGTCGGGTTGAACGTCGCGTTCGGCGAGATCGCGAAGTTGATCAGAGCCCAGTCGGGGTCCTGCTGGAGCTGCATCCAAGTGGCCGGGTACTTCGGCGCAAGAATATCGGCGATGAAGTTATTGCCGGTGTCGGTGTAGTTGACGGTGATGCCGATGTCCTTCAACTGCTGCTCGATCAGCGGGAACAGCGCGGGTCCGACGAGCGACGTCGACGGCATGTCCATCGTGAAGCCGTTGGGGTAACCGGCGTCAGCCAGCAGTTCCTTTGCCTTCTCGGGGTCATACGAGTACCGCGAGTCCAGCGACTCGTCGTACGCAACCGACGACGTCGGGAAGATCTGCGTGGTCGGCGTCCCGTAGCCATTGCCATAGGCCTGCAGCAACGCCTCGGAGTCAAACGCATAATTGATCGCCTGTCGCACCTCAACCTTGCCGAGCGCCTCGTTCATCGCGCCCGAGCGGTCGAAGATAATGAGGCCGGTCCAGTCGAGCTCGAACGGGTTGAGACTGTAGCCGGAGGCTTCTACTTCTGCGATGTCGTTGTTGTTGATGAGCTTTGCCAGATTGACTTGGCCACCCTTGATCGCGTTGAGCATGGCGGTCGGGTCAGCGAGCACCTTGATCTCGAGCGTGTCGTACGGGTAAGCCTCGGCGTCCCAGTAGTCCTCGTTGCGGTCGAAGTAATACGACGTTCCAACGACGGTCTTGTCCTGGTTGAGAACGTACGGTCCGGAACCGACCGGGTTCGTCTGGATATCCGCGCTCTCGAAAGACGCGGGGCTTGCGACTGTTCCCGCGTTCTGGGTCAAATAAGTGAGCAGAGCCGGACTCGACTGCGAGAGGGTCACCTCGACAGTGGTCTCGTCGATGGCCTTCGCGTCGGCCACATCCGCGAGGAACGACTTGTTCGGGCTGTTGCCATCACGGAACCGAATCAGGTTCTGCGCGACGGCATCGGCGTCGAGATTGGTGCCGTCCGTGAACGTGACGTCGTCGCGCAACGTAAGCGTGAGGACGGTGTTGTCCTCGTTGTACGACCACTCAGTGGCCAGCGAAGGAATGATATTTCCTTCGGGGTCTGCCTTGAGCAGCGTGTCGTAGACGGCCTGGCCGTAGGGCGATTCGTTGGCCCAGTTCAGGTCTGCCGCCGAGAACGTGGTCGCTGGTAGAAGAACACCGAGCGTGAGCGTTTCTGATGATGTGTCGCCGGAGCCGCTATCCGTGCCTGCACAGCCGGTAAGCCCCAGAGCGACAACGGCGGCTATGGCCGTCAGCCTCTTCCATCGGAACATCTTTGGTCCCTTTCAAGTCAGGTGGTCCGCCATCGGACCATCTCGTGAAAGCGACCGTAACACCAAAACCTAGTGCACGCTAGGTTTTGGTGTCGCGATGACCAATTTGTTATAAAAGTCGTCGAACATGAGGCGCAGATCGAGACGCGAGTACACGCGCATCGGCCTGGCGCCGGGCTGCGGGAGATACGAGCCGTCGTCGCCGATGTGCGGCGTCTGCACCGTCGCAAAGGCACTCGACGACGGGTCGGCCTCGAAGGCGGACTGCAGCGCGGTGAGGAGAACGAGCGGACTGTCTCCCATGATGTAGGTCTCCCCCAAGTGCACGCCATGGGCGCCGGCCATACGCGACACCGCAGCGATCGCGGCTACGAGTCGCTCACCGACGACTCCACTCGTGGCCACGCGCGCGTCGAGCTCGGCTAAAGACACGAGCGTCTGTCGATAAGCATCCCGCGGCACCTGCCAGATCGGGATCGCCGAATCCCCGAAGACCACTTGCGCCGCAAGCACGTCGATGGCGAGGTTGTACTCCAGCTCGGATGCGCCGGGCGGCGGAACAGCGAGCCCCGGGTGCTCGGCACCGCCGATCCACACGACTGTGAGCCTGTCAGCGATCCTTGGCTCCATGAGCCACGCGCTCGCAAGCTCCGTGAGGCTCGCGCCGCAGCAGACATAGAGCGGGAGATCGGTGTCGTCGCGCATGGCCTCGGCGACGATCGCTTCGGCGCCAGTAGAGGCAACAGCAGCCAAGCGATCGCTCAAGCCGACATTCGACCCGGCGATAACCGACACCTCGGCGCGACCGAGGAGGCCGAGGTACTCACGTGCTATCGCGGCCGCATTGTCTGCCGTCGTGTCTGATGGATCGAACGGGTCGTCCGGCCGAAGGTGCGAGCCAATAACCGCACGAATGTCCACCGAGGGCGACAACGCGTGGTGCACGAGCTGGAACAGCCCGTCCGGGTCGCCGGAGAAGTCGTTATCGATGATGACGCGCATGCGTGGAACAACGGTGAATGCGCTGGCTGACACGGTCACGGGATATCTCCTCGTCGAGTTTTTGTCATGCAATCGGAAACCGAGCATACGTTCGGTAATGCTACTCGCTACACTCTCAGACATGTCGAGCGAGGGAATCGAAGCGGTCGCACGCCCGCGCAAGCGCGGCGAATACGCGAAGACTCGAGCGCGCCGGCAGGAAATCCTCGAAGCGGCACTCCAGGTGTTCGCCGCAAGTGGCTACCGCAACGGCTCTCTTCGTGAAGTTGCGGAACGGGTCGGGATGAGCGAGGCTGGCCTCCTGCACCACTTCCCCAGCAAGGTCGCGCTCCTCGAGGGCGTGCTTCGAACACGCGACGATCAATCGTTCGACATTGTCAGCCCCGAGCTCCTGCACGGCGCCGCTCTCCTCGAGGGGCTCGCGGCGCTCGCGGAATACAACAGCACGGTGCCCGGCATCGTTGAGTTGTTCTGCATTCTTTCGGCGGAGGCGACGGCGAGCGATCATCCTGCCCACGAGTATTTCCAAGAGCGCTACCGCGTAACCGTCGAACTCGTCGAACGAGCGGTCCAAGAAATGGCCGACGCTGGTCAATTGCGCGGCGGCACGACTCCGCAATCGGCCGCACGCACGATGGTCGCACTGATGGACGGGCTGCAAGTGCAGTGGCTGCTCGATCGCGATTCTGTTGACATGCCCTCAGAAATCCGTAACTACGTCGCGACCCTGACGGTTCCACACGTTAGTTAGCGACGTTTGTTTCGCTCCGTGACGAAGACGTTTGTTTCACTCCGTGACGAAACGGATGCGTGCAGAGACGTCCCGTCGTACGCTGATGGCCAATCAGTTCACGAGCGACATCCGGGAGGCCATGACCATGCCAACGTCTCAACCTGTATCCGTGATGTCGGGCTGCCGGGCGGCAGATTGCGCCGTCGATTCCGCGGGTCACGGGCTCAACCTCGCGCAACGTCGAGCGGCTGCCGCGTCGAGGCGCAAATGGCGTGACGCGATCGTGCTCGACACCTCGACCGACGGGTGGATCACGCTCGGCCTCGTTCATGACGACTCCACCGTGCGCGTGTGGTCACACGTCGACGAGAACTCCACGCCACCTGCGATCGGCGAACCAGTCTCCGTGCACACCGTGTTCAACGTGTTGTCGCGCGGGCGCGATTGGCGGAGTGTCCTCGTCGCCTGAATAGCCCGGTTGACCAACCCGGCTGATCAGCCCGGCTGAACACTCCGGAGCGGACCACTTCAGCTGCGGATCACTTCATCGCGGCCATGTCTTTCATGGATCCGAGCATGACTTCGCAAGCGTCGGCGCACATCATGCAACTTGTGGAGCACATCTCGCAGGTCTGGCTCATGTCAGCGTGCCTCGTGCATTCTGCGGCGCACGAGCGGCACATTGCCACGCACGCTTCGAGCATCGACATCATGCTGTTCATGTCGAACCCGTTGGGGCGCAGCATCGCACGCATCATCGTGTTGCACATGTCGGCACAATCCATACATCGCGCCGCGCAGGCGGCCATAGATTCGCCCATCATGGAATCGGAACAGACAACACACGCTTGCTCGCACGCGGAACACGCTTCGATAACGTCGTTGAGCATGTCCATGTCCATGCCTTCCATCGTCATGCCCTGCATGCGCATGCCCATCATTTCCATCGCCATGCTCGACATTGAGTCTCCGATCTTCGCGCGTGACGTCACCGACGCTCCACCGGAAATGATGGATTGGCGCCGTCACCCTGATGGCGCCATGGTACGCCTGTCGCGGCCGGTGTTTCTAGAACCTCGCGCGCCAGGAGCACCGCTCGCTGTCTCTAGCCGGTGTTCTGAAGTCCCGCTGCAACACCGCTTACCGATAGCAGAAGCAGTCGCTGCTGGTCGGGATCGACGGGAGCCTCCACTGGTGATTGCCGTAGCGCCCGCAACGCCCGCAACTGCAGGAGCGAGAGCGCGTCAACGTAGGGGCTCCGCATCTTTACCGCGCGCCGCAACACCGGTTTGTTCGCGAGCAATTCCCCGCCGCCGGCGAGGCGCACGATCCATGATCGCGTGAGCTCCATCTCCTCAACGACGAGGGCTGCAAGATCGGCGCGGTCGCCGAGAGCGAGGTATTCCCGGGCGATCCGAGCGTCGGCTTTGGCCAAGCCCATCGCCACGTTGTCGACAAGGGTCTGGAAGAGGGGCCATTCGCGGTATGCGGCAGAGAGCCGTTCTTCGTCGCCGACAGCCTCGAGGGCAGTCCCGAGGCCGAACCAACCGGCGAGATTCATCCGCGCCTGGGTCCAGGCGAATACCCACGGGATGGCGCGCAGGTCCTCGAGAGACTCCACCGACAGCCCGCGACGCGCCGGGCGCGACCCGAGCGCGAGCATACCGATCTCCTCCATCGGCGTGACGGTCGCAAACCACGGCGCGAATCCCGGCGCTTTGACGAGCTCGAAGAATCGCCTCCGTGACGCGAGGTCCATGGTTTCCGCGACGTCGGAGTATCGAGCGGCGGCGTCTTCCGTGAGATGTTCGATCGACGGAGCTGAAGCCAGCAGAACTGCCGCGGCGACCTGATCGATGTGGCGCATGGCGATGTCTCTGCTGCCGTAGCGCGCGAAGATGACCTCGCCCTGTTCGGTGAGCTTGAACCGGCCGTCGACGGAGTGCGGAGGCTGGGCGAGGATTGCCGAATTCGCCGGCCCACCACCACGCCCGAGGGCGCCGCCGCGACCGTGGAAGAGCGTGAGTTCAATGTCGTTCTGCTTCGCCCATGCAGCGATCTTCTCCTGGGCTTCGTACAGGGCGAGGGTTGCGGCGACTGGGCCGACGTCTTTCGACGAATCGGAGTAGCCGAGCATCACTTCGAGGCGCCGACCGGTCGCCGCCAGCCGTGCAGCGAAGTCCGGGTGGTCGATGATCTCCGCGAGAATGCCGGGAGCCGCCTGCAGATCGGCGAAAGTTTCGAAGAGCGGGACGACGTCGAGCACCGGTGGTGTTCCGTCCGGTCCCACCGCGGCGCGCGCCAAGCGATGCACGGCGGCCAAGTCCCCTGCGGATCGAGTGAAGGACACGACGTAGCGTCCCGCCGCGCGCGGACCATACCGTCGTTGGATCTGGGCGATCGCCCTCACGACCTTGAGCACCTCGTCGGCGAGATCGCTGAGCGGTTCGCCCGATTCCAGTTCGGCGAGCACTTTCGCGTGCACTGCCGAGTGCTGGCGCACCTCGAGCTCAGCAAGGTGAAAACCGAAGGTCTGCACTTGCCAGATCAGTTCCTGCAGTTCGCCATACGCCTGCCGACGCGCGTGCGCCTGCACAAGGGAATCCTGAACTGTGGCGAGATCGGCGAGTAATTCATCGGGGTCGTTGTACGCCAGATCGGCGTTTCTCGATCTCGTCGCCGAAATCCGCCGCGCGAGCATGAGCACCACTCGTCGGTGCGGTTCGTTTGGCGAGCGCTTGGCGATGTCGGTGGCTGCGACGTCGTCGGCTGCGCTGAGCTGTTCCCACAGCGCGATCAGCGCATCCGACGGCGGTGTGGTCACCGCGTCGAGGGTAAGTCCTCGTCCGACCCGCGCCGCGGTCTGCTCGAGACCGCGAAGAACATGTTCACTAGCAATGCCCGCCGCTTGCTTGGTCACCGACGACGTCACGAACGGGTTGCCATCGCGATCACCGCCGACCCAAGTGCCCAACCGCACGAAGGGCCGCACGAGGGGCGTGTGATTGCCCGAATTCTCGCCGTTGAGCATGTCGTCGATGCGTCGGTAGACGGCGGGAATCGACGTATAGAGAGTCTCGTCGAACACGGCCATGATCGACCGCACTTCGTCGACCGGCGAAGGTTTTTCCGCGCGAAGCGGGGCTGTGCGCCACAGCGTGTCGATTTCTTCGAGCATCGCCAGCTCCGTGCGCTGCCTCGCGGTGCCACCGGGTGCGGCGTCGTGATCGTCCAGCAGGTCGGACAGCCGACGGATGCTCTCCGACACCGCTCGGCGTCGCGCTTCGGTGGGGTGCGCCGTGAACACAGGGTGGAACCGCATCGCCTGAACCCGCTCGAGCGCGGTGTCCGCGCCGACTTGGGTCGTCAATTGGGCGAACGCCGCCCCGATCGAATCCGCCGCGCCTTCGTGCCGCGTCGAGCTCTCGCGCTCGCGCAGAGCCCTGACTCTTTGGTGCTCTTCGGCGAGATTCACCAAGTGGAAGTAGGCGGTGAACGCGCGCGCCACTTCGTGAGCGCGCTCTACGGTGAACGATTCGGCGATCTGTGATGCGTGCGCGAAAGCGCCATCGGTCTCATCGGTATACGCCTGAATCGTCGCCGCGCGCAAGCGCTCCACGTCTTCGAAAAGTTCGGGCGATCCGCTCTCGCGAAGCACTTGACCGAGCAACTCGCCCAATAACCGCACGTCACCGCGCATGTGTTCCGGGATTTCCTGCTCGGCTTCGAATCGGCCCGCGTGATCGATGACGTCGGGCTGAATGAGATCAGTCATAGAACCAACGTTAGACGTAGCGTGTTACAGGATTGATCACGCCTGCTGAACCGTCGCAACGGAATGCAACCTGATCGGATACTCGTAAGCTCTGGTGCCTCACCGCGCGATAGCGACCTGATGGTGGAGATGGGGGGAATTGAACCCCCGTCCACTGCTGTAATTCCACGCCTTCTACGGGTGTAGCCCGTTGATTCGTTCTCCTTGGCTCCGACCTTTGCTACGGGCATCTAGGTCGACGAGCCCAGCCAGAGTGAAAGTCCCGCGCGGCCCTCAAGCGTAACCGCACAGCAATCCCTCTAGATAACGCCAGGGTCCGAGTAGAGGGCATTCCCGGTCTGACGGACTTCATGTGCTAGTTGCTGCTAGGCAGCAAGAGCGAAGTCAGTGCGCTTTGCATCGGCACTTATGTTTTGCAGAGATCGTTTACGAGATAACCCTGCATCCTCGACCCGCTTCTCGCGGTTTTGCAGGCAATGTCGAAACCGATCATCCCCATGCTCACCCTGCGCACGAAGAATCGTGCTGAGGTGGGTCGCTATCGCGCGCTGTGGAGTTGTCAATCAACCGCTCGCCGAATCGAGGACTCGCCGGCGGAAGCATTCCATTCTACGCCGATGCGGCCGACATTGCGCGAGACGAGACAGTGTTAGGCGCCGCAGAGTCACTCACCCAGGTGTCGCCGAGCCGACATTGCGCGATCCGCTTCGCGTTTATCCTGTCGCTCCCGCAGGGTCTGTCGCTTGTCATATTCCTTCTTGCCCTTCGCAACGGCGAGCTCAACCTTCGCGTTGCCGTCGCTGAAGTAGATGGACAGCGGAACTAGTGTGTAGCCGCCCTCTTTCACCTTGTTGTGAATCTTGAGGATCTGAGCTTTGTGGAGCAACATTTTTCGTTTGCGCCGCGGCGGGTGGTTGTTCCATGAGCCCTGGTTGAACTCGGGAATATGCACGGCGTCGAGCCACGCTTCGCCGTTCTCGATGAATCCGTAGCCGTCGACCAGGGATGCCCGACCTGCGCGCAGCGACTTCACCTCGGTACCGCTGAGAACGAGTCCGGCCTCGTAGGTGTCCTCGATCGTGTAATCGTGGCGTGCTTTGCGATTGGTGGCCACGACCTTCTGGCCGCGTTCCCTGGGCACGTTCGTTCTCCTCGAGTCGTGGGCCGGCGATTGCCCCGCATCCCGGAGCAGCCCATCAGTCTAGCGGCGGCTACACCTTGAGGTAGCGACTGATCGCGAATCCCGCCGAGGTCGCAGCGAGCAGGGCGCCGACCACGATCAGCACGGGCACGACGAACAGTGCGTCGTCCATACCGACAAGGGTTGTTGTTGTCGACAGTGTCGTGCCGAGGTAACCCTGCACGAAGAAGTACACGATCGACACGATCGCTGCACCGGCGAGCACCGAGCCCACCAGGGCCGCGAAGACACCTTCCAGAATGAACGGAGTCTGGATGAACCGGTTCGAGGCACCAACGAGCCTCATGATTCCCAGCTCGCGACGCCTCGAAAAAGCACTGAGTCTGATCGTCGTTGCGATCAGCAGCACGGCGATCACCAGCATGAGCGCGGCCAATCCAATTGCCGCATAACTGGCCGCATTCAGGATCGCGAAGATCTGGTCGAGGTACCCCCGCTGGTCTTCGACGCTCTGCACGCCAGCGAGACCGGAAAGACTTTCGATGAGCACGTCGGCTTGGGTCGGATCATAAAGATTGACGCGGAAACTCTCGTTCAGCAGATCAGGGGTCACGTAACCGGCAACCGGAGAATCCTTGAACTGCACCAGGAAATTCTCGTAGGCCTGTTCGTGCGTTTCGAACTCGAACCTGTCGACGTAGGGCGCGAGAGTCTCTGACGTCAGTTGCGCTTCGACGGCATCCTTCTGCGCTTGAGTTGCCTCTGCTTGAGCACAGTTGCCTGTCGTATCAACGTCGGTGCACATGTAGATCGCGACCTGCGCGCGGTCGTACCAATACCCCTTCATCTGGCCGATCTGCATCTGCAACAGGATCGCTGCGCCCACGAAGGTCAGCGAGATGAAGGTGACGAGAACAACGGAGATCACCATCGACACATTCCGCCGAAGGCCCTCACCGACCTCACTCAGGATGAGACCGATTCTCATGACGATTCTCCCGCTCGGTGCAGCGGTATCGCCTGGGTCTGATATCCGCCCTGGCGTTCGTCGCGCACGATCTTTCCTCCGATGAGCTCGATCACCCGACGCTGCATCTGGTCGACAATTCCGGCGTCGTGCGTGGCCATGACGACGGTCGTGCCGGTGAGATTGATGCGCTCGAGAAGGCTCATGATGCCCGCGGATGTCGCAGGATCGAGGTTTCCGGTCGGCTCATCTGCGAGCAGGATCGCCGGGCGGTTTACGATCGCCCTCGCGATCGCGACCCGTTGTTGCTCTCCACCCGAGAGCTCGTGTGGAAGTCTGGCCGACTTGTTTCCCAGCCCGACGAGCCCGAGCACGTCGGGAACAGTCTCCTGGATGTAGCCCTTGCTCTTTCCGATCACCTGCAGAGTGAAAGCGACGTTGTCGTAGACACTTTTTCCGGGAAGCAGACGGAAATCCTGGAAGACGACTCCGAGATTGCGACGGAAATAGGGCACCTTGCGACTCGAGAGTGTGTTCAGCTGTCGACCGAGCACGTAGATCTGCCCGCTGGTGGGCCGATCCTCCTTCAGAACCAGGCGGAGAAAACTCGACTTACCCGAGCCCGATGCTCCGACGAGGAAGACGAACTCGCCCTTGAGAATCTCGAGGTCGACGTCGTCGAGCGCGGGACGCGTGTTGCCCGCGTAGAGCTTGGATACCGAATCGAACCGAATCATGACGACTCGAGCCTAGGCAGGAGACCCGTGATCTCGCTGCGCGACACCCGAGCCCGGACGATTCTGTGCCGTGTCCGCGACTAGACCACCGCGCGCTTGCGCCACCGGATACCCGCAGAGATGAACCCGTCGAGATCGCCATCGAAGACGTTCGACGGGTTGTTGACTTCGTGGTCTGTGCGTAGATCCTTGACCATTTGGTAGGGCGCGAGCACGTAGCTGCGCATCTGGTCGCCCCAGCTCGCCGTGATGTTGCCGGCGAATTCCTTCTTGGTGGCCGCCTCCTGTTCACGCTGCAGCAGGAGCAGCCGCGACTGGAGGACACGCATCGCCGCCGCGCGGTTCTGGATCTGACTCTTCTCGTTCTGACAACTCACCACGATGCCGGTGGGCAGGTGGGTGATCCGTACCGCTGAGTCTGTTGTGTTGACCGACTGACCTCCCGGCCCGGACGAGCGGAACACATCGACGCGGATGTCGTTCTCCGGCACGTCCACCGACTCGGTCTGCTCGATGAGGGGAACGACCTCGACGGCAGCGAACGAGGTCTGTCGCTTTCCAGCAGAATTGAACGGGCTCATGCGCACGAGTCGGTGAGTTCCCGCCTCCACGCTCAACGTGCCGAACGCATACGGAGCATCGACCTCGAACGTCGCACTCTTGATACCCGCCTCCTCTGCATAGCTCGTGTCGAGCACCGTGGTCGGAAACTTGTGCTGCTCGGCCCAGCGCAAGTACATCCGGAAGAGCATGTCAGCGAAGTCCGCCGCGTCGACCCCTCCCGCTCCCGCCCGAATGGTGACGACAGCAGGACGGGGGTCGAATTCACCGTTCAACAGCGTCTGGACCTCGAGATCTCCGAGCACTTTCTGGATGCTCACCAGCTCGTCTCGGGCCTCGCTCGCCGATTCCTCGTCGCCAGCTTCGTTCGCGAGCTCGACGAGTACCTCGAGATCATCGAGTCTCGCCTCGATGCTGTCGATACGGGCCAGCTCACTTTGCCGGTGGCTGAGCGCACTCGTTACTTTCTGTGCCTTCTCCGGATCGTCCCACAGGTCGCGAACGCCGGCCTCCGCGCTCAAACGCTCGATGTCTGCTTTCAGTCGGTCAACGCCGACGACCGCTCGAATATCTCCGAACGTCGATCGGAGTGCGGAAATCTGTTCGGCGAGGTCTAGGTCCATCATGGCGGCTCAAGCCTACCCGCGCGCCCTCTCGGCAGCGCTCGCCAGGATCGCAGGTAGTGTCAAACACGCCATGACCACTGACGAGCAACCTTTCCGTTGGCGCTCGATCGCCTTGCCCGCACTCCTGCCGACCTTGCTGTTCTCGATCGGCGAGGGCGCCGTCATCCCGGTTATCCCGCTCGTCGCCAACAATCTCGGGGCGAGTCTGGCCATCGCCGGCCTCGTTGCAGCGTTGTTGATGATCGGCGAACTCGTCGGCGACATACCGAGCGGATGGGTCATTTCCCGCATCGGAGAACGACCCGCCATGATCGGGGCGAGCCTACTGTCGATCATCGGACTGGTCGTGAGCATCCTCGCGACGAACGCGATCTGGCTCGGTGTCGGAATCTTCCTCGTCGGCGTCGCGACCGCAGTGTTCGCGCTCGCCCGCCACGCGTTTATGACGAGCTTCGTTCCCATCGCCTACCGCGCTCGCGCTCTCTCGACCCTCGGCGGAATCTTCCGCGCGGGATTCTTCATCGGGCCGTTCATCAGCGCCGTCACGATCCACCTGACGGGCGCTACTGGGTCGGCGTTCTTCATCCACATCGTCGCGTGTCTTGCCGCGGCCGCCATCTTGATCGCTCTTCCTGATCCGACCGCGAGTTTCGGCGCTGTGCACCTGGTTCGCGCCGCCGACGGCTCTTCGCTTCGCGAAGGCGAAGCGCTCGTCGCCCGCGAAGCGCAGGGATTATTCCGCACGCTCCGGGCGAACCGGGCCGTGCTCGCCCGTTTGGGCACAGGCGCTGCACTAATCGGGGCGATGAGGTCGAGCCGTGCGGTCATCGTGCCGCTGTGGGCGGTGAGCATCGGGCTCCCGGCGACGCAAACGGCGATCATCATCGGTATCGCCGGCAGCATCGAATTTGCCCTGTTCTACGCGAGCGGGCAGATTATGGACAGATTCGGACGGTTGTGGAGCGCCCTGCCGTCGATGATCGGCTTGGGCGCCGGCCACGTGATGCTTGCGGCGACCCACGATCTCGACACGAACATCCAGTGGTTCATCGCCGCAACTCTCGTGATGGCGCTCTCCAACGGGGTAGGGAGCGGAATCCTGATGACGCTGGGCGCAGACCTCGCGCCACCCGGCGATCCGGCTCCATTCCTCGGCGCGTGGCGCTTCACCGGCGACCTGGGCGGCGCGGCGGTGCCGCTCATGGTCTCGGCGATAACCGGTGCCGTCGCCTTGGCTGCGGCCGCAGGAGTTGTCGGCATCCTCGGCCTACTCGGCGCGGGCATCCTCGCGAGGTACGTGCCGCGTTACGCTCCGAAGCGATCGCGCTGACGCCGCTCCCCGGAATACCGATCGGCCGCGTGCATGACCAGCACGGGGCAGTGTGCGTGAGCTGCGCACGCCGCTGCGACCGCGCCGAGCGCGGTGCCCGCGAACGTGCCGGTCGCATGACCACCGACGATGAGCATGTCAGCGCCGGTGCTCTCCTCGATGAGAATCTTGGCCGGGGATCCTTCCTGCACGACGGTCCGGAACCACGATGGTGGTGTGTCACCGAGAACGCTGGACACCATGCGATCAACGGCGCGTCTGGCGGTCTCTTCCGGCGAGTATCCGAGATCGACGTTGATGCCGAAGGTCACCGGAAATTGCCACGCGATCACCGCGTCCAGTCGTGTGTGCAGGGCGTTTGCGATACGGAGTCCGTAGCGGAGAGCCTCGATCGACTGTGCCGATCCATTCACACCCACCACAATTCGGGTTGAACGTTCGTCAGTTCCGGATGTATGCGTCGTTGCGTTCATACCCTCATCGCTACTCCGATTCGGGCGCGATTACCAGTGCGCTTCGTCCCCAATTGTCCGGGATTTTCCGACGCCGACCGAAGCCGCGATCGGTTCCGTCTGATCAGCGGTGGGAGACCAGCTGATTGCTGTCGAGCGAGTTGATCATGCGGGCGGCCATCCGCATCCGGGGACTCATCGAGCGAATCTCGTGCGGGAAATACTCGACGGTGACACCGACAGCGCCGAACGCGCGCTCCAAACGGTCACCCTTCTCGGTGCCTTTCCAATCGTCGCCCTTGAAGAACATCGTGAACCGCACGTCGCGCCAGGTCGCGAGCTTGTTGGGGAGGGTCTCAGCGCGCGCCTCATCGACGCAGTCGAGACTCTGCACGATCTCGAGGCGCTCGGCGAGCGGAACCACGGGCGTGTTGCCCCTCGCCAATTCGACGATCTCGTCCGAGACGACCCCCGCGATCAAGTAATCGCACTTGCTTTTGGCGTACTTGAGAATGTTCAAGTGGCCGACGTGAAAGAGGTCGAATTCGCCGGCGGCATAGCCGATCACCGTGCTCATATCTGAATCTCCTCTCGGGACGACGGATGGCGCTCTTCCGTTAGTGCCAGGACAGCTGCGCCCTTCAACCCTACGCGTCAAACATGCCGATGACCAGCGATTTTGTGGCGATCGACTAGCCGCTTTCGGGGGGCACGGCGGCCAGAATCGTCAATCGAGCACGCTCCGGGCGACCGCAGTGACCTCGACGCGCACCCCGTCGGGCACAAACATGCTGACTGCCGGTGGGCGCCAGAATGAGGCGAGCGTGACCGTCGCCGTAACGCCGTCGCTCGTGGTGGCTTCGACCAGTTCCGCGCCGAACGCGGGTTGAACAGCGCGGAGGTACTCGGCGGCGGCCCGTCGAACGGTTTCCGGGTGCAACGTGAGTCGGGGGTTGCCATCGTCGAGCCGAACTCCCGCCAGCGGAAATGACTCCGCCCCGACCAGAGCGGCGCCATCGGCGAGCGTGAACAGCTTCTTCCGCTCGAGGTAGAGCGACGTGGCGGCGACAATGACGAGGGCAAGAGCCACACATAAGCAGCCATAAAAGATAGTCAGAATCATCGTTGAGCCGCTCTCGTCGTCTGATCGAGTCGACATGCACCGTGTCACGACTCCGGACTCCAGAACCGGGACACCTGTTGGGTGGCCGTACCGGTAACGGTAACGCCGGCGGCGTTCGCGCCGAACCATTCCGGCGGTACCAGGGGAAGCGGAACGGTCGCGGCCACGTCGATGGTGACGAGTCCGCGCCGCACGAGACACTCGCGTGGCTGGGGACTGCATCGTGCGCGAATGTCGACGACCGTGTCGGCCAGACCGAAATCTTCCAGCGCCGCGGTTATCGCAAAGCGCGCATGCCGTTCCGCGTCAGCTTCCGAGGGTGCGCGCACATAGCTCCGCGCGGCGTGCCGTGCCCCACCTTCGACGGCGAGCGCCGCGCCTTGTATCGACGCCATGGCAATGACGAAATAGGTGACGGGGATGAGCAATAGCATTCCGACGGTGATGAACTCGATCGAGGCCGAGCCGGTCTCGTTGCTCGACGAGTCGGTCTCTCTCCCGCCGTCAATTCGCCAGTTCATTGACCGCATGACCGGTCACATCCAATCCACCGGCGAAGCCGAGTAGTCCGATGACCGGGAGCGTGGCACGCACCGAGATGATGGTCGTGCGAACGCCCGAATCACCATGAACTCGGGCATCCACGTCGATCGGGTACTGCTCCCCCAGCGCCGCCGCGACGAGCGCGTGAGTTCGCTCGACACCGTCTTCGAGCCGTGCGTCAGCGAGCGAGGCGAACCGCGCCCCCTCGGCCGCGGCATCGATAACGGTGTTGCGCACGTGCAGTGCGATCGCCAATTGGAGAACCGCGAGCGTGAGCGTCGTCAGGAGCGCGCCGACCATCACGAACTCAGCGACGGCCGATCCGCGTTCGCTGTCAGAGCCCAGAAACCCGGCCAATGGCGTTCTCGAAAACGCCACTGAGGGCGGGTCCGGCGAGGGCCCAGATGACGACCACCAGCCCTGCAGTCATGAGTGTGATGAGTACCCAGCCGGGCACATCACCACGCTCTTCTGACAATGGACGCACGACGAGTCGACGAAGTGTTGCCGTAATAGTGGACATTGGTGCCTTCTTTCGTGGGACGAGTGGTGATTGAGGTGCTGGTCGGTTGATCGGTATGCGTCTGATTGGTATGCCTCACGAACCCAGTTGGAGCACGAGAATTCCCGGGAACACGGCGAAAAGAATGGTGGTGGGCAAGATGAGGAAGATGACAGGCACGAGCATCGATACTTCCTTTCGCCCGGCGACCTCGAGCAACCGGCGGCGGGACTCATCCCGCACGTCCTGGGCCTGGGCTCGAAGCACCTCCACGAGCGGTGTTCCTCGTTCCATCCCGCCAAGGAGCTGTTCGACGCAGCGGGTGACGGGGGCAAGTCGCAGATCGTCTGACAGCGTGGCCAACGCTGACGCGAACGGCACGCCAGCGTGCACGCTCGAGACGACAGCACGCAACTCGATCGAGAGTTCGCCGCTACCGAGTGCGGCGACGCGTCTGGTCGCATCGAAGAGTCCTTCGCCAGCAGACAAACTCAGGGTGAGAAATTCCAGCACCGTCGGGAATTCGTCATTCAACCGGGCGAGTCGGCGCGTCGCTGCCTGCATGACTACGACGTCGGGCAACCAGAAGCCGATGGCGCCGACCAGGAATGGGATGACCACGCTCGCCGCCGGTGATATCGGCGCGAGTGGGGATGCGATCGCCACGACGACGACTCCTAAGATCGAGCCCGCGACGGCTGCACTCAATTGTCGAGATCGGAACGCTTCGACGCTCATGCCCCAGCCCGCCTGCCGCACGAGCTGTCGCACCGCCTCTTCATTGCCCGCGAGGGTCGCGACTAGCCTGCGCAGACCATTGGTGAGCGGACCGAAAACCATTCCGAAAACCGGTAGCGGATCCGCCGCGCGGCGCGCGACCAACTCGCGAGCTTCGTGAGAAACCCCGACGGCATACGGTGCCACCCGCAGAGCGAGAGACGGACGGCCGAGCCGTGGAACCAACCCAATCAGTAGCCACCCGCCCACTCCGAAGGTGAGCCCAGCGAGAGCTGCCCAGCCGGCGAGACCACTCGCGATCATCGGAACCACCGCCGTTCCTCCGGCAGTCTTCCGATACCAATCATCACGCGGTAGGCGACGACGGTCACGACGAGTCCGCCGAGAATCACCGACGTTCCCGCTGGACTGTTGTAGGCGGAGGCCGCTTCCGGGCGAGCGAGAAGCATCGCGAGCACGATCCACGGCGCTGCGACTCCGAGTCGGGCCGCGTTGAGCACCCACGACTGTCGCGCCTCGACCTCCAGCCGCACGGCCGCTTCTTGGCGCAAATACGACCCCAGGTTGCGCAACACGAGGGACAACTCACTTCCGCCGACTTCTCGCGACATCCGGAGGATCTCGAAGATGCGATCGGCAACGGGATCAGCGATTGCCTCCTTGGCGCGGTCGAGGGCGAATCCGAAATTGCCGGTTGACCGATAATCGGCATCGAACTGCGCGAAGGCCTTCCGCGTCGCGACCGGCCCCGAACGGGCAAGACTGGACACACCGTCGGGAAGAGCGAGCCCGGAGCGAACCGCAGAAACCAGGTGGTCTACGACATCGGGCCACACAATTCGTGCCGCGTGGCGCCGCGACTTCGCGCGCCATCCGACGCCGAGCAAGGGGATCGCCGCGGTGACCGCACCGGCAAGGCCGGCCACAATCGGCACCGCGATGACCGCGAACATCACCGCTGTCACCGCCAGGGCCAGAATGATGGACACAGCGAAGAGAGTAGAAACGGACACGTGTTCGAGACCGGCCTGATTCATCCGCTCACGAACGGTGTTCCAGGTCGGGGACGGGCGACGGCGACGGTCGGACACCGGCCACAAGACCGGCGAGAGCGCCAGAAACAGGCCAACTCCGCCGCTGAGCGCGATCGCGAGCGTCATGCGACGCCTCCCGCAATGAGCGGACTGGGGTCGAGTCCAGCTCTCTCGAACTTTCCGAGTCGATGCGGCATCGCACCGGTTGCGACGAGTTCTCCATGGGCGCGACGGAACAGAGAGGTCGACGGAACAGAGCCATCTGACGCCTCCCCGGTGGGAGCCACGATCTCCACGACGACTCGCTTTCCGGACCGTTGCAATTCGCAGTGCACGACGATGTCGATGCTCGACGCGACAGTCGGAACGACGAATGACGCGTCGATGTTGCGACCCGCGAGCAGCGGGAGCGTCGAAAGTTTCACGAGAGCGTCGACTGCACTATTCGCATGAATCGAGCACATGCCGGGAAGCCCGCTGTTCAACGCGATGAGCAGGTCGAGCGCTTCGGCCTCGCGCACCTCGCCGACAACGAGTCGGTCGGGGCGCATCCGCAATGCTTCTTTGATGAGGCGCCGGAGGGTGATTTCGCCATGCCCCTCGATGCTGGCGGCCCGGCACTGCAAGGCGACCGTGTCTGCCGCTGTGACATCGAGCTCGAACGTCTCTTCCACGGTCACAATGCGATCGGCGGGATTCGCCGCAGACAAGAGAGCCCCGAGCATCGTTGTCTTGCCGCTCTGGGTGGCGCCGGACACGAGGATGTTGTGGCCTGTCAGCACGCACATCTGAAGAAACTCCGCCGCTTGGCGGTTGAGGGTTCCGAGCGCAACGAGTTGTTGGATGTCCCGCACCCGCGTCGTGAACTTGCGGATGTTGACGGCCCAATTGCGACGCGTGACATCGGGGATCACGACGTGCAGCCTCGACCCGTCGGGCAGTGTCGCGTCGACGAAAGGGGAGCTCAGATCGACCCGGCGGCCGGATGTCTGCAGCATCCGCTCAACGAGATCGCGGATCTCGGTGTGGCTGAGCTCGAGGTCGAGTCTCTCGCTGACGCCGTTGCGGGCGATGAATAGGTCTGACGGGCCGTTGATCCAGATCTCTTCGATCTCGTTGTCGTCGAGGAGCGGCTGGAGCGCTCCGAAACCCGTGAGCGAGGCGATGATCAGCCTCTCGGCTTGCGCCTCGTCGTGCAGCATGGGGACGGCCCCACCGAGAGCGCGCTCACTGTAGCGCCGCACTTCATCGCGAACATAGCCGTCGGCGAGGTGACGGTCTCGGCGAAGATCGACGCCGTCGCGCCGCACGCGGTCGCGCACCTGGTCGGTGATGTGCGCGAGGGCGTGTGACATGCCGACATAGTGTCGGCGCGGTCACTCGCCGCGCAGAAGTTTTCCACAGCCGCGCGACGAGCGCCCCACGGTGGCGCTGTCGGAATGCCTCAGTTGGCGGTCAGACGCGAAATCAGCTCAGCCTTGTTGAGCCCCGAGTAACCGGTAATGCCCTTTTCTTTAGCGAGAGCCCGGAGTTGCGGAACCGTGAGCGAAGAGATCTCAACGTTTGCACTCGGCACCGTCGCTTCCGCTGCCTTCGGAACTGCGTTTGCCGGCTTCGGCGGGGCGACCTTGGTCGACTTCGGCGTAGCTTTCGGCTGCTTCGCGGCGATTTTCGCCGAAGCGCCCTCCGTGTCGACCGGTGCCTCGGTCGCGATCGGCGCACTAGCCACCGCTTTGCTATGCGCATCCGGGGCCGTTGTCTTCGAACGTTTGAGCTTCTTGACCGCGCGTTGGGCCTCCTTCAACGCGTCCATTGCTGCGGCGAGCGCCTGTCGCGCCGCCTTTTCGAGCTTCCCCTGCTTTGCCATCGATACTCCTTGTGAAAATTCGCGTGCGCCGTGGTGCCGGCGGTCATCGCTTCCATTTTGACAGGTCGGGAATCCGTGAAGTTCTCACAGATACACTGGATTCGCCCGCGGGAGTGGTGAAATTGGCAGACACGCAGGATTTAGGTTCCTGTGCTTTCGAGCGTGTGGGTTCAAGTCCCACCTTCCGCACCAGCCAAGCAACGACTGGAGAACTGTACGGTGGCACCTTTAGCGCTCATTCCCTGGCTCGACCCCGAAACGCTGATCAACGGATTCGGTGCTTTCGCACTCCTCGGAATTTGCTTCATCGTCTTTGCCGAGACCGGTCTGCTCGTCGGATTCCTGCTGCCCGGTGACACGCTGCTGGTCATTACCGGGCTGCTCACGTTCGCTGGTGTCATCGAGATGCCGATCTGGGTCGTGTGTCTTGCGATTGGTATCGCTGCATTCGCCGGCGGCGAGGTTGGCTATTTGATCGGCCACAAGGCAGGGCCTCGGATCTTCGAACGGAAAGAATCCGGCGTCTTTTCGATCGAGAATGTCAAGCGCACCAACGCGTTTTTTGAACGCTTCGGCGGCATCGCGGTGATCCTCGCGCGCTTCGTTCCGATCGTGCGCACGTTCGCTCCGGTCGCCGCTGGCGTCGGTCACATGAACTACAAGAAGTACTCGCTCTACAACCTCATCGGAGCGGTCATTTGGGGCGCCGGCCTCACCGGCGCTGGATTCCTGCTCGGGTATATACCGCCGGTGGCCGCATTCGTACGGGAATACATCGACGTCATACTGCTCGGCGCAGTGGTGATCACCCTCATCCCGACGGTGATCCACTACATCCAGTCGTCCCGCAAGGCGAAGAAGGCGGCGAACGCTCCCATCCCGAGCGACGAGGAAGTCGTCATCGACGCCAAGTACTTCGACCAGAAGCCGGACTGAACAGCACCGACGTCGACTAGACGCCCGGCACCACCCAGATGAATCCCGCGGCGTCTTCGCCGAGGTCCACCGGGTGACGCTCGATTCCGACCTCGAGAGCAATCGCGCCGGAGAACGGCTTGCGACCAACGATCCTCACGCGAGCGTCGAGCACGATCCCCTCGGCGGCGAGATGCCTGAGCAGTCGGGGGTCTCGGTCGCTGATGCGTACCACGCGCACGGTCCCCCCGTCGGCGACGGCGCCGAGCACGACGGCAACCGGGCGCACCACGCTGCCATCAGCACCGGGGATCACGTCGCCGTGGGGATCACGTACCGGGTGGCCGAGGCGATCGTCAATCGCCTCGAGCAGACGATCACTCAGGGCGTGCTCGAGCACTTCTGCCTCGTCGTGCACTTCGTCCCAGGTGTAGCCGTAGTGTTCGACGAGCCAGGTCTCGATGAGCCGATGCTTTCGAAGCATCCCAACGGCAAGCGTCGTGCCCGCCTCCGTCAGCGTGACAGCGCCGTACGGCACGTGGGTGACGAGCCCCTGCACCACGAGCTTCTTCACCATTTCGGTGACGGTTGAGGCCGCGAGCCCGAGACGGGCGGCGAGCGCCGACGTCGTGATGGGGGCATCCTGCCATTCGGTGTGCTGATAAATGGTCTTCACATAGTCTTCGACCACACTCGCGCTTGAGGCCCGATTTCGAGGCTGTGGAATCGCGGCGTTCACTCGACACCCACGACGAGCAGCGCGATCAGTGCCGAATTGATCGCCACGATGAGGGCCGTGCTCCCCCATCCGACCCACTTCAACCACGGCGGGTTCACGAACTCACCCATGCGTTTGCGATCGCTCGCGTACTTCACCAGCGGAATGAGGGCGAACGGAATACCGAAGCTCAACACGACCTGACTGAGCACGAGCGCGTGGGTCGGGTCGAATCCGATCGCAAGGATTGCCAGCGCTGGCACGAGCGTGATGATGCGCCGAAGCAGCAAGGGCACCCTGATTTTGAGCAAACCGGCCATGATCGACGAGCCCGCATAAGTGCCGACCGACGTCGATGCGAGTCCGGATGCGAGCAGGCCGATCGCGAAGATCACTCCCACGGTCGGGCCGAGCGCCGCCACGACTGCGGTGTGGGCTCCCTCGATCGTGTCTGTTCCCTCGACACCACGGAGGCTCGTGGCCGCAAGCAGGAGCATGGCGATGTTGACTGCGCCCGCGACGATCAGCGCCGCGACGACGTCCCACCTCGTTGCCTTCAGCAGCAACCGGGTGCGGGCGGCATTTGTCGAGAAACCGTGCCGGTCCCTCGCGAGCGCTGAATGCAGGTAGATGACGTGCGGCATCACGGTGGCGCCGAGCATGCTGGAGGCGAGCAGCACGGTGTCGGGTCCTTCGAAGCGCGGTATGAGCCCGGCGAGCACGTCGCCACCGGCGGGCGGCTGAATCACGAGGCCGACCATGAAGCCGACCACGATCACGCCGAGCAGGGTGATGATGATCGCTTCAAACGACCGTTGGCCCCGCCGGGACTGCACGCTCAGCATAATCATCGAGGCGATGCCGATGATCAGCCCGCCGAGGAGCATGGGGATGCCGAACAACAAGTACAGCGCGATCGCGCCGCCGATCACCTCTGCGATGTCAGTTGCCGCGGCGACAAGTTCCGCCTGAACCCAGTAGATGCGACGGGGACCGTTCTTGAGATTCTCGCCGAGAATCTCCGGCAGGCTCTGCCCGGTGACGAGGCCGATCTTGGCCGACTGGTATTGCACGATCACGGCAATGGCGTTGGCGGCGACGAGCACCCACAGCAGCAGAAAGCCGTACTTGGCTCCAGCGGTCAGGTTTGCGGCGACGTTGCCGGGGTCGACATAGGCGATGGCGGCGACGAACGCCGGCCCCAAAAGGAGCACGGTGGTATTTCGGCGGTTCCTGCTGAGTAACTTCGGCACACCGAAATCATAGCGACGCGTCAGAGAAGGCGTTGACGAACGACCCGGATGATCTCACCGAACGCCCGCGCGCGATGGCTGATCTGGTTCTTCTCATCGGCACGCAGCTCCGCGGCGCTCACCGAGAGACCATTCGGTTTGAAAATCGGGTCGTAGCCGAACCCGCCGGGCCCGACGGGTTCGTCGAGCACGAGCCCACGCCATTCTCCCCGCTCCACGTGTTCGAACGCGCCGCTCACAAACGCGGCGGCACACACGAAGGTGGCCCGCCGATCGAGCCCGCCATCCAGGGCAGTGAGCAGCGCCGCCACATTGTCGGTGTCCACCCGGGTGCCCGAATATCGAGCGGACAGGATGCCGGGGGCGCCACCCAACGCATCCACGGCAATGCCCGAGTCGTCTGCCAGCGCGGGCAGTCCGGTGAACGTTGCCGCGGCTCGCGCCTTGATGAGCGCGTTCGCTTCGAAGGTGTCGCCATCTTCGACCGGCTCCGGGCCGTCGTAGGCGAGCAGTTCGATTCCGGCGAGACGCTCCCCGAGGATATGGCGAAGCTCTTGCACCTTGTGCGCATTATGCGTCGCGAGCACGAGCCGCACCGGCGTCACCTCGCTCATAGCTCGAGCGTGGCCCGCTGTTGCGCCGTCAGCACGGTCGCCCCGGAGAGCGCGAGGTCGAGCAACGCGTCAAGCTCGCGTCGATCGAACGGCGCTGCCTCTGCAGTGCCCTGCACCTCGACGAACAGGCCGCGGCCGGTGACCACGACGTTCATGTCGGTCTCCGCGCGCACGTCTTCTGTGTAGGCGAGGTCGAGCATCGGCACGCCGTCGATGATTCCCACGCTCACCGCAGCCACGCTGTCGATGAGAGGCTGTGCATTCTTGCCGATGAACTTCTTCTCGCGCGCCCACTCGATCGCGTCTGCCAAGGCAACGTAAGCGCCCGTGATCGCCGCGGTTCGCGTTCCGCCGTCGGCTTGAAGCACGTCGCAGTCGATGACGATGGTGTTCTCACCCAGTGCCTTCAGGTCGATGATCGCCCGGAGGCTTCGGCCGACGAGGCGAGAGATCTCGTGAGTGCGCCCGCCAACCCGACCCTTGACCGACTCGCGATCCATGCGGTCATTGGTCGATCGGGGAAGCATCGCGTATTCCGCGGTCACCCAGCCTTTGCCCTTGCCGGAGAGCCAGCGCGGCACGCCGTTGGTGAAGCTTGCGGTGCACAGCACCTTGGTGCGACCGAAGGAGATGAGTGCCGATCCCTCGGCTTGGTCGCTCCAGCCGCGTTCGATGGTGACGGACCGGAGCTCGTCAGCGCGTCGACCGTCGACTCGAGTTGCGGTGGTGTCAGCGGTGCTGGCGGTCATGCTCGGAACTCCTCGGGAAGGTGGATGGTGCCCGTCTCGACGAGCTGGACGGTGTCGACCTCGGGGCCGAGAAATCGCGAGGCCAGACGCAAGAAATCGTGCTGGCTCTCACCGGTGGCCTCGAACAGGTACCGAGGTGCCGCTGCGGCGTGTCGTTCGAGGCCGTGTTTGACGAGCATCCGGTAGACATCGAAGGCCGTCTCGTCGGCGCTCGACACGAGCGTGACGTCGCGGCCCATGACGTACTGGATGGCCGCTGACATGAGCGGATAGTGCGTGCACCCCAGCACGAGCGTGTCCACGCCGGCTTGCTTGAGGGGAGCAAGATATTCCTCCGCGACAGCGAAGAGTTCGTCTCCGCTGGTCACTCCAGCCTCGACGAATTCCACGAATCGTGGGCAGGCCTGCGTAAACAGGTGGATGTCGGATGCCGCGACGAATGCGTCTTCGTAGGCGCGCGACGAGATGGTGCCCTCGGTTCCGATAACGCCAACGCGCTTGTTGTGGGTATTGCGCACCGCCGCCCGGACTGCAGGCTGAATGACTTCGACCACCGGGATTCCCCTGCCGACCTCGTAGCGCTCGCGGGCGTCGCGGAGCATGGCCGATGATGCGGTGTTGCAGGCGATGACGAGGAGCTTCACGCCCTGGTCGACAAGATCGTCGAGCACCGCGAGAGCATAGCGGCGCACGTCCGCGATGGGCTTAGGGCCGTAGGGCGAGTGCGCCGTATCACCGACGTACAGAATCGATTCCCTCGGCAATTGATCGATGATGGCGCGAGCGACCGTGAGCCCGCCGACGCCGCTGTCAAACACTCCGATCGGCGCATCACTCACCCGTCGAGACTACTCCGCTCCCCTGTCGGTCGGCTCCGGCTGCCACGCCGGGTGCTGGCGCTGAGCATCGACGTGACGAGTATCGTCGTGTCCCATGGGCACCGCGCTGCACACTGACCGCTATGAGCTGACCATGATCGACTCGAGCATCGCGAGTGGTCATCACGACCGTGAATGCGTCTTCGAGGTGTTCGCGCGTCGACTGCCGTCAGGCCGCCGTTACGGCGTCGTCGCGGGAACGGGACGACTGCTCGAGCTCATCCACGCTTTCCGATTCACGGATGCCGAACTCGGTTGGCTGCGCGACGAGGCGGTCGTCGACGCGGTCACGCTCGATTGGCTCGGTGACTACCGCTTCAGCGGCACCATCCACGGTTATGCCGAGGGAGAGGTCTATTTTCCGGGCTCTCCGTTGCTCGTCATCCAGGGCGGCTTCGCGGAATCCGTCGTGCTGGAGACCCTGGCGCTGAGTGTGCTCAACTACGACTCGGCGGTCGCGAGCGCGGCGGCCCGCATGGTGGCAGCCGCCGACGGCAGGCCAATCGCAGAGATGGGCTCTCGGCGTGCGAATGAAGACGCCGCCGTCGCCGCGGCTCGGGCGGCGTTCATCGCGGGCTTCGCGGCAACCAGCAACCTCGCGGCCGGACGCGAATGGGGCGTCCCCACGATGGGCACGGCGGCACACGCGTTCACGCTCCTCCACGACAGCGAGGAGGAGGCGTTTCGGGCGCAGGTGGCGACGATGGGAGTCGGCACGACCCTGCTCATCGACACCTTCGATGTGCCGACAGCAGTGGAGCGAGCGGTGCGAATCGCCGGTCCGGAACTGGGCGCAGTCCGGATCGACTCCGGAGATCTGCCAGCGCAAGTGCGCGCCGTGCGAGCGCAACTCGACGACCTCGGAGCGACCAGCACTCGCATCACGGTCACGAATGACCTCGATGAATACGCGATCGCGGCGCTGCGAGCGGCACCAGTCGACTCCTTCGGTGTCGGGACGTCGGTGGTGACGGGGTCGCGTCATCCGGCCGCAGGTCTCGTCTATAAGCTCGTCGCGCACCGCAACGACGACGGCGAATGGGTTGCGGTGGCCAAGAAGTCGGCGGCGAAGGCCAGCATCGGCGGTCGGAAGTATCCGGTGCGGGTGTTCGGCGATGCACCAGCCGAGCAGATCTTCGTCGGAGGCGCCCCGTCGCCCGATGCGCCCGGTCGTCGCCTGCACGTTCTGCTCATGACGAACGGAGTGGCCGACGAGCGCTATCTGGGCGAGCAGGGAACCGTTCGTGCCCGTCGCCACCGCGAGATGGCGGTCGCCGAGTTGCCTGCTGAGGCGTTCCGGTTGGCTCCGGGCGACCCGGTGCTTCCCACGGTGTACACGCCCGGCATCACCGAAAACGGTGCACCGTGAGCGTCTCGCGCCACCTGTCTCGCTATTTGAGCTTCTCGTAGATCTCTTTACAGGTCGGACAGACCGGAAACTTCTGCGGGTCCCGCCCAGGAACCCAGAGCTTGCCGCATAGCGCTCGAATGGGCTTGCCGCTGAGCGCCGACTCCATGATCTTGTTCTTCGGCGCGTAGTGCGAAAAGCGCTCGTGATCGCCCTCTTCGACTTGTTCTCGATTGAGAAGCTCCTCGAGCTCGCGGTCGAGCGTCGAGGTACCGCCGCCGGTGTGATCGGTATCAGCCATGCGTCGATTCTAGTTTCGCAGCGTGAATGCGAGAAGTTCCGGTCCGCGCCGCTCGACGATTCGTCCGCCCAGCAGTATGCCGGTGATGAAGACAAGCGCTCCGACGAGCAGTCCGGCCACCAGGGCCACCGTGTGGTAGCTCGGATCGACCAGAAATCCGAGGGTTGCGAATACACCGGCGGGAACAGCGAGAAGGAGCACCGCAAAGAACGAGAACGATTGGATGAGCGACGACGCCGCACCCGCCGCTTGTGGTTGCGCAAATGGGCTGTCGCCCGGGTGTGCGGCGGGATAGGGGAAACGCGCCGAGGTGATGCTCGACAGCCCCAAGCCCGCGAGCAGAACGCACGCGCTCACGCCCATGATCGACCAGACAACGTGCACGTCGCCGTGCAGGAGCGCCGCGCCAACGGAGCCGCCGACAACGAGCGGGACGCCGAGCGCGAGTGCGGGGAGCGCGCGACCGAGCCGGTCGGCCGCACCGGGAACGTGCGAGGCAACGTGCAGCCAGTAGGCGGTGCTGTCGAAGGCGACATCGTTGTGAATCGCCCACGAAAGGAACATCGCCATCGCGGGAACAGGCAGGAGCGCCACGATCTCCATCGGCACCCCGCCCACCAAGAGTGGCGTGGCGACCAAGACCGGCACCACTGGAATGACGATGAGGGAGATACGGTAGCGCGCGTCCCTGCCCCAGTAGGTGAGGCTCCGCGCCAGCACCACGCCAGTCGGCGTCGTCGGCAGAGCTCCGAACCATCCCAACCCGCCGTAGCGCTTCACCTTGACCATGCGCTGCGGCGTGGTGAGCATTGCTCCGACGAGGAGTCGCCAGCCGACCGCGAGGAGGGCCACATAGGCCGCAGCGATAGCGAGCGACGTCACTGCCGATCCCGCATCACCCATTGCCGCCGCCGCTGGCGCCGCCCATGCCGCGCCGAACGGCGTGACGGCAGCCACACCGGCGATGACATTCAGGATGCGCAATCCGTCGCTCGCCCAGTCGACGGCGAGCAAGAGCACGAACGACGGCGAGAGCAGCACGATGGCGGTGACCGCGATAACGCCGAGAATTTCGCGTGCTCGGCGTGAGTTGAGCACGAACGCCGCGACCGACGTCGACACACGGGCTCCCAGCACACATGACACCGTGATGAGCGCGGCCGACAACAGGGCGACTGCGATCGCCCCCGGAGTGCGACCCCACGTGACAATCTGGGCGGCAGCAAGGAACAACAGCACGATCGACGGAATGCTCACGAGAGAGGCGATCGCGAGCGCCCAGGAAAGAGTAGACGTGGGTATCGAGAACAGGGCGAACTTGCGCGGGTCGAGGGTGTCATCCACTCCGCTGACGAGCGGGACGAGCAGGAACCCGAGCGTGATGATCGAGCCGAAGACGATCACAATCGGTGCAGCGAGGTCGGCCGGGACGAGACGCAGTGACACGAAGGACACCACGATCAGTGTCGACAGGGACAGTCCGTAGACAATCCCGACGAGCAGGCCCACGAGGTGCCATGGGCTTCGTCGGAACGTATTGAAGAGCAGCTGGATCTTCAGTCGGAGAAGACGTGCAACCATTCCATGCCTTCCGCCTCGCGTCGCCCGCCGACGAGTTCCACGAATCGCTCTTCCAACGTGGCGTTCCCGCGTACCTCGTCGATGGTTCCGGATGCGAGGATGGCGCCGTTGACGACGACCGCGACGGAATCGCAAATGCGCTGCACCAGATCCATGGAATGACTGGACAGCACGACCGTGCCGCCAGCGTGGGTGTACTTTCGGAGAATTTCGGTGATGTTCGCCGCCGACACGGGGTCTACCGATTCGAAGGGCTCGTCGAGAACGAGCAATCGTGGTGAGTGGATCATGGCCGCGGCGAGCGCTATCTTCTTGGTCATCCCGGCCGAGTAATCGGCCACGAGGCGGTGCAGCGCTTCATCGAGACCGAATGCGACAGCGAGGTCGCTCGACCGCTTGCGCACGGTGGCGTTATCGAGCCCGCGCAGAACGCCCGCGTAATAGAGCAATTGCGCTCCGGTCAACCGATCGAACAGGCGCAACCGGTCCGGGAGAACTCCCATGTGATGTTTCGCCGTGACGGGGTCTGCCCACACGTCGGTGCCGTGAACGGAAACCTGCCCGGCGTCGGGTCGCAATAGCCCGGTGACCATTGACAGAGTCGTGGTCTTACCTGCTCCGTTGGGCCCGACGATGCCGAAGAATGAGCCGGCGCGCACCTGGAGATCAATACCGGCGACGGCGGTTTTCGGTCCGAAGCGCTTGACCAGTCCATCGATCGAAAGGACCGCGGGACCCTCGTGCGCGCTCTCTGCTTTCGTTCTCGGAGGGCGCGCCGCGCGCGACGTCGTTGTCGTGCCGGACTTCGTGCGAACCCCCGCCGGCCGTATTGGACGCGGCGCGTTCGGTTCGGTTTCCACGAGCCAACCGTATCAATGACGCGATTCAATCTCACAAAGCCACAACATCACAAAGCCACAACGGCGTACGAAATTTAGTGACAAGACAACTATCTCGGGATACCCTATATACCAGCACAACGAAGTGTCGTCACAGCATCCCCGAACTGAACACTCGGTGAATTCCCCAAGGGTTTTGATAATCTCCAAGGATTCGTCGATTCCGGGGCGCGGCACTTGCAGTCTCCACGAATTATCCAGAGGCTGCTGAGCAGAATTTGGCTCAGTCATATGGATGCCGCACAGGTTACCAACACTGAGGAGTCATATCGTGAGCACGCAGATCGTTATTCTTGCCGCTGGCATGGGAAGCCGTCTCGGCCGTTCGCTGCCGAAGCCGCTGACTGAGCTGAGCGATGGTCGCACCATCATGCAGCAGCAGTTTGACAACATCCACCACGCTTTCGGCAAGAAAGCCAAGGTGTCGATCGTCGTCGGCTACAAGCTCGAGCACATTATCGAGGCGTTCCCGAAGGCCTCCTTTGTCTACAACGAACAGTACGACCAGACCAACACGTCGAAGAGCCTCCTCCGTGCTCTTCAGGCCTCGGGTTCGGGTGGAGTGCTCTGGATGAACGGCGACGTCGTCTTCGACCCCGAAGCACTCGAGCGCGCTGCGGTCATGATCGCCCGCGATCAGTCTTTCGTTTCGGTCAACACGTCGACCGTGTCCGACGAAGAGGTCAAGTACACGACCGACATCCACGGGTACATCAAGGAACTCTCCAAGACCGTCAAGGGCGGGCTCGGCGAGGCTGTCGGCATCAACTACATCTCCGGCGCCGACAAGGCAGTCCTCATCCGTCAGCTCAAGCGCGTTGGCGACCAGGACTACTACGAGCGTGGAATAGAGTTGGCAATCGAGCAGGACAATCTGCGCATTGAGCCGGTAGACATTTCCGATCTCTACGCTGTGGAGATCGACTTCGCTGAAGACCTGGAGCGGGCAAACCTCTACGTCTGACGCGCGTCGCGGGGGTGTCACCTGAGAAGGACCCCGCGTGAGTGTTGCACCGCCGCTGAGACGCTCCTGGTCTCCGGTCGCTCGATACCGGCATTCGCTGTGGTTGCTCACGCGCCGCGACCTCAAGGTGCGGTATTCGACGAGCGCTCTCGGCTACTTCTGGTCGATTCTGGATCCGCTCGTGATGGCGGGCATCTACTGGTTCGTCTTCACTCAGGTCTTTGATCGGACCGTCGGCGCGACCCCCTACATCGTCTTCCTGTTGTGCGGTCTGCTGCCATGGATGTGGTTCAACGGTGCGGTCAGCGACTGCACGCGGGCGTTCCTGCGCGAAGCCAAGCTGATCCGCTCCACGAAGATCCCGCGCACGATCTGGGTCATCCGGCTCGTGCTGTCGAAGGGGATCGAGTTTCTCCTGAGCATCCCGGTGATCGTCGTGTTTGCGATCGCCACCGGCGCGACCGTGCATTGGCAAGCCTTCTATACGGTCCTGGCGATCGTGTTGCAGACGGCGCTCACGGTCGGGGTCGGGCTGATCGTTGCTCCACTCGTGGTGTTCTTCCGCGATCTCGAACGTGCGACGAAGCTATTGTTGCGCTTCTTGTTCTACGCGTCCCCGATCATCTACGGCCTCAGCGACCTGCCTGCCGGGCTGCACGTCTGGGCGTCGTTCAATCCGCTTGCGGGGATCTTCTCTCTCTACCGCGCGTCGTTCTTCCCGGATCAGCTCGATTGGTTCGCCGTCGGCGTGAGCGCGGGGATGTGCGCCGTCTTCTTCGCGATCGGCCTCATGGTGTTTTCGAGAGTCGAGCGCGCCATCCTCAAGGAGATCTGAATGACGACGGGAATCGAGATGCCGACTCCAGCGGCGGTCGGCACGCCGGTCATTGAAGTGACGGATGCGGGAATCCGCTTTCGTCGCAATCGTCGCGGCCGTCGCACCTTCAAGGATCTGTTCGCTGGGCGCCGCCGTCGCACACGTCCCGGTGAGTTCTGGGCACTTCGTCACGTCAACTTCTCGGTGCTGCAAGGCGAGGCAATCGGCGTTGTCGGCCGAAACGGGCAGGGCAAATCCACTCTCCTGAAGCTCGTTGCCGAAGTTATGATCGCCGATGAGGGGTCGGTGGCGGTGCGCGACGGAGTTGCGCCGTTGATCGAGATCACCGGCGGCTTTGTTGACGACCTCTCCGTGCGAGACAACGTGTACCTCACTGCGGGCCTGCACGGGATGAAGCGCGACGAGATCGACGAGCGGTTTGATGAGATCATCGATTTCGCCGAGATCCGGGATTTTGTCGACACGCCCTACAAGCACCTGTCGAGTGGCATGAAGGTGCGCATCGCGTTCGCCGTGATTTCGCGGTTGGAGGAGCCCATCCTGCTTGTTGACGAAGTGCTTGCTGTCGGCGACAAACGGTTTCGGGACAAGTGCTACCGGCGTATCGAGGAACTCCTAGCTGACGGGCGTACGCTGTTTTTCGTGTCCCACAATGAACGCGATCTCGCACGATTCTGTCGCCGCGGCCTGTATCTCGATAAGGGTGCGCTGGTGCTCGACGGTCCGATCAA
This sequence comes from Microbacteriaceae bacterium, assembly GCA_031428675.1. GTDB lineage: Bacteria > Actinomycetota > Actinomycetes > Actinomycetales > Microbacteriaceae > JANOYC01. The sequence goes on along the minus strand of JANOYC010000007.1, from coordinate 14,779 downwards.
GGATGTGATCGCCCGCTACAACGTCGATTACGGCCCGGATTCATGACCGAACCCACCACGATCAACCCCCATGTGTTGCGCGGCATCGACCACCTCCTCGCGGCACATCGGCCGGCCGTGCTCGCTCACATCCGTGCGATCCGACGGGCGAAGCCGGGAGCCACCCCAGCACAGGTGATTCGTAGCCTGGAGCGGAGGTACCTGGCCGCCGTCACTACGGGTGGCGCCCTCGTCGGGGCGAGCGCCGCTATTCCCGCGGTCGGCACTGGCGCATCCCTAGCCCTGTCTGCGGGCGAAACGGCCGGTTTCCTCGAGGCGAGCGCACTGTTTGCCCAGTCAGTGACCGAAGTGCACGGCATCGCGGTCGACGACCCGGATCGGGCGAGAGCCCTCGTTATGACGATGATGCTCGGCAATGCCGGTGCCGATCTGGTGCGCCAGCTCGCGGGCGAAGTTACTGGAAGCGGTCAACCCCGTAGCAAGTACTGGGGCGAGATGGTCACCAGCAGCCTGCCAAGGGCCGCGATGGGGCACATTGCAGACCGGATCAAGCACACCTTCCTCAAGCGGTTCGCTTTGGCTCAGGGCAGCAACGTGATCGGTCGGCTAATCCCGTTCGGCATCGGCGCAGTTGTCGGCGGCACTGGCAACCATCTGCTCGGGCGCCGCATCATCACGTCGTCGCGCACCGCCTTCGGCCCGGCGCCCGACATCTTTCCGATCGGCCTCGAACCGCGCGTGAAGCTCCCCAACGCCAAACGTGAGCGCGGTGACGGGATCGCGGCACGTGCGGTGCGCGCTGCAAAGTCGGCGGGCGAAGCGGGTGCCCGATGGATTCCGCACCGCACACGTCAAACGACGCCGACCGAGGATGCCCGCACACTGCAGTCCCAGGAAGCCCCTGCCGCCACCGGCACAGGCGCAAACACAGGCAACTCCTCGAACGAGCCACGCGAGTAGCGCGCGCCGCGCGGATGGTCTGCGCCGACACGCAGCGCACGTCACGCCCGTTGCATCACCCCGAATCTCGTCGCAGAGCGCGTGCGGTGCGAGACCCGCTCGCCGGCTTCCACTGCGCGTTCGGATCGATCCACGGCGGAGCCTTGATGTGCGGCACGCCGTTCTCCATGCGCACGTCCCACCCCGCGGTATCGATCGTGCGGTGATGGAACCAGCACAGCATGACTCCGTTCGCGAGTGACGTGGGTCCGCCGTCGCGATCGGGCACGACGTGATGAATCTCGCACCAGGCGGCGGGCACCCTGCACCCGGGTATGACGCATCCGCCATCTCTCAACGCGATGGCCCGACGCTGTTGCGGAGTGAAGCACCGCGACGGTGACCCGAGTTCGATGACACCCCCGTCATCGGTGAACAGCACGCGTTGCACCCCACCCGCGCACGCGAATTGGCGGATGGCACGCACCGAGACGGGCGCTTCCAGCCCGTCGATGTACCCAGCACCGCTACCCGACGCGAGGTCGTCGATTCGCACGCTCACGAGCACGGTCGGCGGCGCGCCACCCGCCGACGGAAGTTCGCCCGAACGCGCTGCGGCATCTATGAGGGAGGCAAGGATGTCGTGCTGCTTCTGAGGCCTCGTTCGAGTGTCGCCCTCCACTCCCGCAATTTCAGCGTCGGCATCGCTCAAAAACACTGACTCGGTTCTCGGATTGATATAACTGTCGAAGACCGCGCCGAGCTTGCCCGCGATCTCCGGCAGGAGGTCACCAGCGACCGGCACGAGGCCCCCGCGCACGCGGCCGAGGCGGAACCCACGCTTGGCCATGGCGCGGTCTTCTCGAGGCTCGACTCCATCGGGGTCGAGAAAGACCTGCCACACGGTCGCCTGGCCGCGGATGTCAGCTGCCGTGCACGGCACCGGCGTGTGCACGGAGGTGCCCGTCGCCGCCGCGACGAGCTCGATCTCGGCCGCAACGAGATCGTCAATCGCCGCCCTAGGAAGCACCGGAACGAGCGTCGACACGATCGCCCACGCGGCATCGATGCCGATATGCCCCGCGTCAAGCGCGTGCGCGACGTGATCGAACCGCGCCGGAAAGACGACGCCGACCAACGAACGATTGCGTCGCGTCTCTCGCCCAAGTCGAATGCGCTTCTCTGCGGTCGCGGGAGCCACAAGAGTGAGCCGCTGCACGAGTTCGTTGGCGTTCGCACACCCCTTGGTCGCGCTCAGCCGGTCGGCACCGTGTTCAACCCGCGATCGGTCGTCGATTTCTGCCGCGTGTGCCACGCGTGCGGCATCGACCACTCGGCCAAGCTCCTCCAGCCGACGCGTGGATTCGAGGAGGTCATCGTCGGTGAGCACGGACACGTCGATTGCGGTGAGCGTCTCACCCACTGCACGGGTGAGGAACTCGTAGTGTTCCCGCAGCGTCTCCATGGATAAAGTCTCGCGCCCGCCACCGACATTCCAACCCAGCAAATGTGCAGGTCATAGCCCATATTCGCTGTGGAAAAGTTGCTCGATGACAGGCCTGTGGAGGAGACGAGAAACCAGAGCGAGCGCGATCCGCCGAGGACGGAAGCGGCTAGTGGCCTCGACTACTCCCCCGGCACGGTCTCTGATTCTTCGTCGTCGAGGGGATCCGATTCGCTCTCAACGCGGTCGCTCGCGTGCAGTGCCGCGTGGTGATGCCAACGCTCGACGAGAGTCTCGACGGCCGCGTGGAATCGCTCGGTCGCCGCCCCAGGCGCCGTGTCGCCGAAGTGATTGTGCGCCCAGAACGACAGCCGAGCCTGGGCCTCGGGGTTGGTCAGCGCGCGATCAACTACCGTGATCACGTCGGATGCCCCGTCCGCCGTGAGCCAATCGCAGGCGCCAAGAAATCCCCCCTCATCAACCTCAGCACCGGCGGACGCGGGGCGCGTGACAACTACGGGCCGTCCGGTCGCGAGCCGGTCGTAGATCATCGCCGAAATGTCGGTGATGGCGACATCAGCGGCGGCGATCTGCCACCCCAAATCGGGTCCATCGTCGAAAACGTGGTGGGCATCCGGATTCTGGGCGTTTGCGACCGCAATCGCGTCGATGATCCGTCGGTTAGCCGCGCGGTACTCGGGGTTCACTACACCGCTGCGCGGATGCGGCCGATAAACGAAACGGTGTCGATCGCTCGCGAGCACCTGGCGGGCAATGCTCTCGCCATGCGAGGCGATCGACCCGTACGCCGCCGCGGCACGGTCACCCTCCCACGTGGGCGCATAGAGCACCACGACCCGGTCATCGAGCGGGTAGGGCACGGTGCCGGCGAAATGATCGGCCTGCGGACGCCCGATCGCCATGGCCTTCTTGTCGACGTCGAAATCCCACAGCTTCTTGGATAGCCGGTCGAGCGCCGCCTGACCGGCGACGAAAGCGTAGTCGTAAGCCTTGAACTGATTCGTCGTCATGTACATCTTGTCGCTCTCGCCATGATTGACGAAGACGTGCCACATTCGGCCGTAGCGGAACATCTGGAAGTTCTTCGAGTTCTGATTGACGTAGAACACGATTTTGATGTCCTGCTCGTGCACGAACTGCTCGAGGTCGACGACCCGTCGCAAGTAGACCGCGGGCACCGGTGATTCATCGAGAAGGGTAAGCATGGTGCCCGGGCTCCGGGCGATGATCGCCACCGGCCATCTTTCGGCGAGCTTGGCCAGCGGCGCGTACCATTGCCGAATCTGGTACAGGTTCACCCGGGTGTCGGCGAAATACACCGCGATCGAGACCGAGCCAGGCGACGGCAGGGCCAGGTCGCCAGAGCGGCGATCGAGGGCGGCCCTAGTCTTTCGCGAGCGCAGGATGTTCGACGCGAGTTTCCGCGCGAGCTTGACGTTCCGAAGTAAAGGCACGAGTCGATTAAATCAGCGGGGGTCGCCCGGCTCGCGTCATACGCCACACCGTTACCCAGCTGATACTGCGCCGTTCGCCGGCGTCGTCACGCCAACCGGCGATCCAGCCGGCCAACCATGCGCGCATTCCCGACGGGCGCCGAACGAAACGAACGATTTGCACACCGGTCCAGCTCGCCACGTATAGGGGCGCGAGAAGCCACGGAAGGTTGCGCTTCGCGAGCCACACGCGATTGCGAGCGTTCAGTCGGTAGTAGTACGCGTGCCGGGTGGGATTGATCGCCGGATGATGCGCCACGAGGTCACCCGCGTACCAGGTTCGAAGTCCCTGATCCCACACCCGCCATGCGAGTTCGATGCCTTCGTGCGCGTAGAAGAACGGTTCGGCCCATCCTCCCGTTGCATCGAATACAGCACGCGGCAGCAGGGTCGCGCCCTCCCACACCGAGAACACCGGGCCGGATTCGGTGGGGTCGCCTTTGCGCATGCGAGGCACCCACCGGCGCGGGTTCGCCAGACCATCCGGATCGACGACGCGCGGCTGCAGGAGGCCGATCGAGGGATCGCGACGGATGTGGTCGACTGCATCGGCAAGAAATGTCGGCGACGGGAGACGTGCATCGTCATCGAGGAAGAAGATGAATTCGCCGGTGACGGCCTCGGCGCCCCGGTTGCGCCCGGCAGGAATGCCGGCGTTCTCCAGCAGGGTGAGCGCGCGCACGCCGTCGGGCAGCCCCACCGGCTGCCAACCGTTGCCGACGACGACGACGTCGAGCGCGACCCCGGTCTGGGCAAGGAGAGAGGCGAGCCCGCGGTCGAGGTCGTCGGGCCGGGTGCCTTGACTCAAGGACACGACCCCGATCGTAGGCGGTTGCTGATCGGTCACGTCAGATACGCACGCGTTTCGAGGCCAGGATGGCGACGAAGTGCCCGGCGAGGGCCAGCGCCGCGAGCGGAACCAGAGCGATCAGGAGGACCCGATCGGCGACACTCGCGCCGACGAAAAGCCCGACCACCGACGCGGCGAACACCAGCATCGTGAGTTCGACCGAGTGGTAGAGCCGGTGGAACGGCACAAAACGCGCCGCACGCCGGAGCCGGGCGATGAGTCTGCCGCTCGGCTCCGCTTCGCTCTTGTGATCGCTGAGCTTGTCAAGTCCGGCGTTCGCGCGGGCGACGTGCACCATGTCGTTGAGCGCCTTGTTGAGCACGATGATCAGCGCGAGAGCAAGCCCGAGAGTTGTCCAGAGGAAGTCGTCAGGCGCCTCGAACGGATAGCCGGCCGCCCGTATCCCCAGGGCGACCGGGATGAGGGCTTCGGTCGAGTAGTGGCCGACCTTGTCAAGAAAAACCCCGGCAGGAGAGCGGGAGTTACGCCAGCGCGCCACTTCGCCGTCGGAGCAGTCGACAAGCATCTGCAATTGACCGAGCACGAGCGCGAGCGCTGCTCCCGCTATCCCAGGCACGAGCAATGCGGCCGCGGTCGCCCAACCGACCAGAATCATCACGCCGGTCACGCCATTGGCGCTGATCGAGGTCTTCAGCAGCATCCAGGTCAAATACGGCGAAATGTCGCGCAAATACAGCGACGCCGTCCAATGCTCGGCGTTGGCGCGCAGACGCACCTCCGGGGGCTGAGTGACGTGGCGAAGCTCGGCTATCGACGCGGGTCGCGTGCGCTTCTCGCCGTCGAGAGCGGGCATGCTCACCTTCCGGTTTGAATAGTGATGTTCCGGCTCAGCTTGAGGAATCCCAGGATGAATCCGGTGCCCCACCCGAAGTGGATGCACGGCAACACTACGAGATACCAGAGAGCGGTGCGAAACCCGGTGCGGATGACGAGAGCCGCCTCAACAACGACGAAAGCCGCGTAGAGACCGGGCACCAGGAAGGCGGCCGTGAGCCAGGAAACGCCCGTTGCTGCGCCGACGACCCCGAGCACCACACCGAACACGACGCCGAGCACCGCGAGAGGCGGAACGAAGTACCGGGGAGAATTGGCGAAGGTGAAGCGTCGGGCGAGCTCGCCGCGCCACATGCCCGTGGCGACGAACTGGCGGATCAGTTTGCGAAGACTCGATCGCGGCCGGTAGGTGACAACGAGATGCGGGGTGAACCATACCGTGCCTCCGGTCGCGCGAAGCCGTCGGTTGAGTTCCCAGTCCTGGCCCCGCTTGATCCCTTCGTCGAAAAGCCCCACGTCGAACAATCGATGCTTCTGGAATACACCGAGATAGGCGGTCTCGGCGGGCCCTTCTTTGCCTCCGACGTGATGAGGTGTGCCGCCGAGACCACCGCGAGCGCCGTACGCGTGCGCAACGGCCTTCTCGAACGGCGTGCGGCCCTCGGCTTTCATGATTCCGCCGACGTTGTCGGCGCCTGACCGCAGTAGCGTCTCGACAGCGATGCGGGTGTAATCGGTCGGAAGAACGGAATGCGCATCCACCCGCACCACGATCGGGTAGACGGATGCGCGGATCGCCACGTTGAGTCCTCCTGGCGTTGACCCGAGTTCATTGTCGAGTCGGCGGATGCGCGGATCTTGCGCAGCGAGCTGCGAAATCACCTCGTTGGTGCCGTCAACGCTTGGGCCGAGCGCGAGCACGATCTCGAATGGGCCGGTGTAGTCCTGAGCGGTCAGGCTGAGAACTGCGGCTTCGATGTGCTCGACTTCGTTCAGCACAGGCATGACGTAGGACACGCCGGGAAGATCGTTCGCAACGGCGCTGGACTCTGGGTCTGCCGCGGAGTGTGACTCGGTAGCCATCGGGTCCAATACATCCTGCTGATGGGATGGCCAGTCTACCAGCGCACGAACTACGGGAGCGGACCCGACCGGTTCCGCGCCCGTAGCGTGCCCCCGTCTCGCTGGAGTACTGCTACTCGAGCGAGCCCAACGTCACCTCTGTCTGCGCTGTCTCGCCGCCGCGCACGTAGGTGATCGTTGCTGTGGATCCGGCCGCTGCCGCCCGCACCTGAGCGGTGAGGTCAGTCTTACCCGTGATCGGAATGCCATTGAACTTGGTGATGACGTCGCCCGGGCGAATGCCCGCGGCATCCGCAGCTCCTCCCGCGGTGACGTCCTGCACGCTGGCGCCCACCGTGAGGCTGTCGGCGGTGGCGCTGTCTTCCGTGACATCGAGGATCGCGGCGCCGAGGAGTCCGTGCGTTGCGAAGCCGTTCTCAATGATCTCGTTTGCCACGCGCTCGGCGAGGTTCGACGGAATCGAGAAGCCGACCCCGATGCTTCCGGCCGTTCCTGAACTGCCGCCGGCACTTGCGATGGCGACATTGATGCCGATCACCTCGCCGTCGATGTTAAGCAAAGCGCCGCCGGAGTTACCCGGGTTGATTGCTGCGTCTGTCTGAATCACCGAGAGCGAGATCGTCGAGGACGCCCCGGCGCGCGGGGTCTGACCCGGCAGGTCGAAGTTCCAGAAGTCGAAGTTGTCTTCCGGCGCGGGAGTCGGCGTGTCGGGGGTGTCTTCGGGGACAGCCGACGACGCGACCGTGATGCTGCGGTTCAGTGCGCTCACGATGCCGTCGGTGACCGTGTTGGCGAGACCGAGCGGCGCACCGATCGCGATGGCGTGGTCGCCGACATTGAGTTCGGCGGAGTCTGCAAAATCCGCCGGCTGAAGGTTGGAGACCCCATCGATCTTGAGCACCGCAAGGTCGGAAATCGGATCGCTGCCGATGAATTCGGCGGCGAAGAGTCGGCCATCCGAGGTCTGAATCTGCACGGTCGGATCGTTCGAGGCGCCATCGAGGGTGGCGACGTGTGCGTTGGTGAGGATGTAGCCGTCTTTGCTCAGGATCACGCCGGAGCCGGTGCCTCCACCGTTGGCTGACGTCACCGAGATTGTCACGACAGATGGCGACGCTTTGGCTGCGACAGCCGTGATCGTCGTGGCGTTCATCGGGTCATTGACCGTGATCGTCGCCGGCTCCGAATCGCCCGATACGGCCGACCCTCGCGTTCCTTGGCTGGCCCACATTGCCGCACCGGCACCGGATACGCCACCAACGATGGCGCCGATCGCAAGAGCCGCGACGATTGTCGCGGTGCGGGGGCCGGGACGCGCGAAAGCGGGAGGAACCGTGCCATTGTCTGCGGGAGTGCCCGCCGCCTCGGGGGCGCTGTGCTCGGGGTTCTCGGATCGCTCGGGATTCTCGGTGGCGTCGGCGTTCTCGGTGGCGTCGGGGGCGCTGTGCTCGGCGTTCTCGGATCGCTCGGGGTTCTCAGTCATGGGGGTGCTCCTTCCAGCAGCATTCAGCATTCTCGTCGAAGCTGTACGTTTTCTATATCGCCGCTGTTAGGCCGCTGGCCGAATCCTTAACAACCCACGGAAGCCGAATTCACCTCGCAACCATCGCGAACAAGCACGGTATCAGCATCGCCGACGAGAATCCCGAGAGTGTTCGCCGGAACGGTGAGGGTGCCCGCCACTGTCGCCCACGGTTCATCGGCGAATTGATATTCGGCGGCATACGTGATGCCCACTGCGATCGCATAGTTGCCGATGCTGTCGTAGCGGTGACTCGTCGTTGTGCGCTCAAATTCCTCGACTCCGAGCTCTGCCCAGCTCGCGCCGGGTTCCGCAGTGGTCTGCGTTGCGCCGTCGCCGTAATCGAAGACGTAGGACAGCGGGATGAAACGCACGTCGGCGGGCAGGCCAAACAGGGAGCCGGAGACAACGTGCGGCGCGCCGGAGATGTAGACGTTCGTCTCCAGCCCGTGCACAGTCCACTGTGCGGGTTCGACGTGCGCAACCCCGATTGCTGGGCGGAAGCTCGCCAAGTCGGCCCACGTGACAACCGGACTCGCGGGGTTGCGCCTGCCCGGAAGCGGACCCATGCACTTCCAGTTGAAGCCATTGCGGATGCAGTCGGCCGGCGGCTTTGCTCCCCCGCGCCCAGCGTTCCCGGTGCGCGCCGACGACCCGGACCCGGACCCGGACCCGCCGAGCGTCACCTCGCCGTTGCCGGTCGATGCGGAGACGGGGGTGCACCCGCCGGTAATCTGAGATGTCGGCGAACACCCCGACCGCGCGAACGCCGGCAAAGGAGTTGCAGTCAGTGCAATGATGGCCCCTACGAGCAGAAGTCGTCGCCAGCCCATATTTCGCTTCCCTCGAGGACGACTGCGTCACCCTCAGCGTTCGCGGAGAAATGAAGGACGAGAGCCATTTTCTCGACTCTGCTAGCTGGAGTGATGTCATCCCCATCGGCGTTCAAGAGCTTGGCCCCGCTGACATCAGAGCAAGCGTAAGCAACCACGTCTGAGCCTTCGACCGTCTGCACCGCGAGACGGTCTGCGCGAATCGAGCCTTGCGATCGAAATCCTTGCCGTTCAAACTCTTCAAATTCTTCTATCAATTCGTCCGAATAGGCAGCTGTAACGACCTCGCGGATTCGCTCCGGGTTCTTGCCTCCGTCGGCAAGAATTGCATCGCTGACGGCGAGGTACTCCGTGTAGGCCTTCGTCGCGGCCTCGAGTGCTTCTTGCTCGGTAGCGAAGACGGGCGTTGGCGATGCCGAAGTAGACGACTCGAGAACGACGCTGTCAACGGGAACGGGCGCCGCGCATCCAGTGAGTGTGCACATCGCGATCGCGATCACGACGCCGACTCGCATCTGCCCGGACATGCGAAAACCGTAGAACAGATCCCGTCGCTGACGGCATAAGTTTCCACAGTCGTCATACAAGCGCGCGATAGATTTGCTCGCGTGAGGATTCCTGGCGCCTGGCAGCGTGCCGCTCTCGGCGCCATGTTGCTCGACGACGACCCGACAGCGACAACCCCGCGTCCCACGATCTTCGCCGAAATGTCGGCGCTGGCTACTGCAACCGGGGCCATCAACCTCGGTCAGGGATTTCCCGACGAAGACGGACCGACCGAGATTCTGGAAGCGGCCATGGAGTCGATCCGAGCGGGCAACAATCAGTATCCGCCCGGTCTCGGCATGCCCGTTCTCCGCGACGCGATCGCCGCCCACCAATCGCGCTTCTACGGTCTGAACGTTGACGCCGATCGCGAAGTGCTCGTCACCGCGGGAGCCACGGAGGCCCTCGCGGCCACGATACTCGCGCTCACCGACGATGGCGATGAAGTCGTAACCTTCGAGCCGTTCTACGACGCCTACGCCGCGCTCATCGCGCTCGCTCGGGCCAAACACGTGCGCATCCCCCTTCGCGCACCGACGTTCCAACCCGACCACGACGACATCCGCGCGGCGATCTCGGATCGCACCCGGATCATCCTCATCAACAATCCGCACAACCCGACAGGGACCGTGCTTGACCGCAGCACTCTCGCGCTGATCATCGAACTCGCTGACCGGTTCGACGCGATCATCGTGACTGACGAAGTGTATGAACACCTCACCTTCGACGCGCCACACATTCCGATCGCTACGCTGCCCGGCGCACGAGAGCGCACCGTGACCATCTCAAGCGGAGGCAAGACGTTCAGCACCACCGGGTGGAAGATCGGGTGGCTCACCGCGCCAGCACCGCTGGTGATCGCGGTCACGGCCGTGAAGCAATTTCTCACCTACGTGAACGGTGCGCCGTTTCAGCCGGCGATGGCGGTAGGTCTAGGTCTGCCAGATGAGTACTTTCACCGGACCGCTCGAGAGCTCAAGGCAAAGCGCGACATTCTCACTCAGGGTCTCCTCGAGGCTGGCTTCACTGTTTCGATTCCGGCGGGTTCCTATTTTGTCGTCGCTGATTCGGCACCGTTCGGCGCGAGCGATGCCGACGACTTCTGTCGCGAATTGCCCGGTCGCGCGGGCGTCGCGGCTGTGCCATTGACGGCTTTTGTGCACCCTGCTAACCGTGCCGACTACGCGACCCTCGTGCGATTCGCTTTCTGCAAAAAGCGCCACATTCTCACGGAAGCAACTGTGAGATTGGCGCAAATTCGCGAATAACTCTCGTTTTCGGCGCTAGAACGACGAAATTCGCAGAATATTCTGCCGTAGCGCACATAATCGGAGCAAGGGGGTGTACAGACAGGTCGTTTGCGCCCTTACGATGGTGGTCGGCGGCTCCCCCGAATCCCGCCGAGATTGTGACCCAGATGTCCGAGCGAACCCTGAACGTCGACCAGCTTCTCGACGCGGCATCGGACATCGTATTGAGCGGCGGATTCCAGGGTTCAACTATCGAGACCCTCGCGAAGCGAGCGGGTGTTACGCCATCGGAGATCCTTGCCCTGTTTGATTCGTTAGACGATGTCTACGTGAGCATGCTCAATCGCGAATTCAGCATGATGTACTCGGTCATCCTTGACAACGTCGAACGCGACCCCCTGGGTGGCCTGCTGTCACGGTTGTGGTTCTACACGCTCAGCTCGGTGTACGAACGCCCGCTTGCTCGTGCCCTCTACACAACGGACCGCTCGACGCTCAATGCCATCATGCGCCACGCCCACGGGTTCAACTACATTCCATCGGTAGAGTCCCGGAGCGTGATGATCGAGGAGATGCAGCGCGCTGGCACTGTGCGTCGCGATATCGACGCACCCATGCTGTCGAATTTCCTCACCACCTATGCGGCGGGGCTCGCCCTCACCGCACCTCATGGCGACCTCGACCTCATGATCCGCGGCGTGTGCGAATTGCTCCGTCGTGGAGTCGACGCCGACGTCTCTGACACGGAACCAGGAAAGCGCGCGTATTACGACTACGCGACAAGGCTGACCATGAAGTAGTAGTGTTCGGGGCTCAGCGCCGTCAGGCCTTGGGAATGACTGCGAACCGCCGCAACTCGAGTGCGGGGTTCATCAGCCTCACCTCGGCGATTCGCGTCGCCGACAGGAAGGCGACCGCCACGTCGGTGTGCTCCCCGATGCGCGCAATTTCGACGCCCATCGGGTCGACAATCACGCTGTTGCCCACGCCGATCGGCGGTGCATGGTCGGCTGCAGCGACAAAGATCGTGTTCTCTATCGCCCTCGCGGCGAGGAGGGTGCGCCAGTGCTGCTCCTTCAGCGGTCCGTGCACCCACTCGCTCGGGATGGCGACGACATCGGCGCCGTAGTCGACCAGCCGCCGAGTGACCTCGGGAAAACGCAGGTCGTAACACGTCTGCAGCCCAATGATGAAGCCGTCGACGCTGAAGGTCTCGGGCTCCATGATCGCTCCGGCGACAACGAATTCAGATTCGCGCTGCCCGAAAGCGTCGTAGAGGTGGATCTTGCGATAGCGTGCGACGAGGCCATCGGTCGGACTCACCGCGACAAGCGTGTTGTGGAACCGCTCCGGATCGTGACTCTCTTCGATCATGCCGGCAACGATGAAGACATCGTGCTCGCTCGCTACTCTCGCCATCTCGGTCACAAACGCACCGGAGAGGTGCTGTGCGTGCATCCCCCACTCCGCGGTCATGACTGCGGTGAAGTACGACGAGTACTCGGGAGCAATGACGAGGCGTGCTCCGCGCGACGCGGCGGTCACGACGAAACCCTCGATGGCGGCCACATTGTCGTGCATGTCATGGCCCGGTGCGAATTGCGCTACGGCGATGCCCAGGGAAGTCATGCGCCCAGCCTAGGAGCGGCGGGCGCACATCAGGGTTGCTCGCCACACATCACAGCACAACTCGTCAACATCGGGCTTACCTCCCCGGGACTCGTCCGCAATTTCACGCGACGAGCCTGACCGAGGTGAGTCAGCTCGCCACGCGGTAACGGAGGTAGACGAATCTCGAGGTGAACGTGCGGGTCTCGACGAGTTCGAGATCCACTCGGCGTTCGTGCTGAGGAAAAACGGGATGCCGCCGCCCACCAACACCGGGTATACCACCACCCGGTACTCGTCGATCAGGCCCAACGCGGCCGCCTCGGCGGCGCCGCAGACAGCGTGGTGGAGAACACCACCTTCGGAAGCGGCTTCTTTGCTGGTCAGGGGGGTCTGCGGTGCTGTTCTGCGGTCGAGTGGAGACCTCGTGAGGGCACAGGCCAGACCCTCGCTCCTGCCGGAGGAGGGAGGGCAGGTGACGGGGTGGCGGGAGCAAGCGGCTTGACGGCTCCCCGAAATCCGCGCAGGATTGCGTCCATGGGCGAGTCGCACGAGGAAGTGCTTCGTCACTACGAGCCGGGCGGACTTCTGCCGCGAATCGTGGCGGGGTTGCAAGCTCTCGGCAAGGACCTGGACTCGGTCACGCACGAAGATCTCGCGCCGGCCGACGAGTTTCACTCCGCGGGACGTTCGGCCACGCGCGCATTGGTGGAGCTTGCAAAGATTCCGCCAGGATCGCGAGTGCTCGACGTGGGCAGCGGGTTGGGCGGCCCGGCGCGTTACCTCGCCGCAACTTTGGGTTGCGACGTGACAGGCATCGATCTCTCGCCTGAATTCTGCGGGGTGGCCAACGCCCTTTCTCGGATGACGCGGTTGTCCGATCGCACCCGCTTTCAGGCGGGTGATGCCCTGGAGCTTCCGTTCGCCGCGTCCAGCTTCGACGTGGTGTGGACGATACAAATGCAGATGAACATCCAGGACAAGCGCCGCCTGTATTCCGGAATCGCCCGGGTACTCAGGCCGGACGGGCTGTTCGTCTGCCAGGAAATCTGCGCGGGGAACGGCGAGCCGATCGAGCTTCCGGTCCCATGGGCGAGCCGCCCCAACCAGAGCCATCTGGCCGATGCGGAATCCCTCCGCGGGTTGATCCGCGGTGCAGGTCTCCTGGAGCGCACCTGGCGCGACATCACCACCGACATCGTGGCGGCGCGCAAGGCACAGCAGGCGAAGGCGCAAGCGTCGGGTGCGAGCGGCTCCAGCGCCCCTCCTCCGCTTGGAATGCATCTCGTGCTGGGAGAACAGGCAGCCGTCAAGACGAGTAACTCCGGGCGCAACACCGACGCCGGGCGCACGGTGTTCATCCAGGGCGTATTCGACAAGCCGGGCTAGTGGTCCGATCCGCTGATCCCGCTGGAAAACTCTGTCGAAAGCACGGGCGCGGCGAATCTCCATTGATCGTCCGGTCAAAGGGCACATTCGGTCACGACGACCGAAATTCGCCCGCTGAGGGATCGGTGGATTCTGGCGGCATCGCAACAGGATGTCTCCGATGACTTCGATCGGTGGGACGCCTGGAATTACCGTGATTCGTCGGCTCGCGCAGCTGAGTCCGGCACCATCGTGGGCTATCGCGTTCACGCCTCCGATGGCGACATCGGCAAGGTCGACGAGGCCAGCAACGCGGTCGATGAAAGCAGCATCGTGGTCGACACCGGCCCATGGATCTTCGGCCGGAAGGTAATTCTTCCGGCGGGCACGATTCAGCGTGTCGACGACGCGGACGAGAAGGTCTACGTGGATCTCACGAAGGCCCAGATCAAGGATTCGCCAGAACTCGATGATGCCACCGCTGACGATCCCGCCTATCGAGACCGGCTCGGGACCTATTACGGCGAGTTCTACCGTTAGCCCCGCGGGTGCCCGGCGCCTGCCGGGCACCCGGCGCCGCTGCCCGCTTCGCCACCCATCCACCCATCCACGGGATCAGCACACTCAAACTCAGGGGAGTCCGCACTGGACGTCCTCGCGTCGGCCTGCCATGTAGAAGCCGACTGCGATCGGTGAAGGAACCTTCTACGGGACGGTTGGGATGACACGCCCAAACCATCCACACGTTCTGGCCTATAAGCCTGAGTTTCTGGTGGGCGGTTGATTTCCGTTAACCTCAAAGTCCCGGGTACAGTTGGGGTTGAGGGGCGTTTTTTTTTTGGGGGGGCGGTTTTTAAAAGGGGACAACTGGGTTTTTTGCCAACGCGCGAACCAAAAGCTGGGTCGATGACGGCTTTGTTACCAGGGAATCAAAAGGCAGTTCAGGCTGGCTCGACAAAGACACCCAGCTGGTAGGTGTTGATTTCGGCCCAGGCACGATGACTGCGTCGGGTTATCCGATGACAGC
>JANOYC010000006.1:0-3645 GCA_031428675.1 Microbacteriaceae bacterium | reverse complement strand
TGCTGACCAAGTCAACTTGCAGCCGCTTGAGCTCCGCTTCATAGAGCGATTTCGGCATGCGTTTGATCCGTGTTTTGGTGGACTTCTTCGAGTTGGAGATGGCGGTGTCCTCGCTGTTCCTGGGTGCCGACATGTTCGTGGGTGCCGAACTTGCGGCACAAGTCATCTACGTTTTCATATGCGCCCCCGGGCGACTAGGGGGTTGCGATTCGGCATCGCTTGTGTCTTTTGGATGCGCGGTTACCCATGTGTGCTGGCTGGGCTCGGCGTTAGCATGTCGCCATGTCAAGAACCGGGCAGGAGTGACTCACGTCGCCGACGCGCACGATCTGATCCGTGTGCACGGCGCTCGCGAGAACAACCTCAAGAACGTCAGCATCGACATCCCGAAACGACGGCTCACGGTGTTCACGGGCGTGTCTGGATCGGGCAAGTCGTCGCTCGTCTTCGGAACGATTGCCGCCGAGTCGCAGCGGATGATCAACGAAACCTACAGCGCCTTCCTGCAGGGCATGATGCCGACTCTCGCTCGCCCCGATGTCGACGTGCTCGAGGGCCTCACCACCGCGATCATCGTCGACCAGGAACGGATGGGCGCGAACGCGCGCTCCACCGTGGGCACGGCCACCGACGCCAACGCGATGCTGCGCATCCTCTTCAGCCGACTCGGAGAACCGCACGTCGGATCGCCGCAAGCGTTCTCGTTCAATATCGCATCCGCGCACGGTACCGGGGCAATAACCGTAGAAAAGGGCACAGCAGCCACGGCGGAGAAGCGATCGTTTTCGATCACCGGAGGCATGTGTCCGCGATGCGAGGGCATGGGCCGCGTCTCCGACATCGACCTCACCCAGTTGTATGACGAAACCAAGTCACTCGCCGACGGTGCCCTCACCATTCCCGGCTACACCGCAGACGGCTGGATGGTGCGCATTTTCACCGAATCCGGATACCTAGACCCAGCCAAGCCGATTCGCGATTTCACTGACACCGAGCTGCACGACTTCCTGCACAAGGACGCCACCAAGGTCAAAATCCAATCGATCAACATGACCTACGAGGGGCTCATCCCGAAGATCCAGAAATCATTTCTTTCGAAGGATCGCGAAGCGATGCAACCGCACGTGCGCGCGTTTGTGGATCGCGCCGTTACCTTCACGGCGTGCCCGGAGTGCCACGGCACTCGGCTCAACGAGGGAGCGCGCTCGTCACGAATCGCAGGCGTCAACATCGCCGACGCGTGCGCAATGCAGATCAGCGACCTCGCAGAGTGGGTCCGCGGCCGAGCCGACGCATCCGTCGCACCATTGATTGCGGCGTTGCGCCACATCCTCGAATCTTTCGTCGAGATCGGCCTCGGTTACCTCTCGCTTGACCGGCCAGCGGGCACGCTCTCGGGCGGCGAGGCGCAGCGCACGAAGATGATCCGCCACCTCGGCTCGTCTCTCACCGACATTACGTACGTTTTCGACGAGCCGACGATCGGATTGCATCCGCACGACATCCAGCGGATGAACGGCCTGCTGCTGCGCTTGCGCGACAAGGGAAACACCGTGCTCGTCGTCGAGCACAAGCCGGAGACGATCACGATCGCCGATCACGTCGTCGATCTCGGGCCTGGCGCGGGAACGGCAGGCGGCACCATTTGTTTCGAGGGCACGCTCGATGAGTTGCGGGCCAGCGGCACCCTCACCGGACGTCATCTGGATGACCGGGCGGCCGTGAAGGACGGCGTGCGCACACCCGTCGGAGCGCTCGAGATCCGCGGAGCCAACGCCAACAACCTTCGCGACGTCGACGTGGACGTGCCTCTCGGGGTGCTCGTCGTCGTGACCGGCGTCGCTGGGTCGGGCAAGTCGTCGCTCGTGCACGGGTCGATTCCGGCCGGAGCGGGAGTCGTGTCGATCGATCAGGGGGCGATCCGCGGGTCGCGGCGCAGCAATCCGGCAACCTACACGGGGTTGCTCGACCCGATCCGCGCGGCGTTCGCGAAGGCGAACGGGGTCAAGGCCGCACTATTCAGCGCAAACTCCGAGGGCGCTTGCCCGACCTGCAACGGCGCCGGCGTCATCTACACCGACCTCGGTGTGATGGCGAGTGTCGCCTCTGTTTGCGAAGTGTGTGAGGGGAAGCGGTTTCAGGCATCCGTGCTCGAATATCGCTTGGGCGGGCGCGACATCAGCGAGGTCCTCGCGATGCCGGTGGTCGAAGCGGCGGAGTTCTTCGGTGCCGGCCCGTCGCGGATTGCGGCGGCCCACGCCATCCTGAGCCGGTTGTCGGATGTCGGGCTCGGCTACCTGAGCCTCGGCCAGCCGCTTACCACCCTCTCCGGTGGCGAGCGGCAACGACTCAAGCTTGCGACGCAGATGGCGGAGAGCGGCGACGTGTATGTGCTCGACGAACCGACGACAGGACTTCACCTCGCTGACGTCGAGCAATTGCTCGGCCTGCTCGACCGGCTCGTCGACTCCGGAAAGTCCGTGATCGTGATCGAGCATCACCAAGCGGTTATGGCACACGCGGACTGGATAATCGACCTCGGCCCCGGAGCAGGACACGACGGTGGCTCGGTGGTGTTCGAGGGAACGCCCGCCGCGCTCGTGGCGTCGCGGTCGACTCTCACGGGCAAGCACCTCGCCGCTTACGTCGCCCCCGCCCCCTCCGTCCCTCCCGTCCCTTCCGCCGAGTGAGCACTTTCTGCTCCTAAAACCGCCCTATTCGAGCAGAAACTGCTCACTCGCCGGGGGGCGGCGGCGTGGGCTCCGAGCGGATTGCGGCGACGATCGCGTCGATCATTCGCGCTCGCTCGGCGTTCGTCTCGTTCTTGATGCCCGCGTAGGTCTCCGGATCGACGTTGAGTGCATCCTCTTCTGCAACCAGCCCGAGCAGTTTGAGAACCTCAAGCGATTGCGGCGTCTTGAACTCGCGCACATATCCGGTCTCCATCCGAATGGCCATGATGGATGCGTCACCGCCCTTCGCCGGGTCACTCCGGAACAAACGCGGTCGGGATTCGCGCCGAACCCCGTCGAGCACGCGATTCATCTCGGCGGTGACGTGCGAACGAATCTCGGTAACCTCTGCTTGGCTCATGGTGTCCTCCTGGACGGGGATGACGATGACCGGCCCGAACGACGCGAACGTTCCCCGGTCGTGGATGAAGTGGTTCGGATCCTTCTTGCCGAATTCGCGCCGAAATCCGAAACGATGAGCGTTGGCGAGAATCCAATCGTGGCGTTTCCCGATGAAAGTGCTGATATCAACGCGCGTTCCGAGACCGTGAGTCGAGAATCCCGGACGGGCGATGGGAACCTTCGAGGCCGGGTTGCTCGGAGACGTGCCGGAAGCAAGAGCCTGTTGCGCGACGATGTCGCGATATCCGCCGTGTGGCTTGGCGATGTGGAGGTCGAGGTCTGCTTCGCGCTTGGCAGTGTCAGCGAGTGCCTGCCATGCGCGTGCCGTCGCGTTCGCGAGCCGAACACCATCGACGGCGGTGAGTTCAGCGTTGGTCAGTTGGCCGTTCTTGCTCATGGCGAGCACAGTCTACGACCGCGCACCCTCCCCGTCGAGGGTGGAGGTTTTTGGGCAAAAAAACCATGAAAAGAGGCCAAAAAAGAAAAAGCGCGGGGGGGGGGGGGGGGGGGG
>JANOYC010000005.1:0-13911 GCA_031428675.1 Microbacteriaceae bacterium | reverse complement strand
GAACTGCCCATGGCGTGCACGAGGTAGTAGACGATGTCGATGCCCTGCACAGCGGTACGCACCTCGTCGGCCACGGTCAGGTCGGCCCGGCGCACGGCGACGTCGTCGGCCCACGGATAGTCCCGCACCCGAGAAGGGGTGCGCACCGCCACCGACACGTCGTGTCCTGCCTCGAGAAGTCGCGGCACCAGCCGCCCGCCGATGTAGCCGGTCGCGCCGGTCACGAGAACTCGCATTCTCGGACTGTACGGCTCCGAACTGGGAGGCCGGTGTAGTGGCTGGGAGCGTCCCGATCAGATCATCGACATGGTGTGCCACACCGTCTTGGTCTCGGTGAAAGCCACGATGCGGTCGAGCGCCGGTACGGGCACTCCCGGCTCGGGGGCGAGCACGCGCTTGAGCGTATCGGCCGCGGATATTTGCAGGTCTACCCACTCGAGATCGCCCGCGCCGGTAAGGTCGAGAGCGTTGACGTCGGCGTGACTGGCCAGCCACGGCGCGATTTCCGCGGGCGAACCGGTCAGGATGTTCACGACACCGCCCGGCACGTCACTGGTTGCGAGCACCTCAGCGAGACTGATCGCGCTGAGGGGCGCCAGCTGATTTGCTACCACGACGACGGTGTTTCCGCTCACGAGCGCTGGCGCGACGACGCTCACCAGCCCGACGAGGCTCGACCCGGACTGGGGAGCGACAATGGCGACAACGCCGGTCGGCTCGGGAACGGAGATGTTGAAGTATGGTCCGCTCACGGCATTGGCATTGCCGGCGACCTGCGTGTACTTGTCGGCCCAGCCCGCGTACCAGACCCAGACATCAATGGCAGCGTCGACTTGATTGCCAGCCGCTGCCGCATCCAGGCCCTCGGTCTGACGAATCTCGTCGACGAACTGCGCTCGACGCCCCTCGAGCAACTCAGCTATGCGATAGAGCACTTGCCCGCGGTTGTAGCCCGTGGCGCCCGCCCACGAACCGATCGCAGCGCGAGCGGCGACGACAGCATCCCTCGCGTCTTTGCGGCTCGCTTGTGACGCGTTCGCCACGAAGTTTCCGCCAGCAGACACAACGGCATAGGTGCGACCGCTTTCGCTGCGGGGAAACTTTCCGCCGATGTACAGCTTGTAGGTCTTCGGGATCGCCAGACGGGTCATTGTGCACTCGACTTTCTTGCTACGACGGGAGCGGTGGTGAGGTACGCGCCGAGACCGTGCCGGCCGCCCTCGCGACCGTATCCGCTTTCCTTGTAGCCACCGAACGGCGACGCGGGGTCGAATCGGTTGAAGGTGTTGGTCCAGACCACCCCGGCGCGGAGGCGATCGGCCACTGCGAGCGCCTTGGAGCCCTTGTCGCTCCACACCCCGGCCGACAACCCATACGGTGTGTTGTTCGCCTTGACAATCGCTTCAGCCGGTGTGCGGAAAGTCAGCACCGACAGCACCGGTCCGAAAATCTCGTCACGAGCGATGCGGTGACTCGTCGACACGTTCGTAAAGATGGTGGGTGCGAACCAGAAGCCATTGTCGGGAATCGCGCAATCCGCACTCCACCGCTCGGCACCTTCCTGCTCGCCGATCGCCGACAGTTCCCGGATGCGGTCGAGTTGCTCCCGCGAATTGATCGCGCCGATATCGGTGTTCTTATCGAGCGGGTCGCCGAGACGCAAAGTAGACAGTCGCTGCTTCAGGCGCTCGACGACGTCATCGTGGATGTTCTCCTGCACGAGCAGGCGAGATCCGGCACAGCAGACGTGACCTTGGTTGAAGAAGATTCCGTTGACGATGCCCTCGATGGCCTGATCAATGGGCGCGTCATCGAAGACGATGTTCGCCGCCTTGCCACCGAGCTCGAGGGTGAGCTTTTTGTGGGTGCCAGCCGTGGAGCGCGCAATGGCCCGTCCGACCGCGGTCGAACCGGTGAAGGCCACCTTGTCGACGTCAGGGTGGCCGACGAGCGCCGCCCCCGTTTCCCCCGCTCCGGTGACAATGTTCACGACTCCCGGCGGCAGGTCGGCCTGTTGCAGGATTTCGGCAAAGATGAGCGCCGTCAACGACGTCGTCTCCGCTGGCTTCAGCACAACGGTGTTGCCCGCAGCGAGCGCGGGTGCGATCTTCCAGGCGAGCATGAGCAGCGGGAAGTTCCATGGAATCACCTGCGCTGCTACACCCAGCGCCCGCGGACTGGCTCCCCACCCAGCGTGATCGAGCTTGTCTGCCCATCCGGCGTAGTAGAACAACCAGGCTGCCACGAGCGGAACGTCGACGTCCCGGCTCTCCTTGATGGGCTTGCCATTGTCGAGACTCTCGGCGACTGCGAGCTCCCGAGCGCGTTCCTGCACGAGTCGCGCGATCCGGAACAAATACTTGCCGCGGTCGGCTCCCGACATGCGAGACCACGTCTTCTCATATGCGCGCCGGGCGGCCGCGACCGCGCGATCCACATCGGATGCGTCGGCGTGGGCGATCTCGGCGATGGCCTTCTCGGTGGCGGGATTGATAGTTGCGAACGGCGCGCCAGAACCGTCGACAAATTCCCCATCAATGAAGAGTCCGTACGACGGGCGAAGCCGAAGGAGCGCGGTTGATTCCGGCGCTGCCGCGTAATCAAGGAAGTTCATGTCAGTCCACCGTTACGTAGTCGGGACCGGAATAGTGGCCGGTCGTGAGCTTCTGACGCTGAAGGAGCACATCGTTGAGCAAGCTCGACGCCCCGAAGCGGAACAGGTGCGGCTGCAACCACTGCTCACCGACGGTCTCGGCAACCGTCACGAGGTACTTGATCGCATCTTTCGACGTGCGGATGCCGCCCGCCGGTTTGACTCCGATCGTCTCTCCTGTGAGTCGGTGCCAATCGCGCACAACCTCGAGCATCAGCAGCGTCACCGGAAGGGTCGCCGCTGGGGCGACCTTGCCCGTCGATGTCTTGATGAAATCGCCACCGGCCAAAATCGCAAGCCACGAGGCACGGCGCACGTTGTCGTAGGTGGTCAGTTCCCCCGTCTCGAGGATTACCTTCAGGTGCGCCGAGCTGCCGTCGGTGCGCCGACATGCCTCTTTGACGGCGACGATTTGGTCAAAGACCCGCCCGAAATTGCCAGCCAGGAACGCGCCGCGATCGATGACCATGTCGATTTCATCCGCCCCGGCTGAGACCGCCGCTCGGGTGTCGGCGATCTTGATCGCGAGCGACGCGCGACCGCTCGGGAAGGCCGTGGCGACCGCCGCGACATTAATGCCCGAATCGGTGCCAGCGGAGTGCAACGCGCCCAAAGCGACCACGGCATCCGGAACCATGTCGCCGTAGACGCATACGGCGGCGACGCGGGGCGTGGACATGTCAGAGGGATCCGGCGAGATCGCCTTCGCGACGAGCGACCGGACCTTGCCGGGAGTGTCCGCCCCTTCAAGCGTGGTGAGGTCGATGAGCCGAATGATGGTGTCGAGCGCCCACGCCTTCGATGTCGTTTTGATCGACCTGGTTGCAAGCCCCGCTGCGCGCTGTTCCAAGCCGACGCCGTCGACACCCGAGAGTCCCTCCAGGTGCAGTCGGAGGCTCTTCTCCGTGAGGTCGCCCCCGATTAGGCTGAGGGCTCTCTCCGCTGGCGCCAGCGCCACCGGTGTTGCAATGGTCATCGTCATCCTTCCAACAACTCGAGCGCGGTCTCCTCGTCGGTCACGATGACCGTGCACAAGCCGCTAGCCACTACAGCGCGGGCAATGTCATGTTTTGCCGCCCCTGCGACAACGAAAATCGCTGTGTCCGCGGATCGTAGGACGTGGTGCCCCAGCCCCAACGTGCGCTCATCGAGGGACGGGTCGACGACATTGCCGTTCGCATTGATGAAGCGTCCGACGACGTCGCCGACGGCACCCCGCCGAGCCAATTCGGTCACGTCGTCTGCGCTGAGATATCCGCTCTCGACGAGCACCGAGCTTTCGTCCGCGACGCCAGCGCTGTAGAGGAAAACGGATGATCCCTCGGCCAGGCGGAGCACTTCGGCAACCGTGCGATCTGACTCGATCGCTCGTTTGGTTTCTGGACGCTCGAGAATCGCCGGACTCGGCAGGAGCACTGCTCGTCCCGCGCCCTTGTCGGCCATCGTGACCGCTGTCGTTGCTGCGGTGCCAGCACGACGATTGAGAGTCACTCCCCCGTTGATCTGGGTGACCGTCACGCCCGTGGCCCAGCCCGGCGCGAGCGCTCCGACGACGTCTTGAAGGGTGCGCCCCCAGCTGATTCCCAACGATCGCGGCACCGGGCGAAGCGCCGTGAGATAGTCTGCCGCGGCGCGGGAGACCGTCGCCCCCAACTCGTCGTCGGAAGCGGCGGGAACGACGATCGCGTTCGTCAGTCCGAAACGTTCGCAGAGTCGCCGCTCGAGTCCGAGGCGACGAGCGCGCGGGTGGACGATCTCGATACGAACGATCCCCGCGTCTCGTGCGTGGGCGAGCAGCCGACCGACTTTCCAGCGGGTGATTCCGAGGAGCGATCCGATCTCATCCTGCGTCTTGTTGTCGTCGTAATAGAGCTCCGCGACTCGAACGGCAAGGAGGTCTCCCGTTAGTTCGCGTTCTGCAGTCATCATTCTTTCAGGGTAAGTTCGCAATCGCGGCTGTGCAACATAAGTGCGGCGGTTTGCTCATATGCGCACGCGCGGCGCTGATCGTGCACGCACGCGCACCGAATACAGCAACTGCGCACAAGCGAGCCGCTTCAGATCGTGAAGGCGGTCGTGCCGTGATCGAAGCGCGGATCAGGCACACCGTGCTCAGGTGCGCGCCAATTGACCGGGTGCCCGCGTAACAGTCCATCGAGTTGCTCAAGGCTCGCTGCCCACAACGCCGTCGTGCCGCCGGCAAACCGAGGATCGACATCGATCGTCACGACCAGATGCAAGCGCGTGCTCGTCCCTCGCGTGCCTTCGGGGAGTGTCTCGAGTTCAAAGGCGAGCACACCGCGATTCGACGTCTCGACCACGAGCGCGAGGCGCGGTTCGAGAGAGACAATCCGGCCAGCAGTGGCCGGCGTGCCGTCGTGCCAGGCCAGATCGAAGTGGCCACCGATGTGCGGAGCGATACTCGCCTCGGCCAGCCACCCGCACACGAGTTCGTCGTCGATCAGGGCATCCCAGACGATCGCCGGTGGAAGGTCGTAGTCGCGCGTGAATGCCAATCGGGATCCGCTCACGCGCCAAGCATACGGTCGACCTCCGTCGATGCAACGGCGACGTGCCGCGCCCCGCGCCGCACTACGCTGGTCGCATGCCCGCGCCGACTCGCCCGCTATTCCGACGATCGGAGCGGTCGTGAGCCGTTCGCTCGCGCTGGCGATCGACCTGGGCGGAACCAAGGCAGAAGCCGCGCTCGTCGATTCGGCCGGCACTGTCGTGGCTGCGAGCCGGGCGCGAGCCGCAACGGGACAGGGCGCGACATCCGACGAACTTCTTGCAGCAGTGCGGTCTGTCGCGCTCGGCTCCATAGCGACGCTGTCGCCCTCTGATACCTGCGTGGGCGTGGGCATCGGTGCCGCCGGGCCCGTGGCTCTCGATCGCGAAGCCGTCTCCCCCTTGAATCTGCCCGCGTGGCGCGGATTTCCCCTTCGCGCAGCCGTGTCGGAGATTGTGCGCCCGGTGCTGGGCGATGTTCCGACCACCCTGCGCATGGACGGGCTGTGCATTACCCTCGCCGAGCACTGGGTCGGTGCAACGCGCGGCTTCGCGAACTCGATGGGGATGATCGTCTCGACCGGCATTGGCGGAGGACTCATCCTGCATGGGAAGACCGTCACGGGTCCCACGGGTAACGCCGGGCACATCGGTCACGTGGAAGTGTCCGGATTCACCGACCCGTGCGCGTGCGGCGGCATCGGTTGCGTGGAAGCCGTCGCATCCGGCCCCAAATCAGTCGGCTGGGCCCGCGCCCAGGGATGGGGCGGGTCAACCGGAGAGGACCTCGCCACGTCTTTTGCTGCCGGAGACGCCGTCGCCATCGCCGCGGTCAAACGTGCTGGCCGGGCGATCGGCCAGGCAATCGCATCAGCGGCATCCCTCGTAGACCTCGAGATCGTCGCCATCGGCGGCGGTTTCTCCCACGTGGCCGCTCCCCTCTTCGACTACATTCGAGAGCCGATCTCCGAGCGAGAGCAATTCGGCTTCGTGCGGAAGGTGCGCGTCGTTCCGTCAGCACTGTCTGGTGACGGCCCCCTCATCGGCGCCGCGGCGCTCATTCACCGAGCAGAATTGCTCGATTGACCCCGACCGGCGCTCGCGTCGTCGTCGACGAAGCCTGGGCGGCGGAGCATTATTCCGGCAGCGGCACCGAGTGTGGCGCTGAACAGAAGGAACAGTAGCGGTACGGTCCAGCCGCCGCTTGTCTGGTGCACGATGCCCAGGATGAGTGGCCCCGTCGCTCCCACCGAGTATCCGACCATCTGCACGAAACCGCTCAGAGCGATCGACGTCAGATGATTGCGTGAGCGCAGATTGATCAGCACAAGGCACACCGGGTAGATGATCGGTCCTGCGCCGGCGAGTGCGACCCACAACCACGGAGCGGCGGCAGGTGCGAGTAGCAAGCCACCGTATCCCAGAACGAAGAAACCCACCCCGGCGAAGATGAGCCCCTCCACTCCCCTCCGCAGCCGCACGGCGATCACGGGCACGATCAGCGCCGCGGGCAGTCCGATGAGCCCGTACAGCGCAAGCAACGCACCGGCTTGTACCCTCGAAACGTCGGCGATATCGACAAGGAGCAGCGGCATCCAGGCAAAAAGTGCGTATGCGTTCAGCGACGAAGCGCTGAACGCGATGGCGATCGCCCACGCAACTCGAGAGCGCCAGAGTCGTGGCGTAACGGTAGCCTCGTGTCTGCCCGGATCGAGAGCTGCCGCATCGGCATCCGCCGCGAGACCAACGGCGCGACGATCGCGCACCACCATGACGAGCCACGGCGCAACAGCCGTCGCCGCGACTATCGCCCAGAGCCCGAGGGACGTGCGCCATCCGAGCGTGTCGGCGATCGGAGCGGCCGACACTGCCGGGACCGCTGTGCTGATCGACAGGAGCGTCGCGTAAGCGGCGGTCACCACGCCAACGCGGTCCGGGAAGTACTTCTTGACGACGGGCGGGAGCAGAATATTGCCCAGGCCCATGCCGGCCAGAGTGAGCACGGTTCCGATGAGGAGCATCGAGAACTCTGCGGCGAAGGCGCGAAGGAGATTTCCGAGCACCATTGCCGCCGCACCGAGCACCATCGCCTGGTCGAGACCGACTCGACGGGCGACGATGGGCGCGGTGACTCCCGCGAGCGCAAAGAAAACCGGCGGAAGCATGCCCAGCACACCGATCGCGATCGAGGTGAGCGGGATATCCTCACTCACCTGGGCAATAATCGGCGAAACCGCCGCCACCGCTGTGCGCAGGTTGAGGGCTATCAGCAGGATGCCGACGAAAGCAACTGTCCGACCGGCCCACAACGGCAGGCGGGCGGTTTGTTGCACCGCCCAAGTCTAGGTCGCCGCGCCGTCCCTGCTTTCGTACAGTAGAGACAATGGACATCTCCCGCTATCTCCCACTCAGCTGGCGCGAGCGTCACGATGAGAGTGACGTCTCGAACGACTGGTCGGCGAGCACGGTCGAGGTGTTGCTGGATCTTGCAGCCGCGATCGATCAGCTCTCCCTTCACCAGTGGAGCGGCGCGAGCCTTCGCCCGGCAATGTCGGTCGCTGGCGAAATAGCGGTTGCGATCAGCGAACTGCACCCGCGCGGTGATCGGGATGTGGAAGCCTTCGACCGTGCTCAGGCGAGCGCGGAGCTTCGACGACTGGCCGGGGAAATCACCGGGTCGACCCGCCCAACGCGTATCGGAGCGCTCACGGCCGCCGTCGTTGCTGCGTTCGACCTGTCAGCCGCGACAGGGGTGCCGATAGTCGTCGCGTCGCGTTCGAGCGGAGCCGTTGCGGTGGCGCGTGCCGCCCGGGCGCCACTCGGAATACGATCAATACTCCGAGACCATCGCTTCGTCGCGCTCGACGCCGAGTGGAACGTCGGAGCGGGGCAGAACGTTGCGAGCACCGCCAACGAAATCGTGCTCTTCCTGTTCGATCGACGTGGGATGCCCATCGTCACGAGCTAGCGGGCGAGGCCTCGGCTACTGACGCCGCTCTGCGTCGAGGATGGCGCGGATGTTCTCCGTGTCCCGGTGCATCTGAGCGACGAGTTCGTTCATCGAGTCGAACTTGACCATTCCGCGCACGAAATCGACGAACGACACCGCGACCGTACGGTCGTAGAGGTCGAGATCTTCGTCGAGCACGTGCGCCTCGACGGTCTTATCGAGCACACCGTCGAAAGTCGGGTTATTGCCAATCGAAACGGCCGCCGGATAGCGAACGTCGTCGACATCGAGCCAGGCAGCGTACACACCATCGGCCGGGATGAGCCCCTCAGAGTCGCGCGCGAGGTTCGCGGTCGGATACCCCATGGCGCGACCTCGCCCCGCACCGTGCACGACGACCGCACGCACGACCGGCGCATATCCGAGAAGCGCCTTTGCCCGGCGGATGTCGCCCTCACGCAGTGCAGCTCTGATGACCGTTGACGACGCTCGCGCGCCGTCGGCGCCCGTGACGTCGTCGATGAGGCGCACCTCAAACCCGTGCGCCTGGCCGAGTTCGGCGAGCAGCGTTACGGTGCCGCGCCCACCAGCGCCGAACCGGAAATCACGGCCGACAAGGATGACGCGGGTGCGCAGTGAATCCACGAGCACCCGCCGAACGAATTCTTCCGGTGTCAGCGACGCGAGTTCGTGATCGAAGGTCAGCACCACGACGCGATCGACGCCCGTACTCTCGAGAAGCTCCAACTTCTGCGCGTTGCTCACCAGAGCATCCGGGCACTTCTCGGGCCGAAGCAGACTCATCGGGTGGCGGTCGAAGGTGACCACCGTAGCCGCCAAGCCCGCGTCTGAGGCAATGGTCGTGAGATGCTCGAGCACCCTGCGGTGTCCGGAATGCACTCCATCGAACTTGCCGATCGTGACAGCGGAATCCCGACCGCCCTCGGGTTCGTTGGCATCGGTGAAAACCTCCACGTCAGCTCCGCGCCCGACTGCGGCGCCGCAACCACAACAGCCCAAGCACCGGAAGAATCAGCGGGACGAACAGGTAACCTCGCCCGAAGAACGACCAGACCGTGTCAGCCGGGAACAACTCCGGATCAGCCACGGTCAGCACGCCGACGGCGAGCACGCCCACGAGCTCGAAAGCAATGGTTGCGACCGCGACTGTGAACCATGCCGCGCCACGCGCGACCAGAGCGATCGTTGCGACGATGTAGACGACGGCAGCCACCGCGGAGAGGGAATACGCCACAGGTGCCACATCGAATTTTGTGGCGATCTGGAACGCC
The DNA here is from genome assembly GCA_031428675.1 of Microbacteriaceae bacterium. Taxonomy (GTDB): domain Bacteria; phylum Actinomycetota; class Actinomycetes; order Actinomycetales; family Microbacteriaceae; genus JANOYC01. Next base: position 4,508 of record JANOYC010000005.1, on the reverse strand, counting down.
GATCGGCCCGTGGCCGCGAGGGCGAGGATCGCATAAAAGACAACGAGCACGCGACCGGGGCCGTCGGCGCGCGCAGAAGAGTGTGGGGACATCACAAGAAGATTACGCGAGCTGGACTGACCAGATTTGTTGCATGCGGTATACCATCACCGCGATCGCAAGGCAGGCGACCCCGAGAACGACTGTGCTCCAGCGCGTGCGCTCGATGAGTCCCCAGATCACGGCGAGCGGAGGAATGAGGATGGCCGACACGAGGTACAGGTAGAACTCGAGGATATTGCCGGTCGGCGGGTTGCCCGCGCCGGGGGCCACGACCGCGACGACCAATTGCACGATCAGCAGCAACTCGACGACGAGCGTCGCGCCCATGGTGATATCTGCGGGTCGCCGACCGGCGAGGCCGAGTACGACACACAGCACCCCGGCCAGAACAGCAACTGATACCTGCAGCACCGTAAACCACTCGATCACGCGAGCACCTCGGTGGCGGGAAAACCGGTGATCACCCGCAGCGCGCCGCCGACGACATCTACGAGCGCGACCAGTCGACCATCGGGTCCGACCGCAGCCACGGGGCCGGCCGTGTCAGCACGGTCAGTTGGGATGCGCTTACCCTGTGCAAGGTAGGTCACTTCCGCTTCGGTCACGTCGACCACGGGGAACAACTCGCGCGCCACGGCCGTCGGCTCGAGACGGGCAGCGACGGGGTCAAGTTCGCTGAGAGGAGTCGACCGTTCGACGCGGAACGGGCCGACCCTGGTGCGCCGCAACGCGGTGAGATGCCCGCCGACCCCCAGAGCACTCCCCAGGTCGCGAGCAAGAGCTCGGATATACGTTCCGCTCGAGCAGGCGACCCGCACGTCGAGGTGGAGACCACGCTCGCGCCGGACCTCGAGGCGGACGAACTCCGAAACAGTCACCGACCGCGACGGGAGCACGACGTCTTCTCCCGCGCGAGCACGGTCATAGGCGCGCCTGCCGTCGATCTTGATCGCACTGAAGCGGCTCGGCACCTGTTCGATCCGTCCGGTGAGACCAGCGATACCGTCATCGATCGCCTCTATGGTAATTGCCCCCAGTCGTTCCGGTGACGACTCCTCGACGATCTCGCCCTCTGCGTCATCGGTCGTTGTCGCCGCACCCAGTCGGATCGTCGCGACGTACTCCTTATCGAGTCCGACCAGGTGGGTGAGCAACCGCGTCGAGCTGTTCACACCGATCGTGAGCAGTCCAGTAGCCATGGGATCGAGGGTGCCTGCGTGCCCGACCTTGCGCGTGCCAGCCAAGCGGCGAACGCGAGCGACGACGTCGTGACTCGTGAGTCCTTGCGGTTTGTCGATCAGCAGGATGCCGCTTTCGAGACGTGATGTTCGCTCTGTCGGCTGCACGCGTGACAGGTTACCTCGTGCTCGCCCATAGGATTCACACCATGCGCATAGCGGTGATCGGTGCAGGGGCGGTGGGCGGCACGATCGCAGCGCTCCTCGATCGCGCGGGCCACGACGTTGAGGTGACCGCGCGCGGATCGCACGCAGAAGCGATCGAGCGCAACGGCCTTCGTCTTTCCGGCGCGTGGGGTGACCACATCGCTGCTGTGCTCGTCGGCCCGGAACTGATTCGCGCCGCCGACCTCGTGATCGTCGCGACGAAAGCGCAGGATGCCGCCGCAGCAATCAGCAGCAACCAGCGGGCAATCGGGCGAACCCCAATCCTCGTGATTCAGAACGGGTTGGAAGGCATCTCCACCGCAACGCGCGTTGCGCCCCGATCAGACGTGATCGGGGCACTCGGGCTGTTCGCGGCCTCGCTGGCTACTCCCGGTCATGTAACCGTCACAGCCCCTGGACTCACCGTGCTCGGGGTCGCCGATCCGGAGAACGACCTGCCAGCACGCTACGTCGCCGGCATAGTCGGTGCCGTGATGCCGGTGGAGATCGTAGGCGACTTTCGCGGCGCGCAATGGACCAAGCTCGTGATCAACCAGATCAACGCGCTCCCGGCGATAACCGGATTGAGCGCGCAAGAGGTCATAGCGATGCCCGTGCTGCGTCGCATCATGACCGAGGGAATGCGCGAAGCCGTGCTCGTCGCACTGCGCTCCGGTGTTCGATTCGCGAGCGTGCAGGGGCTCAGCCATCGTCGCCTCCGCCTGTTCGCCGCCCTCCCCGTCGGCGTCGCCGGCTTCCTCCCCCGTGAACTCGCGAGACGCATGGGCAGGGTTCCCAACCCCGGTTCCACCCTCCAGAGCATCCGGCGCGGTCAGGCCAGCGAAGTCGACTATCTCAACGGCGCGATCGTGCATGCTGCCGATGCCGCGGCGACCGCTGCGCCGGTCAACGCTTTCTTGCTCGAGCTCGTTCACGAGGTTGAGGCGAGTGGCTCGTTTATACCGGTCGCGTCGGTAGTCGACCGTTTCCGGCTTTAGGCGAGGGGCAACGCCGAAACGCAACTGTCTGCGAATCGCCGACGCGGAGACTCGGGATCGGTGACGTCGACGATGGCAGCGGCAAGGGCGCGCGGCTGCGTTGTCATCAGATATCTCGCGACTGCGGCATCCGGTCCGACGCGGGTTCCGGCATCCAGCCATACCGTCGTGTGCCACTGGCCGACGCGGCTTGCGTGATGCAGGTGCGTTCCGTCGATCACTAGAAGCGCGTCCCCAGCGCCTGCTGACCAATCCAGTGGCGGAATCGACGCGCGGCCACGCTCCCACTGATCGACGGATGAGCGAAACGCCGTGTGCCCTGCCAATCGAAACGCCTGCGCGAGGTCATCGGCAAACGGTGCGGTCACGATTGTCGCGATGCCGTCGACGGCGACGAGCACACGCCCGCGCGGATAGTTGCCGAGGATGTTCCGAACGAGTTCGGCGAGGACCGCCCGCTTGTTTGGTGTCCACGACTCCATGGTGTCGAGCCTAATCTGGGGGCATGGATTTCGCTCGCGCCGTCAACGACTGGTTTCGTGAGCACGGCCGGGACCTGCCATGGCGGCGCGAAGAATTCTCGCCATGGGGAATTCTCGTGAGTGAATTCATGCTGCAGCAGACGCCGGTAGCTCGGGTGGTGCCTCGCCTGGCCGAATGGCTCGATCGGTGGCCCACGCCATCCGACCTCGCTGCCGCGACTGCGGGCGACGCCGTTCGTGCGTGGGGTCGGCTCGGCTACCCGCGGCGAGCCCTGAATCTTCACGCAACCGCTGTCGTGATCACCGAGAAGCACCACGGAGCCGTTCCCTCGTCCATCGAAGAACTTCTCGCTCTTCCCGGAGTAGGGGATTACACCGCTCGGGCTGTTGCCGTCTTCGCGCACCGGCAACGTCATCCAGTGGTCGATATCAACGTGCGGCGGGTGCTTGCGCGGGCTGTGAACGGTGTAGCCGATGCGGGTGCGCCAACCAGACGAGACTTCGCGGCAATGGATGCGGTGCTTCCGTCAGATGACGGCGAGGCGCTCATAGCGAACGCGGCCATAATGGAGCTCGGAGCGATCGTCTGCACCGCGAGGGCGCCGCGATGCGGTGATTGCCCCATCACCAACGCGTGCGAATGGCGACGCGCCGGATATCCGACCTTCGACGGGCGCCGCGCCGCCGTTCAGAAGAAGTTCGCCGGATCAGACAGGCAAGTGCGCGGACTCATTCTCGCCGAGCTTCGTGCGAGCGACGTGCCCGTAACGCGCACGGAGGTCGACCTCGTCTGGCCGGACGTCATTCAGCGCGAGCGCGCGCTCGCCGGGCTCATCTCGGACCGACTCGTGGTTGGAGACAGCACGGTCGGCTACTCACTTCCGAGCTGATCGGGCTGATCGGGCTGATCGGGCTGATCGGGCTGATCGGGCTGATCGGGCTGATCGGGCTGATTATTATGCGCGATCGCTGCCGTCGTCAACCGTGTCGTCGTCGCCATCTTCGATTACGCGCGGCTTGACGTAGGGATCCTCGTCGCCTGCATATTGCGCGGTCTTCGACAGTTGCTCCACGGCGTGGTCACGGTTCTGGGCCTCAGCCAAGAGCGTTTCAATGAGCGCGGCGTTCTCGGGGATGCCGTCGGCAATGAACTCGAGGCTCGGGGTGAGCCTCGCAGTGATGTTCTTGCCAACCTCGCTGCGGAGCATCCCGGTCGCAGCCTTGAGCGCTGCCGCAGAATTGACCCGCTCTTCGTCGGTTCCGTACACGGTGTAGAAGACGCTCGCGTGCTGCAGGTCACCCGTGACCTTGACGTCAGTGATGGTGACAAACCCCAGTCGCGGATCGCGCAGCCCGCGTTCGATTCGCTGGGCGACGATGACCTTGATGCGGTCCGCCATCTTGGCGGCGCGTGCCGGATCAGCCATGGCTCACATTCTTCCTTCCGTCAACTCCCCCAGTCGCCCGATTTTGTCGCGAATCCGGACGGATTCGCGGCAAAAGCGGGCAGGGCGAGGGGTGTGAGCGCGGCCAGCGCGCGCGTTTTTTCCTTGGGCGCGATCGTATCGATCTCGTCCCCGATGCGGATGTGGTTGAACTTT
>JANOYC010000004.1:0-5728 GCA_031428675.1 Microbacteriaceae bacterium | reverse complement strand
ACGACGGCCGCGACGATGCCCTCCACGAACGGGGCCGCACTCAGCCGCACCTCGAGGTCGGGACGGGCGACGAGATCCAGCGCGAGGTCGGCGCTCAGCAACGCTGAGCCGAGATCCATGAAGACAATGACACCGTCATCGCTCGCGACCTCGGTGATAGCTTCGGCAACCTTCGTTGCATCGGTACCGATCACGCCGACACTCGCACCAGCCGCTACCGCAATCGGCGGACTGTCGCCTTGCACCATCTCCAGTGCGAGGTTGACCGTAGCTTCCGCCAACTGCGGACTGTGCGATACGACGACGATACCAACCATGGGCTAGTTAGCGAGCGCTTCTGCGAGAGATTCGAAGAGCAGCGCGGTGGATGCGGCGCCCGGGTCGATGTGTCCGATGCTGCGCTCCCCCAGGTAACTGGCGCGACCCTTGCGGGCGAGCATTGGCGCGGTTGCGTCGCGGCCGGCGGCTGCGGCAGCGGCAGCGGCAGCGGCAGCGGCAGCTTGGTCTGCGGTTGGGGCTTGGGCTGGGGTTGGGGCTTGGGCGGCGGCTTGGTCGGACGCCGCGCGCTCGAAGGCTTCGACCGCGGGAATCATCGCGTCGAGCATCGTCTTGTCGTTGGCCGACGCTTTGCCTCGGGCCGAGACACCGTCGAGTCCTGCGCGGAGTGCCGCGGCGAGCGTGGTCGCGTCGATCTCCGTCTCGGCGCCCGCGGTGACGCCGGCGCGGAGGAAGAAAGTGCCAAAGAGCGGACCGCTCGCTCCGCCGACGCTCGTGACCAGCGTCATCCCCACCTGTTTGAGAAGTTCGTCGATCGTTGCCGGGGCGTTGTCGAGTTGCTCGGCCACGGCATCCAGGCCTCGTTGCATGTTGGCGCCATGGTCGCCGTCGCCGATCGCGGAATCGAGCTCGGTCAGGTAGCCGCGGTGCTCGGTGATCGTCGCGTGAAGGCGGCGCAGCCAGTCGATGAGGTGCGCGCGAGTTACGGTCTGGGGTGCTTGGGGCTCTGCGCTGGGGGCTACGTTTTCGGGCATCGGACTACACTCCCCATCGCAGCCCGGCGGTGTCAACCGGGGCATCCCACAAGCCGAGCAGGTCGTCGTCGGCCTTCAGAAGCGTAACGGAGCATCCGGCCATGTCGAGGCTCGTCACGTAGTTGCCCACCAGATTGCGTGCGACCATCACGCCCGCCGCGTCGAGCAGCCGCGACACTTCGCCATACATGACGTAGAGCTCGATGAGCGGAGTGCCGCCGAGCCCATTGAGCAGCAGGATGTTCGGGCCCGACGTGAAATCGAAGTCGTTCAATATCGGTTCGACGAGCTGCTGCGCAATCTCGCGCGCGCTCGCGAGCGGTCTGCGGAATCGACCGGGTTCACCATGGATGCCGACGCCGACTTCCATCTCATCATCGGGCAGGTCAAAGGTCGGCTTGCCCGCGGCCGGCACCGTGCAACTCGTGAGGGCGACGCCCATCGACCGACCGGATGCGTTGACGTGCGTCGCGAGGTCGGCGAGCGACTGCAGATCGGTGCCGGTTTCGGCCGCTGCGCCCACGACCTTCTCGAGGATCACGGTCAGGCCCACGCCCCGACGACCGGCCGTGAAGGTCGAGTCGTCGACGGCGACGTCGTCGTTCGTGACGACGGATTTCACCTCGATTTCGGTTTCAAGTGCTGCGAGTTCGGCCGCCATGTCGAAATTCATGACGTCGCCGGAGTAATTCTTGACGATGTGCAGCACGCCAGCACCGGTGTCGGTCTGCTTTGTGGCTTCGAGAATTTGATCGGGGGTTGGGGAGGTGAAGATGGCTCCTGCACAGGCCGCGTCGAGCATCCCGAATCCCACGAACCCGCTGTGCAGCGGCTCGTGCCCACTGCCACCGCCCGAAACTAGGGCGACAGTGCCGGGCGGCTTGGCCTCCCGGCGATAAACGATGCGCTTGGCGTGATCGACCCGCAGGCTCTTGTGTGCGGCTTCGACGCCGACGAGGGCGTCCGCGAGAACAGAGTCGGGATCGTTGATGAGTTTCTTCATGATGAGTTCTTCGTGCTGCGTTTGTTCATGCTGAGTTCTTCGTGCTGAGTTTCTTCGTGCTGAGTTTCTTTATGCTGAGTTTCTTCATGCCACTCCGCGCCATTGGTCACTCCATCTTGCTCGTGGAGGGTTGCTCGTGCCTAATTTGGATGTGTGGCAATTCACATCGGCACCTCCGGCTGGAGCTACGACCACTGGCACGGCGTGCTCTACCCGCACGGCTCCCCCGTGCGCGACCGACGGGCGCACTACGTTTCTCGCTTCTCCACGGTGGAACTCAACGCGAGCTTCTACCGGTGGCCGCGCGACACCACCTTCGCAAATTGGCGACGCCAGCTCCCGCCCGGTTTTCTTCTCGCGGTGAAAGCGCCGCGAGGGCTCACCCACGCAAAGAAGCTCTACTCCCCCGAGGTGTGGATCGAGCGCATCGCCCGTTGCTGGCACGAACTCGGCGACAAGCGCGCGGTGCTGCTCGTGCAACTCCCGCCCGGCATGCAGCGCGACGACGCTCGACTCGACTATTTTCTGTCGCGGATGCCGGGCTGGGTGCCAGTAGCGGTGGAATTCCGGCATCCATCGTGGGAGCACGACGACGTGTTCCGGCTGCTCGAAAGACACGGCGCCGCGTATTGCATCATGAGCGGCGCAAACTTGTCGTGCATTCTGCGCGCCACGGCATCCGTCGTATATATACGTATGCACGGGCCCGACCACGGATTTCTCTACGCCGGCTCCTATTCCGACGACGACCTGGCGTGGTGGGCCGACCGCATTCGGGAGTGGGAGCGCGACGGCCGCGACGTGTTCGTGTACTTCAACAACGATGGCGGCGGCAACGCGGTGCGCAACGCCCTCACGTTGAAGGGGATGCTCGGGGTGTGAGGGGTTGGGGATGCTCGGGGTGTGAGTGGGTGGATGGCTGCCGCGATGAGTGCGGATCGCAACCAATGGCAGCCGCCGTCGTCGTCTCTATGCGGTGTAGTTCGGCGCTATGCGGCCCACCTATGCGGCCCAGTTCGGCGCTATGCGGCCCACCTATGCGGCCCAGTTCGGCGCATCTGGGCCGCCGTGGCGGGCCATTTCGTCCGAACTCGCCCGGATTCGGGGTCGAGGGACCGCGGTCGAGCGCGCGGCGGCGCGGCGCGCGGCTCGAGCGACGGAGGCGGGCGCTACGAGTATTGCGCTCCCTACAGGCTCGCGAAGACCTCGCGCATGAGCGCGGCAGTCTCGCTCGGCGTCTTGCCGACCTTCACACCGGCCGCCTCGAGGGCTTCCTTCTTGCCCTGCGCCGTGCCCGCGCCATCGGAAACGATGGCGCCTGCGTGGCCCATGGTCTTGCCCTCGGGAGCGGTGAACCCGGCAACGTAGGCAACGACCGGCTTGGTGAGGTTGGCCTGGATGAACGCGGCCGCCTTCTCCTCGGCGTCGCCACCGATCTCGCCGATCATCACGATCGCCTTGGTCTCCGGGTCGGCCTCGAACGCCTTCAGTGCGTCGATGTGCGTGGTGCCGATGATGGGGTCTCCGCCGATGCCGATGCCGGTAGAGAAACCGAGATCGCGCAGTTCATACATCATCTGGTATGTAAGGGTTCCCGACTTCGAGACGAGACCGATCGGGCCGGGCCCCGTGATCGACGCGGGAATGATTCCGGCGTTCGATTTGCCGGGGCTGATGATGCCGGGGCAGTTCGGTCCGATGATCTGGGTCGCGTTGCCTTTGCTCGTGGCGTAGGCCCAGAACTCGGCCGAGTCGTGCACCGGGATGCCCTCGGTAATCACGATCGCGAGCGGAATCGCGGCGTCAATGGCCTCGAGCACCGCGCCCTTCGCGAATGCAGGCGGAACGAAGATTACCGACACGTTTGCGCCCGTCTCGGCCATGGCATCCGCGACCGTGCCGAAGATCGGGAGCGACTGGCCCTCGATCTCGACGGTGGTGCCGGCCTTGCGCGGGTTGACGCCGCCAACGATGGTGGAGCCGCTCGCGATCATGCGGCCGGCGTGCTTGGTGCCTTCGGAGCCGGTGAGGCCCTGAACGATGATGCGGGAGTTCTCGTCGAGGAAGATCGACATGTTCTGTTCCTGTTCTTTTTCGACTGGTTCGAGTGTGTCGACGACTGGTTACGCGTTGGCGAGTTCGGCGGCCTTGTCGGCTGCCTCGTCCATGGTGGCGACGACCGTGACCAGCGGATGCGCGGCATCCGCGAGAATCTGGCGGCCTTCGACGACGTTGTTTCCATCGAGGCGAACGACGAGCGGCTTCGAGGCCTCGTCGCCGAGCGTGTTGAGCGCGCCGACGATGCCGTTGGCGACCGCGTCACACGCAGTGATTCCGCCGAAGACGTTGACGAACACGCTCTTGACCTGAGGGTCGTTGAGGATCACGTCGAGACCGGCGGCCATGACCTCTGCGGATGCTCCGCCGCCGATGTCGAGGAAGTTGGCCGGCTTCACGCCGCCGTGCTTCTCACCCGCGTAGCTGACGACATCGAGCGTCGACATCACGAGGCCGGCGCCGTTTCCGATGATGCCGACTTCGCCGTCGAGCTTCACGTAGTTGAGGCCCGCTTTCTTCGCCTTCGCCTCGAGCGGATCTTCGCTGCTCTGGTCAACGAGGTCGGCGTGACCCGGGTGGCGAAACTCGGCGTTCTCGTCGAGAGTGACCTTGCCATCGAGCGCGATGACCTGGCCGGTTTCAGTGAGCACGAGCGGATTAACCTCAACAAGAGTCGCATCCTCTTGCAGGAATACATTCCAGAGGCGCTCGATTACCGGAGCCACCTGGTCGATCAGTTCCTCGGGGAAGTTCGCGGCACGTGCGATCTCCGCGGCCTTCTCGGCGCTGATGCCGTCGAGCGCGCTGATCTCGATGCGGGCGAGCGCCTCGGGGCGCTCCACAGCGAGGAGCTCGATCTCCATGCCGCCTTCGACGCTTGTCATCGAGAGGAAGGAGCGGTTCGAGCGATCGAGGAGGATCGAGAAGTAGAACTCCTGCTTGATCCGGGCACCCGCGGCGACCATGACCCGCTTAACAACGTGGCCCTTGATGTCGAGACCCAGGATCGCCTCCGCAGCCGAGTAGGCGTCATCCGGAGAGTGCACAACCTTGACGCCACCCGCCTTGCCGCGGCCGCCGACCTTGACCTGGGCTTTGATGACGACGGTGCCGCCGAGCTTCTCCGCGGCGGCCTTGGCCTCGTCAGGAGTGTCGGCGATGATGCCGGGAAGCACGGGAACCCCGTACGACTCGAACAGGTCTCGTGCCTGATATTCGTAAAGATCCACGCTGCTCATCCAATCGCAGTTCGTCGGGTTACGTACTGGTACGTCAGTGACCGGCGGCACGCTCATGCCTGCAGATCACCACCTCGACGCCGAGATAGTTCGACGTCGAGACAATGTAGCCACCGAGAACTCTACCCCCGTGGCGCTGTGCGGTTCTTCGGAGTTCGGGGTTGGGCTGCATCGGGCATGCTGGAGCGATGGCGCAGAACCCCCGCGAGTTTTCCCACATTGCCGACGTGGGCGCCGAGGCCTTACTTATTGCAGGTGGCGGGCGCGCCATCCTGCTGCAGTTGGCGCATCCGGCTATCGCGCGCGCCATCGCCGAGCACAGCGACTTCGACGCGGACCCTTCGCGCCGGCTTCGGCGCACCCTCGCATACGTATACGCACAGACGTATGGAACGGAT
>JANOYC010000003.1:0-2724 GCA_031428675.1 Microbacteriaceae bacterium | reverse complement strand
CACCTCGAAGACGTCCACGATTTCACTCTGTCAGTTCGCGATGATGTCAACGCGAACTGACAGAGTGACATCGAAGGTGCCGGGTGCGAGCGGGTTGGGGAGGGGCCAGCCTATTCGACGTGCACGTGGCGCTCGTCGGGTCCCACGTAGGCGCTGAGCGGGCGAATGAGCGCGTTTGCTTCGAGTTGCTCGACAATGTGCGCCGTCCACCCCACGATCCGCGACGCCACAAACAGCGGCGTGAACATGTTGGTATCGAAACCCATCAGGTGGTAGGCCGGCCCAGACGGATAGTCGAGGTTGGGCTTGATGCCCTTGCGCTCATCCATGGCGCGTTCCATTGCCTCGTAGAGCTCGCGAATATCGGGGCGATCGTAGTGCTCCACTAGCGAATCGAGCGCCGCCTTCATCGTCGGCACGCGAGAGTCGCCGTGCTTGTAAACCCGGTGACCGAACCCCATGATCTTGCGTTTCGCCCCGAGAGCTTCGTCAAGCCAGAGATCTACCAGGCTGGCAGTGCCGACTTCCTCGAAGGTATGCATGACAGCTTCGTTGGCGCCGCCGTGCAACGCGCCTTTCAGCGCACCGATGGCCCCGGTGACCGCGCTGTGCAAATCGCTGAGTGTGCTCGTGATCACGCGCGCAGTGAACGTCGACGCATTGAACGAGTGTTCGGCATACAGCACCATGGACACGTCGAACGCATCGACAACGGCGAGATCGGGAACATCGCCGAAGGTCATGTGCAGGAAATTGGCGGAGTAGCCGAGGTCGTCCCGCGGTTCGATGAGGTGCTCGCCCCGCCGTCGACGTTGGTCGTAGGCGATGATCGACGGGAGCTGGGCGAAGAGCCGAATCGACTTACCGAGGTTCGCCTCAGGACTCGCGTCAGCGACATCCGGATCGGTGGCCCCGATGGCGCTTACTGCTGTGCGCACAATGTCCATCGGATGCGCGTGCTTCGGCAGGTCGTCGATGATCCGTTTCACCCTCGGGTCCAAGCGCCGCAGTGATCGTTCCAGCGTCTCGAAAGACGCGAGTTGGCGCTCGTCGGGCAATTCCCCGGTCCAGATCAACCAGGCGACCTCCTCGAAGCTGCACGCCGCCGCGAGCTCTTGCACCGGATACCCCCGGTAGAGCAGCGAATTCGTGTCGGGATTCACCTTCGAGATAGACGTCGTGTCTACGACGACGCCGACGAGGCCCTTGGCAATGTCAGTCATGTCACTCCTTTGTGCATTGTGCGCGTTTGGCGCGGAGTAGGGTCCGCGATGGGTTTTTCTCAGCCGTGGTCGGGCACCCGGAAGGTGAATACATCGGAATCGAAAGCACTGTAGCCCTCATAGTCGAGCAGATCGTAGAGTTCGGCGCGCGTCTGCATCCGTGGCACCTGCGATTCGAGCGTTCCGTCTTCGAGGAGTGCGTCGAGACCCCGGTCTGCCGCGCCCATCGCGAGGCGCAACAGGCTCACCGGGTAGATCACGATTCGCACGCCAGTTTCGGCGAGTTGCGCCGCCGTGAACAGCGCACTCTTGCCGAACTCGGTCATGTTCGCAAGCACGGGAACGTCCACGGCGGAGCAGACCGCCTCGAATTCGGCGAGATCGGCCATGGCTTCCGGGAAGATTGCATCGGCGCCGACGTCGACGAGTGCCTTCGCGCGGTCGATCGCCGCACCGAGACCGTCGGTGGCCCGGATGTCGGTGCGCGCCATGATCAGCAGGTTAGGATCGCGTCGGGCATCCACCGCGGCACGAATGCGCTTGGCCGCGGTGTCGCTGTCGACGACGGACTTGCCATCGAGGTGGCCGCAGCGTTTCGGATTCACCTGATCTTCGATGTGGATGCCGGAAACACCGGCATCCTCCAATTCGTGCACGGTGCGCGCGACATTCATCGGCTCGCCGAATCCGGTGTCCGCATCGACGAGCACAGGCAAGTCGGTCATCCGTGCGACCTGCCTGGAGCGGGTGGCGACCTCGCTGAGCGTGGTGAGCCCAATGTCGGGCAATCCCAGTTCCGCACTCATCACCGCGCCCGACAGGTACACACCCTCGAAGCCCTTGCGCTCGATGAGCCGAGCGGTGAGCGGGTTCATCGCCCCGGGAAACCGCAAGAGGCCGTCTCCCCTGAGCGCCTCGCGTAACGACGCGCGCTTGTCGGCAACCGCGATCGCGGAGTACAGCATCAGATCAGTCCTCTCGGAGCGACGGGAACCTGCGGCGCGGTGACAGTCAGGTCGCCCACCTCGGCGGGGGTGAGCTCGGGCAGTCGTTGCACGACCCCGAGGAATCGCTCGCTCTCGACCTGGTCGATGACCCCGTCGGCGAGGGTGCGGAACTTCGTGAGGTACTCCGCGCGCGCAAACGGCCTGGCTCCGAGCGGATGTGCGTCGGCGACCGCGATCTCATCGACGATGCGCGTTCCGTCGGTCAGGGTCGCGATGACGCGCCCACCGAACGCTTTATCGGCGGGGTCGATGGAGTGGTATCGCCTCGTCCATTCGGCGTCCTCCGCGGTGGTGACCTTTCGCCAGAGGGCCACGGTGTCGGGGCGAGCCGCTCGCTCTGGCGCATAGGAATCGACGTGATGCCACGCGCCGTCCTGCAGTGCGACCGTGAAAATGAACGGAATCGAGTGATCGAGGGTCTCCCTGCTCGCCGTCGGATCGTATTTCTGCGGGTCGTTAGCGCCGGATCCGATGACGTGATGAGTGTGATGGCT
>JANOYC010000002.1:0-1568 GCA_031428675.1 Microbacteriaceae bacterium | reverse complement strand
GCTTTCGCCAGCATCGACGAGGTGTTGGAAACCCCCGAGGTCGACGTCATACACGTCTGCACGCCGAACTCCACGCATGCGGAGATCGCGCTCGCTGCGCTCGCGGCGGGAAAGCACGTCGTTTGCGAGAAACCGCTGGCCACGACCGTGGATGACGCCACGGCGCTCGCGGCGGCCGCAGCGCGCGCGGGAGTCGTTGCGACCGTGCCGTTCGTCTACCGCTTCCACCCAATGGTGCGTGAAGCACGGGCGAGGTTTGCCGATGGTCGTGCCGGTCGTCTGCTGTCGATTCACGGTTCGTACCTTCAAGACTGGCTGCTCGAGCAGACCGACGACAATTGGCGGGTCAGTGACACCGTGGGCGGGCCGTCGCGGGCGTTTGCCGACATCGGCTCGCACCTCGTCGACGTGGTCGAGTTCGTCACCGGCGAGCGCATTGAACGTATCAGCGCCACCACGACCGCAGCGTTTGCCGAACGTGCGAACCATGCGGTGGCAACCGAAGACCTCGCCGCTGTCGTGGTGCAGACAACGGGCGGCGCAATCGGCACCCTCCTCGTGTCGCAAGTGGCGCCGGGTCGCAAGAACAGGCTCGCCTTCGAGGTGCACGGCAGCGCTGAGTCGCTTGGATTCGACCAGGAGAACCCCGAGCAACTCTGGATCGGCCGCCGCGACGGCTCCGGGCTTCAGCTGCGCGATGGAAACGCGCTCAGCCCCGATGCCGCCCGGTTGTCGGTCGTGCCAGCCGGGCATCCGATGGGGTACCTCGATGCCTTCACCGGATTCGTTGCCGACACTATCGCTGCAATCAGGCACGCCGCGCCCGATGGCCTGCCGACGTTCGCCGACGGACTACGCGCGGTGCGAATTACTGACGCCGTACTGACCTCAGCCGCGTCCGGCGGGTGGGTCACGATCGATCACGAGGAAACGACATGACATCCACGACCCAACCGGTCACACTGTTCACCGGCCAGTGGGCCGACCTTACTCTGGAAGAGGTCGCGAAGTACGCGAGCGAGTGGGGCTATGACGGCCTCGAGATAGCGTGTTCCGGCGAGCACCTTGACGTCTGGCGAGCGGCCGAGGACGACGCATACCTTCAGGGTCGCCTCGATATTCTGAAGAAATACGACCTCGAGGTGTTCGCGATCTCGAACCACCTGAAGGGTCAGGCGGTATGTGATGACCCCATCGACTTCCGCCACCAAGCGATCGTCGGCTCCCGGGTGTGGGGCGACGGCGAAGCGGAGGGGGTGCGCCAGCGCGCCGCGGAGGAACTCAAACTCACCGCTACGGTCGCAAGGAAGCTCGGAGTCGACACGGTTGTGGGCTTCACGGGGTCAAAAATCTGGCAATATGTGGCGATGTTTCCGCCGGTCGGGGCGGACGTTATTGAATCGGGGTACACGGATTTCGCCGATCGTTGGAATCCGATCCTCGACGTTTTCGACGGCGAGGGTGTGCGGTTCGCACACGAAGTGCACCCGTCGGAAATCGCTTACGACTACTGGTCGAGCGTGCGCAGCCTCGAGGCCATCGGGCACCGCGAAGCGTTCGGATTCAAC
>JANOYC010000001.1:0-16130 GCA_031428675.1 Microbacteriaceae bacterium | reverse complement strand
GTCTACTCGTTCGGTCATCGCAACCCTCAAGGAATCGCCTGGGACGACGAGGGCCGTATGTGGGCATCCGAGTTCGGGCAGAACCGCTTCGACGAGCTCAATCTCATCACCCCGGGGGCGAATTACGGGTGGCCGATCGTTCAAGGAATGGGCGCCGACGGCCGCTTCGTGAACCCGGTGCAGGTGTGGAGCCCGGCGGAGGCCAGCCCGAGCGGACTGGTGTTCTCGCACGGCAAACTCTGGCTCGCTTCATTGCGCGGGCAGCGATTGTGGTCAGTCACGACGAGCCCCGAGGGTGTGAGCGTCGCACCCTGGTTCGTCGGCGAGTTCGGGCGATTGCGCGACGTGATCGACGGACCGAACGGCACGCTCTGGATGCTCACGAACAACACCGGCCGATCGCCTCGACCCGGCGACGACCGCATCGTCGAAGTCGAACTCGCGCCTGTCGGCTAACGGCCGCGTTCGCTGCTAGCTGGCGGCCTCGGCTGGCGGCTGGCGGCCTCGTTCGCCGCTGTTAGCCGCTGTTAGCCGAAGCGCGCCGCCAGTTCCGCCGTCACGTCTTTCCAATGCCCGAGCATGATGCGCCGCTCGTCCCTGCCCGCGAGCCGCTCCTGGTGAAAGCCGATCGTCGTCCCCGTCTCCGCTGCCTTCACCGTGACGTGCAGAGTCGAGTCGTGATCCCACTCGCCCGGTTGCCACGTGAGACGAAGCCGCACGTTCTCGGAATGACTGATGACATGGCCGCGGATGTCGTCATCCGTCTCGTATTCGGCGCCCTTTTCGAGCACGAGTGTCGTGTTGCCCAACCAGATCGGGAGGCCGTCGCCGAGGAGGAACGCCCACACAGCTGGCACCGGCGCGGGCACGGTCGTGCGCACGCCGACCTCCCAACCCGTGTCTTTGGTCTTGCCGGTCTCGATCATGCAGTCGACGATACGCGGCGTTCGCGCAGCGCGGGACCGTCGATCGCCGCCGGAGGCTCGGCAAGAGAGGTCGCAACAGAGCTCCCGCGTCGAATCATCATTTGGTTCGGTCAGCAACGGCGACCAAACTAGCGCCATGAGGATACTTCTGAAGACCGTCCTGGACTGTGATCCTGACACCGCGTGGCGTGCGATCCGCTCGCCTGCCGTGTTGCAAGCAGTGTCGGCACCGTGGATGGGCTTCGAGTCTCGCGAAGAAGGCGGTTTTCCCGAGGAGTGGCCAACCGGCGAACACGTCGTGTGCGTCAAAGCCTTCGGCATCGTTCCCATCGCCGATCAAGTGATCGGCATTTCCTTCCCACAGCGCCGCGACGGCGTGCGCATGATGCGCGACAACGGCCGAGGGCTGGTGGGAGCGTTTGCGCCCATGCGACGCTGGCAACACAGCCTCACGGTCGCCGCCGCTCCTGGCGGACGAACGCTGTACCGCGACCAGCTCATCATCGAGGCCGGCGTACTGACCCCGCTATTCTGGGCGGGAACGTGGGCGTTCTGGCAGTGGCGCGCAGCCCGCATGCGCGCACTCGCGCCGACCTGGGCCAGTCGGCCCAGCGTGCCCGACCGGCTCAGCCCGTCCAGCCCCAGCCAGCCCGACTTGCCCGGCCAGCCCAGCCCCAGCCAGCCCAGCGCGTGAAAGCGCTCGAGACCGCGGACTGGCGCCGCCGGATGTTCGCGATCTACGCGCGGGTGCGCGCATCCGACGATGTTGCGGTCGCGCACGACGCGTGGCGGCGCGAGCGGAATGAACTGTTCGCGACGCATCCGTCTACTCCGTTGCTGCCGGATGACCGGCCGGGCTTCACCGGCCTGCCCATCGCCCGTTACGACCCGGCGTGGCGATTCGAGGTCGACGTGCACGCGGCGTCGACCGCCGCGCGTATGGATGTCGAGACGGGCACCGACGGGAACGTGCCGTTCGAACGCATCGGTGTGGCTACCATTCCGGGCGTCGGATCGCTGGACGTCTGGCGGTTGGCGTCGTACGGTGGCGGCATCTTTGTGCCAGTGCGCGATGCGCTCGCGGGCAGGCGGGGCGGCACCTACGGCGGCGGGCGCTACCTCATCGACACCGTGAAGGGTGCGGATCTTGGCGCGGGCGATACTCCCGACTCCCTCGTGCTCGACTTCAACTTCGCGTACAACCCGTCGTGCGCATACGACCCGGCGTGGGCGTGCCCGCTGCCGCAAGCGGGAAACCGCGTCGCGGCAGAGATCCCGGCCGGCGAGCGCTACCCCTGACCCGAGCGCCCCAGCCCTCGCCCCGCGCCCGCGCCCTCGCCCGCGCCCGCTCCCTCGCGCCCCCGCCCCCACTGTTCCGCGCGAAATTCAGGCACGAAAAACGACCTGCCGCACGCGAGGGCGTGACGCGCCGAACCCGTGTGCGGCGTGCCTGAATTTCGCGCAGGGCGGGGCGCGGGGGGCGCAGGGCGCGGATTCTGCGCGCATCGGCTAGGGTGGAACTACTTGCGAGCCCACTGGTGGGTTCCCTGCGTCGTTGAACGCTTCCTCTTCTCGTCGGTTTCACCGTTGTGCTATGACCGGCTCGTAGATACTTTCTCCGGCGAACGCGCGCCGGATTGATCCTTTTTGCTTATGCAATCTGCGGCATCCTGAGCCGTCGAGGCCGAGCCTCGCCGGTCTGCGCGGATAATCCGCCCCTCTTCACCATGCCCCGAAAGGCACATTCACTTCATGACTGACACAACTTTCGCCGAACTCGGCGTTCCCGCACCGCTCGTCGCCGCGCTTGCTGCCGACGGCAAGACGCTCGCATTTCCGATTCAGGTCGACACGCTCGCCGATACCCTCGGCGGGCGCGACGTGCTCGGTCGCGGGAAGACCGGCTCGGGCAAGACGCTCGCGTTCTCCATCCCCATGGTCGCCCGCTTGGGCGGCACCCTCGCTGGTGGCAAGCGCCGTGGCGGGCGCGCGCTCGGCTTAGTTCTCGCGCCGACGCGCGAACTCGCCACTCAGATCTCCGCGGTGCTCGAGCCTCTCGCGGCCGCGTATGGTCTCAGCACGACCACGATTTTCGGCGGCGTCTCGCAACAGCGTCAGGTCGCGGCGCTGAAAGCTGGCGTCGACATAATCGTCGCGTGCCCCGGGCGCCTCGAAGACCTCATGAAACAGGGCTTCGTCTCGCTCGACTCGATCGAGATCACCGTGCTCGACGAGGCAGACCACATGGCCGACCTAGGCTTCCTGCCCGTCGTCACGCGCATCATGGATAAGACCCCGGCCGGTGGCCAGCGGATGCTGTTCAGCGCGACCCTGGACAACGGCGTTGACAAGCTGGTGCGTCGCTACCTCAAGAACGAGGTGCTGCACTCGGTCGATGAGGCCACGAGCCACGTCGCCGCGATGACCCACCACGTTTTCGAGGTCGAGTCCGTCGACGCGAAGAAGGAACTCATCGAAAAGCTCGCGTCGGGCACCGGTCGGCGCATCCTGTTCATGCGCACCAAGCACCATGCCAAAAAGCTCGCTAAGCAGCTGACGGATGCCGGCATCCCCGCCGTCGATCTGCACGGAAACCTCTCCCAGCCGCAGCGCGATCGCAACCTTGCGGCGTTCTCCTCCGGAGAATCGCGGGTGCTGGTTGCCACCGACGTCGCCGCACGCGGTGTGCACGTCGACAATGTTGAGCTCGTGATCCACGTCGACCCGCCCGCAGAGCACAAGGCCTACTTGCACCGCTCGGGGCGAACCGCTCGGGCCGGCAGCGAGGGTGACGTCGTCACGATCGTGCTCCCCGCTCAGCAGAAGGACACCGCGGCGCTCCTGCGCAAGGCGGCCATCGCCGTGATGCCGCAGCGTGTCGACGCATCCTCGCCCGCGGTTTCCGCGCTGGTCGGTGACGTCGCGGCATACGTGAAGCCGTCACCTCGCCAGGCCCAGCCTGCCCGCGGTCAGAGCCAGGGCGGGCGCTCACAGGGAGCCAACGCCCAGCGCAAGCGCGCCAACCGCGACTCGGTGTCGCGCGATCAGACTCCGGCCAAGCGCGACCGCTCCGGACGTCCCGAGCGCGGCGGGGTTTCCACCACGTCGGCCCGATCGGACGCCGGCCCCCGCCGCGAACCGCAGTCACCACAGGATGCTCCGGCGCGCCGCTCGAGCGGCTCACGTCGTGCAGGCACAGCGGCTGGGGCCCCGAAGATCACGGTCGGCACGGTCGTGCGCAGCAACGGCGGCGCTCAGCGCCGCGGCCGCTGACCTACGCCTAACGGGCACCCGAGCGGGCACTCTTGCGAGCGCTCGTCAGAGTGCCCGTTCGGGACAAGTGTGTCCCGGCGCCGGGCGCCTCTCGTCCCTAACGGGCACTCTTGCGAGCGACCCGGAGCGCGAGCGACCGGGAGCGCGAGCCGGAGTGGGAGCGGCTAGGAGAGCACGCCCACCGAAGCCAGAGCGGCTCGCAGCAGCGCGCCGCGCCCGCCCTCGAGTTCAGCCGCAACAGCGGGCGACGCCGCTTCCTCCGGCGTCATCCAGGTGAGCTCGAGCGCATCCTGCCGCGGTTCGCACGTGCCGGTGACGGGAATGACGTATGCCAGTGAAACGGCGTGCTGACGGTCATCCGTGAATTTGCTGCCGCCTGGCCAAGGAAAGTATTCGGCGACCGTGAATGGAACCGGCGACGGTGGAAGCTGCGGAAACGCCATCGGACCGAGGTCCTTTTCGAGGTGGCGGTAGAGCGCGTCGCGCAGGGTCTCGCCGTACATCACCCTGCCCGAGACCAGAGTGCGCGTAATCGCGCCGACCGCGTTCGCGCGAAGCAAAACGCCGACTGACGTGACCTGCCCGATCCCGTCGACTCGCACGGGAACGGCCTCGACGTAGAGTAGCGGCAGCCTTCGCCGCGCCTCCGCCAACTCCTCTTCCGACAGCCAGCTCGAGTTGGGGTCAGGTGTGCCGACAGAGCTCATCTGCCCATTCTTGCAACTCGCCGCCGCCTCCCATCGCCCACTTGCCCACTTTCGTCGCGGATTCGGGTCCCGGCGCGGCGAAAGTGGGCAAGTCGAGGGGGGCGAGGGGGAGTCGAGGGGGGTCGAGGGGGTGGGGAGCGGCGCGTGACGGGGGTGTGGCGCAGAATGGCTGAGTGACCACGGTTCTCGAACGCTTCAGTCCAGCGACTCGGGAATGGTTCACCGGCGCCTTTCCCGCGCCGACTCCCGCTCAGCTCGGCGCGTGGTCCGCGATTTCCACGGGTGAACATGCGCTCGTGGTCGCGCCGACCGGGTCGGGCAAGACCCTGGCGGCATTCCTGTGGGCGATCGACCGCCTGATCGCCGACCCAACTCCCGCCGCCGACCGCCGCGCAGGAGTGCGCGTGCTCTACATCTCGCCGCTCAAAGCGCTCGGAGTCGACGTCGAGCGCAATCTGCGGTCGCCGCTGGTCGGCGTCGAGCAGACGGCGCGACGACTGGGCTTGGCTGCTCCCCGGGTGACGGTGGGTGTGCGATCGGGAGATACCACCATAAGTGATCGACGGATGCTCGCTCGCACTCCCCCAGACATCCTCATCACCACGCCCGAATCCCTCTATCTCATGCTCACGTCGTCGGCGAGAGAGACGCTCGCCGCGGTGGAGACCGTGATCGTCGATGAGATCCACGCGGTCGCGGCGACGAAACGCGGCGCGCACCTCGCAGTATCGCTCGAGCGCCTCGACCTGCTTCTCCAGAAGCCTGCGCAACGCATCGGTCTCTCGGCCACGGTGCGCCCGCAAGCAGAAGTGGCACGATTCCTCGGCGGTCGAGCGCCAGTGACGATCGTGCAACCGCCCGCGTCAAAAACGTTTGACTTGTCGGTCGTCGTGCCAGTCGACGACATGACCGAACTCGGCACGACGCCGCTCGAAGGTGCGACATCGGCACAACCGGCGCACGGGTCGATCTGGCCACACGTCGAGGAGCGCATCGTCGATTACGTACTCGACCACCGCTCGACTATCGTGTTCGCCAATTCCCGACGGCTCGCCGAGCGACTCACCGCGCGCCTCAACGAGATCTACGCCGAGCGCCTAGGGCTTGGCGACAACAACAACGACAACGACAACGACAACAACGCGGCACCTCGCCCGCCGGCTGCGATCATGGCCCAAGCAGGCGCTACGAGCGGGGCCGACCCGCTGCTCGCCCGCGCGCACCACGGCTCCGTCTCAAAAGACCAGCGCGCGATCATCGAAGACGACCTCAAGAGCGGACGATTGCGCTGCGTCGTGGCCACGAGCTCCCTCGAACTAGGCATCGACATGGGCGCGGTCGACCTCGTCATCCAGGTCGAATCCCCGCCCTCGGTAGCGAGCGGGCTACAGCGCATCGGTCGCGCCGGCCACCAAGTCGGCGAGATCTCGATCGGCGTGCTGTTTCCGAAACACCGCGCCGACCTCATCCACACGGCCGTCGTGACCGAGCGGATGACCGGCGGGCTCATCGAGAAAATTGCGATACCGGCCAACCCCCTCGACATCCTCGCCCAGCAGACCGTCGCTGCGGTCGCCCTCGACGAGATCCTCGTCGAAGAATGGTTCGACACCGTGCGCCGGAGTGCTCCTTTCGCCGCTTTGCCCCGTAGCGCGTTCGAGGCCACCCTCGACCTGCTGAGCGGGCTGTATCCCAGTGACGAGTTCGCCGAATTGCGCCCGCGCATCGTCTGGGACCGCGTCCGCGGCGTGATCTCGGGCCGACCGGGCGCGCAGAGACTTGCAATCACATCCGGCGGCACGATCCCCGATCGCGGGCTGTTCGGCGTGTTCATGGTGGGCGAAAAAGCCAGTCGTGTGGGGGAACTCGATGAGGAGATGGTCTACGAATCCCGCGTCGGCGATGTGTTTGCCCTCGGTGCCACCAGTTGGAAAATCCAGGACATCACCCACGATCGCGTGTTGGTGTCGCCGGCGTTCGGGCAACCCGGCAAAGTGCCCTTCTGGAAGGGCGACGGCATCGGCCGCCCGGCCGAGCTCGGAGAGGCGATCGGCGTTTTCACTCGAGAAGTCGCGGGAGGCACGACGGAGTCGGCGCTGTCGCGCACCGCCGCAATAGGGCTCGACACCCGCGCCGGAGCGAATTTGGTCGCCTTCATCGAAGAGCAGAAAGCGGCTACCGCGCACGTGCCGACCGATCGCACTCTCGTCGTCGAGCGCTTTCGCGACGAGTTGGGCGACTGGCGGGTCGTCATGCATTCCCCATATGGCATGCAAGTGCATGCGCCATGGGCACTCGCCGTCGCCGCACGCGTCCGCGAACGCTATGGCGTTGACGGGTCGGCAATGGCCGGTGATGACGGCATCGTGGTGCGGCTACCTGAGACGGATGCGCCAGCACCCGGAGCCGAACTGTTTGTTTTCGAGCCCGACGAACTTTCACAACTGGTCACGGACGAGGTCGGCGGCTCGGCCCTTTTTGCCGCGCGTTTCCGGGAGTGCGCGGCCCGGGCTCTGCTTCTGCCTCGATACAACCCGGGCCGCCGCTCACCACTGTGGCAGCAACGCCAGCGCGCGTCACAATTGCTGGAAGTAGCCCGCAAGTACCCGACCTTTCCGATCGTGCTCGAAACGGTGAGAGAAGTTCTGCAAGACGTCTACGACCTGCCGGCCCTGCTGTCGCTCGCAGCTGATCTGCAATCGCGGCGCATCCGCATGGTCGAGACAGAATCCGACCAGCCGTCGCCGTTTGCACGCTCGCTGCTGTTCGGCTACGTCGCCGCGTTCATGTACGAAGGCGACTCGCCGCTCGCCGAGCGACGCTCGGCGGCACTGTCGCTCGACCCAACCCTGTTGTCCGAGCTGCTCGGCCGTACCGAATTGCGCGAACTGCTCGACCCGGCAGTGATCGAACATACCGAACGCGAACTCCAACGACTGATTCCGGAGCGGGCGGCGCGTGATGCCGAGGGAATCGTTGACATGCTGCGGTTGCTCGGCCCACTCTCTGTCGCAGAAATCGAAGAGAGATCGCTGTCGTCGGTGCCTGTTGCTCACGCCCTCACCGAACTCGCGCGCGCCCATCGAGTTCTTCGCGCGAACATCGCAGGAGACGAGCGCTGGGGGATCATCGAAGACGCCAGCCGGCTTCGCGACGCGCTCGGCGTTCCCCTGCCGATCGGCGTGCCTTCGGCGTTCATCGAGCCGGTGGCAGACCCGGTGGCAGATCTCATTGCACGTTTCGCGCGCACCCACGCTCCGTTCGATGCCCTCCGTGCGGCCGAGCGATTCGGCCTCGGCATCGCGGTGGTGACGGGCACTCTCCGGCGTCTCGCGGGCGAGCGGCGAGTCATCGATGGCGAGTTTCGGCCGGGCGCGACGGGCACCGAATGGGTCGACGTCGAGGTTCTGCGGCGCATCCGAAGTCGGTCACTCGCTGCACTTCGACACGAGGTTGAACCGGTGGATGCCGCAACCCTCGGCCGATTTCTGCCGGCGTGGCACCAAGTCGGCTCGACAACCGCGGCGCCGGGCCTCACTGGCGTTGACGGCGTCGCGCACGTCATCGACCAACTCGGGGGCGTGGCTCTGCCTGCCTCGGCGTGGGAATCGCTCGTTCTGCCCTCGCGCGTGCGCAACTACACGCCCGCGTGGCTCGATGAACTTATGCTCACCGGTGAGGTCGTCTGGGAGGGCCGAGGAAACCTGCCGAGCAACGACGGCTGGATCGCGTTGCACCTTGCCGAGACCGCTGGTCTTACTCTCGCCGAGAAACCCGAGTTCGAGGAGGGCGAACTCCACGGGAAAATACTCGGTGCTCTTGAGGGCGGCGGCGCGTTCTTCTTCCGCCAACTCGGCTCGGCCGTCGGCAGCACCGACGACGGCACCCTCGCGACGGCTTTGTGGGACCTGGTCTGGGCGGGTCGTGTGGGCAACGACACCTTCGGACCGGTGCGTTCTCACCTTGGCTCGGCGGCGATGCGCACGCGAGTTCCGCGCACGCGAAGTTTTCGTGGGCGCACGCGTTCCGCGTTGCCGACGCAATCCGGGCCTCCGAGCGTCGCGGGTCGTTGGTCGCTTCTGCCGGTGTCCGTCGCCGACACCACGACGAAAGCGAAGGCGACGGCCGAATCTCTGCTCGAACGACACGGTGTCGTCACGCGCGGCGCCGTGATCAGCGAGGGCGTCGCCGGCGGGTTCTCCCTGGTCTACAAGGTGCTGAGCACCTTCGAAGAAACCGGCCGCGCCCGCCGCGGATACTTCATCGAAGGGCTCGGTGCCGCGCAGTTCGCGACCGGAGCCACGATTGACCGGCTGCGATCGTTCTCCCTCGATCCGGATGCCGCACCGCCGTTGTCGGCCGTCACGCTCGCGGCGACCGATCCCGCAAGTCCGTACGGCGCTGCCCTGCCCTGGCCCAGAATCGCGGTTGACGACGAACGCGCTCACCATCGGGCGGGCCGCAAAGCGGGCGCTCTCGTGGTCGTCGTAGACGGCGCTCTCACATTGTTCGTCGAACGCGGAGGCAAGTCCGTGCTGTGCTTCAGTGATGATCAGGCGGTTGTCTCCGCTGCGGCGACCTCGCTCGTCGAAACCATCCGGCGCGTCTCCGGGCGGATGCGCATCGAACGTGTCAACGGCGACAGTATTTTCGGCACTGCGCTAGCCGAATCGCTGGAATCCGCAGGCTTTGTGGCGACACCCCAGGGTCTCCGACTGCGCTCCTAGATTTCGGCGGTTGCTACCCCTGGCGGCTCAGAATCCACGCGAGCAGGTAGGTGCGCGAATTGCCATCGTCGATGCGCTCGTCAGGCAGGGTACGTGCGACAGCGAGGGCGCCAGCCGGGTCGACGAGTGCTCGGTACATGAGCAGGTAGTCGCCGAATTGCACGTCGTAACCGCCCGCGGTGGCTTCAGCCAGATTGCGCGAGACGCGTTCGGCATCCGTCGCCAGGTAAGCCGACACCGGCGTGATCGGCAGCAGCAGAATTGCGAGCTTCGCATTCGGCTCGGCGCTGAACCAGGTGGCGTAATCGCGCTTGCCGCCCCAGACAAGCGAGGTGATCGAGTGCTCGAACCCGGCGTAGACCGGATCGCTCTCATCGAAATTCGTCCAGTAGGAGTTGGCCGAGGCGGCTTCGCTCGACAGCATCCATCGCGCTTCGTCGGCGAGCGCTTCGTTGCCCGTGACGCCCGCCCAGAGCGCCAGACCGTTCCACGCGTTGACCGCTTCGGATGTCGATTCCTGATTGTTCCCGTCAGCGAACGGCGAGAATCCCGACGCCCAGGAGTGCCCCGCGTACACATCGAACACTCGGCGATTGGGAAAGTAGCTGGCCTCCCCGCTGGTCGCAAGATCGGCAGCCAGCAGGTTGATCACGGGCGCGATGTCGTCGCGGAGCGCGGCGTCATCGCGCGCGGCAACGCTCGCCGCGTAGAGGAAGTAGCCGTAGTGGAAGTGGTGGTCGTTGAACTCATCAGAACCGAAAGACGGCAACACCCCGATGACCCCGCGCCCTTCCGGGTCATAGACAAAACACCGCTCGGCGCGCGTTTCGCAACCCGTCGGGTCGGTCCACTCGCGCAGTGCCGTGCCGAGTTTCTCGCGCAGCATGGCCGCCTCAGCGTCCGCGCCGAGTTGGAGCGCAACCTCGAGCAGGTTTGCCAAGCGAGCGAGCGCTTTGCCGCCGAAGTAGGTGTCGGCGGCAAGTGCCGCCTCGTCGGGCAGATCCGCGGCCAATTGCTGCCGCAACAACGCCCTGTCGTCATCGCCGAGGTTCGAGAGGTCGAGGTTCGCCGTGGGTTCCACGGCCGGGGTCGACCACGACAGGGAGTCCGTGCGGCACAGTTCCATGCGCCCATAGACGCTGCGGTAATCGCCCAGACCGCACCTAGTCCCGGGCGCGAGAGCGGCACGGTGGTGCGGCATGGTCGCGACGAGTGTGCCGCCGGCGCTGACGTAGGACAGCGTCGTCGTTGCCGCATCAGCCGTCACCGACCACGACACGCGTGTCGACGACAGTGGCGAGACGCGGGGAGCAAGCGCGCTGAGGTCGCCGCCCGACGGCACCGCCACCCAGCTGGCCGACTGTCCCTCCGACAGCGACAGAACCGACGCGGTCAGCTCGGCAGCGGTTACCAGGCCATAGCTGTCACCGCCGCTCGTCGCTTGCCACACGCCCTCCGTCACCTGCTGATAGCTGCCGGACAATTGCGCATCCACCGAGCGCGCCGCGGTGAACGTGACGACCGGGGATCCCTGCGCAATCGTGATCGTGCCGATCTCCTCGTCGGCCGCGTTAACGGCGCTCAGGGTCACGGATGCGTCATCATACGCGCGCACGAAACTCCGGTCAGCCCCGATGTCGACCACAATCGCGGGGTTGTGCGGCCCGAGAATGCTGTCGGGCGCGGAGGTTATCGCGGGCACTCCGAACTCGAAACCCGTTGCCGAAACGGCGAATGACAACGGCAGCGGGAACACGGGTTGCGGTGAGTCACCGAACACGAGGCCGGAGAACCACCGACTCGTCGGCGGGATCAGTCCGTCGGCCAGTCGCATCGCCGCGATGGGAGCGAGAGTGCGCTGGGGCACGGCGTCGACGAGGTTCGCGACCTCCGAGTCTGGGAACACCGACGTTGCCGACGCCGGTCGCTGTGACGGCAACGGCGCAGTTCGATCTGTCGGTGCGCACCCGGCGACGACGACCGCAACAGCAGCGACCCCGGCGACGATTGCTCCGATCCGTGTGGTGCTAAGTGTCACGACAGGAACGATCCCAGTCCGATCTTTTCGACGAAGCCGAGGAACGATTCATACACACCGCTGAGCGGACCGTCGTCGCGCAAGTAGAGGACTCCGGTTACCGGGGTTCCCGGCGAGACGAGACCGCCTCGTTCGCCGCGCACCAGTAGATCACTGGTGATCTCGACGGTTGCAAGTGCCTTGCCGCCCATGGTGTCGACTTTGATGCTCGACATGGTGCCTGGAAGGCGGGTGCGGTCGGGAAGAATCACGTCAACGCTCGCCGCTTCCTCGATCCGAGCGAAGTCGTAGGGGTCGAGGTTGAACTCGGCAAGAGTGAAGAGGGAACCCTCGCGATCGATGATCACGAGCGGCACGCTCGAATCGACGAAGCCACCGACGGGAGCCGAGATGGTCGAGACGACGCCTGCTTGCGTGGCACGAAGGGTGATGATGCCGCCGTCGGACACCGAGTACGCGCCGCTTACGGGAACGTCACCGTCTGCCTCTTGCGCGCGCAACAGCGTCGCACTCTGGATGCGCAGGAGCGCATCGCCTGCGACGACGGTGTCGCCCTCTTCGATGGTGCGCGAGATCACGGTGCCCGAGTAGTCGCTCGCGACGTCGTAGCTCACCGCCTTGATCGACGCCGATCGACTGGTCACTTGTGATTCGCGCTGATTAAGCACGAAGGTCGCTCCAGCGACGATCACGAGCACGAGAATGAGACCGCCGAGAAGGCGAAGTCTGTTGATCCACGTCATGACGCGATCCTCCGTGCGGTGTCGATGCTCGCGGCGTTGGCGAGTTGGCCGCCGGCCGGAATGAGAACGCGGGCCGGAGTCGCTACCGGGCGACGCACTCCCGTCGCGATCGGTTGGATGCGCGGTCGTTCGAGCGCGCGACGGCCGGCCGGCTTCTTCACTCGCTTCTGCGCGCGGACGGCGGCCCTCACGAGTTGTGATTCCTGCAGCGCCGCACCGATGAAGATACCGAGCACAATCGTGTTCGTCACGTTCCACGCCGTCGCGAGCGACAGGGTGCCGTGGCTCGCGTCTTTGTACACGCCCACTACCGAGGTGAGCATGAGAAATGCGAAGATGACCACCTGCGGGATGGCGAAATTGAACGGCGACACACGCTTCCCTACGCGCCCCGTCACGTGCCACTTCTGCTCTTTGCCCGCGAACACGTTGAGGAACGCCCGCAGGTAAATCGGGAACGATACCGCCGACATGACGAGTGTCTCCAGCCGGAACGAACCCATCGTGTTAAACGCCAACAGCACTTGAACACCATAGAAACCGAGGTAGAAGACGAGCCAGGTGAGCCAGGTGACCGTGAGATTCATCGGTCGCAGGTCGAGGTAGATCTCGAGCGGCGGCACGAGCAGCAATAGCAGCGGAGTGATGCCGACCAAGTAGTAGGTCGCAGTCACCAGGTACTGGAGCCGCTGGTCAATCGTGAGTTTCGTGCGCGGGCTGAACGGATTGCGCTGCAACAGGATCTCGAATCCACCGGACGCCCAGCGCAACTGCTGCTTCGTGTACCCCTCGATCGTGTCGGGAGCATCGCCGATTGCGAGAGTCACCGGAATGTAGATGGATCGCCACCCGCGTTCGTGCAGGCGAAGAGAGGTCCAGACATCCTCAGATTTCGATTCCGTGTACATGCCGCCGATATCCTCAATGGCTTCACGGCGGAAGATGACATTTGTGCCGACACAGAAAGCGGCGTTGAAGCGATTGCGACCTGGCTGGATAAAGCGGTAGAACACGGATTGCATGAAGCCCGCACCGCGTGACACGAGGTTGTGCATGTTGCCGTAGGTCTGCGGGGTCTGCACGAATGCCAGGTTGTCGTCGACGAAGAACGGCAGTGTCTCGTAGAGGAAGTCTTCCTTCGGAACGAAGTCGGCGTCGAAGATGGCGAAGTACTCTCCACTCGCAACCGACAGCGCGTGGTTCACGTTGCCGGCCTTGGCACCGTGATTGGTGAGACGACGAATGTAGCGAGCGCCGAGCTCACTCGCGAGGTCGCGCACCTCGTCGGATGCCCCGTCGTCGAGAATCCAGGTGTTGTGGCGGCCGCGGATTGCGAGCGCTGCGATCACGGTGCGGCGGATCGTGTCGAGGTTCTCGCCGTAGACGGTCACAAACACGTCGACGGTCACGGGAGCATCGCCCAACAGCATCGGCCAACGTTGCGGTCGGTCGTCGAGGCCGCGTCGCAGGATCGCCTCACGATCGAACAGGCGTTCTTGCGCGCGGTGGAATCCGAAATCGCGAGGGTCGCGACCGCCCGAGAGGATCGTCCACATCGACATGAGCGCCTGGGCGATGAGCACCAGTTCGGCAGTGATCACGAGCCCATAGGGCAGCCAATCGCCGCGGTTCTGCGGATTCAACAGGAACCAGCTGTAGCCGAGGATGCCGACGGTGGCAACAACAACGACGAGCAGCAGGGTCGGCGATTGGATCGATGAGTTCTCGACCGAACGAGCGTGTCGTCCGGCCTCAATGCGGCGGCGCCGGGTCGTGCGCTGCCGTTCACGTATGGGTATGGCCACGGTGAACTGTTCTCCATTCCGGCGGGTGACGCGCGTTGCGCCCGGTGGGTACTTGGTTAGCGGCGTCATTGCCGGTATCGAAGAGCCGTAGTGGGTGTCTACGGCGGGTATGTCGAACCTATCAGTATTGAGTTGCGGTCAGGTTAACTGTTGCTGGGAGCGAAGTGCGATGCTGGATTCATGCCCGAGGGAGATACCGTGTTCCGCACGGCGCGCGCCCTGAACGCGGCGCTGGAGGCCCAGACACTTCTTCGAAGCGACATTCGAGTTCCCGCATTCGCGACGCTCGATCTGGCAGGGGAACGGGTGGACGAGGTCGTGAGCCGAGGAAAGCACATCCTCATTCGCGTCGGCGACTACTCCATCCATTCGCATCTGAAGATGGAGGGCGCGTGGCACGTCTACGCGAACGAATCGAGGTGGCGGCGTCCGGCCTGGCAAGCGCGCATCATCCTGCAGACGCCCTCGCATGTCGCCGTCGGCTTCCAACTGGGATTGCTCGAAGTGCTTAATCGGAGTGAGGAAGAACGCGCCATCGGATACCTCGGTCCCGACATCCTGTCGCCGGATTGGAACGAGACCGACGCTCTTGGCCGAATTCTCGCCGACCCGCAACGCGCGATCGGCCTCGCTCTGCTCGATCAGCGTAATGTCGCCGGCCTTGGCACGGTCTACCGCAATGAGACGTGCTTTCTGCGCGGAATCTTACCCACCCGCCCCGTTGCCGACGTGCCCGATCTGCCAGACCTGCTGCGGCTCGCCCGTCGCATGATTCTCGCTAACCGCGACCGCAGCGAACGCACGACCACGGGTGATACCCGACCGGGCCGCCGAACGTGGGTCAGCCATCGTGAACGACACCAGTGCCGTCGCTGCGGCACGCCGATCGTGCGCGGAACGCTCGGCAACACCGAACTCGACCAACGGGACACCTATGTCTGCCCGCACTGCCAGACCTGACGCGGCCCCCGGTCGACTATTCGGGCGATTCCTTGCGCTGCTCACCGCCGCGACGATCGCCGGCGGGGTTACCGGATGCGCGGCAGTCACGCCACGACCGGAAACCGTGATACCGAAGGAGGCTCCG
Organism: Microbacteriaceae bacterium; assembly: GCA_031428675.1. Classification (GTDB taxonomy): domain Bacteria; phylum Actinomycetota; class Actinomycetes; order Actinomycetales; family Microbacteriaceae; genus JANOYC01. The sequence continues at coordinate 824 of JANOYC010000001.1, read as the reverse complement.
CAATTCGCCCCAGGGATTCCTGCCGAAGCGCAGCAATTGACCGTCAGGTACGTGCATGACGGAGACACGCTTTTCGTAAACGACGGCGCCGGAATGGAACGGAAGGTGCGACTGATCGGCGTGGACACCCCGGAGCTGCTTCCCGAACCGGAATGCTTCGCCGACAACGCAACGAATCGTCTGCGCGAGCTGCTACCAGAAGGCAGCACGGTCTGGGCGGCGAGCGACGTTGAGCCCTTCGACCGCTACGGGCGAGCACTGCTGTATATGTGGACGAGGGAAGGCGTGTTCGTGAACCTCACTCTTGTGTCCGAGGGTTACGCCGAGGCAATCCGCGTCGGCGAGAACGACGCGTGGTGGCCCGAACTCCGCGCCGCGGAAGCGGCAGCGCAGAATGCCTCCGAGGGACGCTGGGGGGCCTGCGGTTTGTAGTCCGCGAGACGTAAACTGGCGGCATGCGCACCCGCGCCGCTGTCGCCGTGCAGGCGAGCGCCGCCGTAGAGGCGAGCAGGAGGGCGAGGCGCGGGTGCATGAGGTCGACACTAGGAATCCTGCCGATGCAGACAAGGTCTTTGTCGGCAACCCGACTGAGCTGGCGGCGGGCCTATGTTCTGCGCATGAAGAGCCTGCGCACGCTCGCCGCACTCACCGCCGTCGGGTGCCTGCTGGCCGCCTCGCCCGCGTCCTCGGCGGCGTCGTTCCCCACCACCGAGGAGCTGCTCGCGACGGACGACGCACTGCTGCACGGGACGATCACCCCACCCGGCACGCCGCTGCTCGAGAAGCAGAAGGAGCTCCAGGCGTACGACGACCTCGTCCAGGGC